>CAYXAZ010000013.1:0-33698 GCA_964463085.1 uncultured Flavobacteriaceae bacterium | reverse complement strand
CACTAATACACTAATACACTAATACACTAATACACTAATACACTAATACACTAATTAGAGTGTTTAAAGACGAAAATTATAATTTCACTAATTGAAAATCCTTTGGATTTTCAGAAATTTGTGTTATTTTTTAATTCTAAAAGAAAAAATTCGTGTATCTGTGGCTTGGTGTATTTTTACTTGTTCAAAACAACCATTCATCAAAATAAAATAGAACGTTAAATAAATGAATTCAACTGAAAAGGAAGTTTCTTATACTACAACAAATTCTTACGCGACTTTAAATACATTAACCAATAAAACAAAAAATGTCTGGTTCGTTTGCCATGGAATTGGTTATTTGAGTAGGTATTTTTTAAAATATTTTGATGAGTTAAATGCTGATGAAAACTATATTATTGCTCCTCAAGCACAAAGTAAATATTATCTGGGTTCAAAATACAAGCACGTTGGGGCAAGCTGGCTTACAAAAGAGAATACGATAAAGGAAATTGATAATGCAATGCATTATTTTGATGCTGTTTTAGAAGCTGAAAAAATTCCAAGTACGGTTAATTTTATTGTTTTAGGGTACTCACAAGGTGTTTCTGTTGTAGCCAGATATGTAGCTAAAAGAAAATTAAGATGTAATCAACTTGTATTGCTTTCTGGTGGAATTCCTAAAGAATTAAGTAATGATGATTTTAAATTTTTAGATGGTAAAACGAAAATATCATTGATTTATGGTAATCAAGATGAATATTTAACTAAAGAACTTATGGTTAGTGAAGAAAAACGTTTTTATGAATTGTTTGGAGATACTGCTATCATTACTGTTTTTGAAGGAAAACATGAAGTTAAAAAAGAAATTGTAAGCAAAATTGTATAAGAAGATTCATTTGTTTAGAGTCTATATCTTAAGAAGATATTGTTATTTTTTAACCCTTCCGCTCACGCTAATGCGTGACCACCTTCCCTTATCAAGGGAAGGAGTTAGATTCTGACTATTCTCAACTCTTTTGAATAAATTCACTCTCAATAACCCCCCTCCTCCCAAAGCTAATGTCATTAAGTTAAGGATTTCAACCTCATAAAATCAAAATATTCAGACAACTATATAGCTTTGAATAAAGAATAAGTTATTTTTTTATGTGTCGAGACTGATTAGAAAAAATAAAAATAACCACCCCGTATTCCATCCCAAAAGCCTGTTTTTTTTAAGAACTATAACAATTATTAGTTTTGGGATAAAATCCACCCCTCCTTGAAAAAAGGAGGGGAGATAACGTATAGGTTTAAAGAAAGAGTAGAAAATATACTTTGTAGTTAGAGTCAAAACTCCTTCCCCGAAAAGAGAAGGTGGCTTTAATTCCGATTTCTCTGGATTAAAGACGGAAGGGCTTAAACTCATTAAAAAGATAGTTTTTGATAAAATCAAAATATCAGACGATTGCACAAATCTCTTAACTTAATGACATTGTCCCGAAGCGCGGGATCAAGAAGGGATGGGTTTTATCCTATTTCATATTATTAAATAAACAGGATATATGTTTTTGGAATAAAACATGGGGCGGTAAGAGGTTATATTTTTCTATCAATTACATAATTAACCATTGTAATTAATGATTCTTTATATTCAGATTCAGGGTATGAGTTTAAAAGATTCAAAGCTTTAGTTTGGTATTCTTTCATTTTAGCAATGGTATATTCTATACCGCCATTTTCTTTTACAAAACCAATAACTTGTTTTACTCTTTTTTTATCTCTATTATGATTTTTAACCGAATTAATAATCCATTTCTTTTCTTTCGCTGAACAATTATTAAGGGTATGAATTAAGGGTAAAGTCATTTTTTGTTCTTTGATATCAATACCGGTTGGCTTGCCAATTTTGGCATCAGTATAATCAAACAGATCATCTTTTATTTGAAAAGCAATACCGATATACTGACCAAATTGTCGCATGAGATCAATTTCTTCTTTTTCAGCTCCAACAGAGGCAGCACCAATACCTGTACAGGCTGCAATTAAAGTAGCTGTTTTTTGACGGATTATTTCAAAATAAATATCTTCAGTAATATCAAGTTTTCTCGCTTTTTCTATTTGCAATAATTCACCTTCAGTCATTTCTTTTAAGGCAATAGAAATTAATTTTAGTAGATCAAAATCGTCATTATCAATAGACAGTAATAAGCTTTTTGAAAACAAAAAATCACCAAATAAGACAGCAATTTTATTTTTCCATAATGCATTTAATGAGAAAAAACCTCTACGGCGATTGCTGTCATCAACCACATCATCATGCACTAATGAACCTGTATGAATTAATTCAATTAGTGATGCGCCACGATAAGTTCGCTCGCTAAAATTACCATCAGAAACCATTTTTGCAACTAAAAAAACAAACATAGGTCGCATTTGTTTTCCTTTACGGCGAACAATAAAATGTGTGATTCTATTTATCAGCGGAATTTTAGAATCCATAGAATCTTTGAATTTATCTTCAAAGAGTTCCATTTCTTTTTTAATGGGAAGTTTTATTTGTTCTACTATTTTCACTTAATTCTTAATCCAAAATTGTTTTTAACCTTTCAATAATACGTGTATTCTTATCTTCAGTTGCCATTATAGTTAGTAGATCAATATGATTATCTTTAAAACCTGTATTTTTTCCTATAAAATTAACAGCTTGAAAGCGAACATACGAATTTTTCATTTTCAAGGCACTTCCTATTAGGTTATTTACTAACTCAAAATTTTCTTTTTTAGAAAGATCAACTTGTAAGTTTTGACTGTTAAATATCATCAGATATGCCAAATATTCCTTATTGCTATTGGTTGTTTTTATCAAATCTAATAAAGTTTGAGACTCAACTTTTTTACTTAACTCATTAATCTGAGCAACTAATGCTAATCGTTCTTCTTCTTCACGAGATTTTAAGTATTTTCCTGCTAAAGATAATATTTCATTAATAGTATTATTATTTGGCTGTTTGAGTTCTGTTTTTTGCTCGATTTTAGCCCAGCTATCCCGTAAAGGAACCGTTCTGTTAAATACTAGTTGTTCAGAAGTACTATCGTTATCTACATTAAAATATCCCAATCGTTGAAATTGAAATCTATCACCAATCTTAGCTTTGGTCAAACTAGGTTCAACAAAAGTATTTGTATTTATAACTAAAGAATCTGGATTGATAAATTCTTTGAAATCTTTATCCTTATGAGCATCTGGTGCTTCATCAGTAAACAATCTGTCGTACAATCGTACTTCAGCTTTTACAGCATGTTGTATAGATACCCAATGTAAGGTGCCTTTAACTTTACGTTTGCTTTCTTCAGTACCACTTCCGCTTAAAGAATCTTCACTATAGGTACAATGAATTTCTGCTATTTCTCCATTATCATCTTTTACAACGGTGCTTGCTTTAATAATGTAAGCGTTTTTTAATCGGACTTCGCTATTTAATTTTAATCGGAAGAACTTTTTATTGGCTTCTTCTCTAAAATCTTCTTTTTCGATATAAATTTCTCTTGAAAAAGGGACTTTTCTGCTGCCAAAACCTTCTACATAATCATTATATGAGGCGTTGATGAGTTCTTCCTTATCTTCCGGATAATTAGTGATAACCACTTTAACAGGATCTAAAACAGCCATTACTCTTGGTGCTGTTTTGTTCAAATCATCTTTAATGCAAAATTCAAGTAAAGCTACATCAGTTATATTATCACGTTTTGAAATTCCTGAAACTTCACTGAATTTTTTAATAGATTCAGGAGTGTAACCTCTTCTGCGAAGACCAGAAATAGTAGGCATTCTAGGGTCATCCCAGCCATTTACATGTTCTTCTTCAACCAATTGCAGTAGTTTGCGTTTACTCATTACCGTATAACTCAAATTACGACGTGCAAATTCACGTTGTTTTGGTCTAAGGTCTTTACCGGAATAGACTTGGTCTAAAAACCAGTCATATAATTCACGGTGACTTCTAAACTCTAAGGTGCATATAGAGTGTGAAATTTGTTCGATATAATCTGATTCACCATGTGTCCAGTCATACATAGGATAGATATTCCATGTTGTACCTGTTCTATGATGTGATCTATTTAGAATACGATAGATGATCGGGTCGCGCATTAACATATTTGGTGAAGTCATATCAATTTTAGCACGTAAAATATGAGAACCTTCTTCAAATTCTCCATTTTTCATTTTTTCAAATAATGCTAAATTTTCTTCAATAGAACGATTTCTGTTCGGACCATCTACCCCGGGCTCAGTTGGTGTTCCTTTTTGCTCAGCAATAGCTTCGGAAGATTGATCGTCAACATAAGCTTTTCCGTTTTTGATCAATACAATTGCCCAATCGTATAATTGTTGAAAATAATCTGAAGAATATAATTCGTTTTCCCATTGAAATCCTAACCATTCAATATCATGTTTAATAGCATCTACATATTCTTGTTCTTCTTTGGCTGGGTTGGTATCATCAAAGCGCAAATTTACAGGAGCGTTGTAAGTTAGTCCCAATCCAAAATTTAAGCAAATAGAAGAGGCATGACCAATATGTAAATATCCGTTAGGCTCAGGCGGAAAACGAAAACGAAGTTTGTTTTTATCTAAACCATTGGTTAGATCTTCTTCAATGATTTGCTCTAAAAAGTTGAGTGATTTTTTTTCTTCAGACATCAATTCTAAATTCTAATAGCTGACAAAAATACGTAAAATATGCTGTTGTTTTTCTGGACTTGGATATTTCTATAATGAGAAAAGTCTTCATTTTTTATAACCTATTTTTGTTCTAGATTTTGAGTTTTCTTTCTTTTCTATCAACTCATCTAAATAATTAAAAACCAATTCAATATTTTTATTCTGATTTGATAGTTTTTTCTTGATCTCTTCTATTTCTAATTTTATATTCAAATTATCAGCGAGCATTTCACGCATTTTAGTAAATATTCTGATGATCTTAATATTTACTGCTATTGCTCTTTCGCTATTCAATACACTAGATAACATTGCTACTCCTTGTTCTGTGAATGCAAATGGGGGTATTCTTCTTCCTCCCCAACTTGAGGTCGCATTTTGCGACTTCAAATTTTTCCATTCTTCAATAGTAAGTTGAAACATAAAATCTTTAGGAAAACGATTTGTATTTCTTTTAACCTGCTCATTTAAACGTTTAGTCTCTACTTGATAAAGTTCTGCTAAATCGTTATCTAGCATTACTTTTTGATTTCTAATCAAATATATTTTGCTGGTAATTATTTGGTCTGGAATAACAATTTCTTTACTCATATTATTTTTTGAATTTAGATCCCCAACACCATTTTAGCAATCATAAAGTAAATTAAAATACCAAAAATATCATTGCTGGTAGTAATAAAAGGCCCTGTAGCTATGGCAGGGTCAATACCGCGTTTATCTAAAAATAAAGGAATAAATGTGCCAATAATACCAGCCATAATAATTACAGCTAACAGTGAAATAGAAATAGCTGAAGAGGTTAATATATTACCATATAAAAACCATGTAAATACAAATAATAAAATTGATAGTATGAGTCCGTTTACAATAGATAATGAAAATTCTTTTAACAAGCGATTACCAATACTTCCTTTGAGGTCATTGTTTGCCAAACCTTGTACGATAATTGCTGATGACTGTACACCAACATTACCTGCCATTGCAGCAATTAATGGTGTAAAAAAGAAAAGAATAGCATGATTGCTGATTAAATCTTCAAAACCACCCATAATAGCTGCTGCACCAATGCCACCTATTAATCCTAAAAATAACCAAGGTAATCTAGCTCGCGTATGTTCCCATACAGTATCATCTGCCTCAACATCTTCAGTAATACCGGCAGCTAATTGATAATCTTTTTCAGCTTCTTCTTTAATTACATTTACAATATCATCAATTGTGATTCTACCCATTAGTTTGTAATCATCATCAACTACAGGAATGGCTTCCAAATCATATTTTTGCATGATCAGAGCCACATCTTCAGCTTTTTCATGCACATTGACTGAATCAACTTTAGGGATATAGACTTCAGAAATATGTGTTTTGGTTGAGGTTACCAATAAATCTTTTAGTGATAAACGTCCTTTTAGTTTATCTTCATCATCAACTACATAAATAGAATGCACTCTAGTAACATTTTCTGCCTGGGCACGCATTTCTCTAACACATCTTAATACATCCCAGTTTTCATTGACCTTTACCAATTCTTTAGCCATTAAGCCACCGGCAGAATCTTCATCATAAGTCAATAATTCAACAATGTCTTTTACATGTTCTTCATCTTCAATTTCAGAAATAACTTTTTCTTGACGCTCTTCAGGTAACTCGGCAATCATATCTGCAGCATCATCAGTATCAAGCTCTTCAAGCTCTTCAGCAATTTCTTTGGCAGATAGGTTTTTTAGTATTTTTTCACGAACATCTTCATCTATTTCCATTAAAATATCAGAAGTCAATTCACTATCTAACAATTTAATAATGTAGGTAGCTTCATCTAGACTAAAGTCATTTAAAAGCTCAGCAATATCAGCATAATGTTCATTACCTAAGATTTTAAGCAAGGTAGTATCATCCTTTTGTTGGATGAGTGAAGTTACTTGCGCTATAAGATCTTTGGTTAATTCAAACGGCATCAGTTGCTATTTTTTGCGTCAAACTAATAAACTCCTGAACAGATAATTGTTCAGGACGTTGCGCAAATATAGTATCTTCTCTTAATTTATCTGATAAATTAAAAGTTTTTAAACTGTTTCGGATTGTTTTTCTCCGTTGATTGAAGGCTGTTTTAACTACTTTATAAAATAATTGTTCGTCAACAGGAAGTATATAATTTTCTTTACGTATTAATCTGATAACTCCTGAATCTACTTTTGGAGGCGGATTAAACACACTGGGCGGAACTGTAAATAAATACTCAACATCATAAAATGCTTGTGTTAATACCGAAAGAATGCCATATACTTTACTGCCCGGTTTTTCAGCGATACGACGTGCTACTTCTTTTTGAAACATTCCGGTAAATTCAGGTATTTGATGCTTATTTTCGAGCGTTTTAAAAAGGATTTGTGAAGAAATATTATAAGGGAAATTACCTATAATAGCAAAGGGTTTATCTTGAAACTCGTCTGAAATATTGATTTTCAGAAAGTTTTTAGAGATGATTCTATCGGCTAAGTTTAAATAGTGTGACTTTAAATATTCAACAGACTCGGTATCAATTTCAATTACATGCGTTGTAAACTCTTTTTCAAGAAGGTATTTTGTCAATACACCCGTACCCGGTCCAATTTCAAGTACGGTGTCATATCCTTTTTCAGTTAAAGTATCGGCAATTTTTTTTGCAATATTCTCGTCTTTTAAAAAATGCTGTCCTAAATGTTTTTTGGCTCTAACTGTCATAGATTTTTAAAATACTTATTGGTTAAAAGTGTAAGAAGCTGAAATAAATTCAGCTCTTAATGAAGTTTTTAACATGATTGATAACTTTTAGTTCAGTTCTAAAAGCTACAAATTTTCCTTTAAAAAGAGAGACTCCTTCTTGACGGAGTTGCTCAGCGTTTTCATTGTAGTATTTTTCTAATGTTTCTTTACTGTCTGTAGTATATTGAATAGAATAGGTAATGCCTTGTGCTTCTTCTATCATAACCTGACACAACTTAGCTTCAGAAAACTTACCGGTTGCTAACATTTTAGGAATGTGTTTTTCTTGCATCCACCTGAGCCAGTCTTCTTCAACATCTTCTTCTATATTTATGGTTACGTTGTATATATACATTAATTATTGTTTAATCATTTATGAGTTGATTTGTTTAAATTAAGGTCTCGATAAGTTACACTTGCTATTTTCAAGACAAAATACATTTTGTCTCTCAATAATGCTCGACCAGACAATTATTTTTAAACATTCCAATTATTGGAATTTGTTATTTTAGTTTTGTGGTTTTAATTTATTACATCACCTCTTAATTTTCTGAATCGCTTTCGAGCATCTACTAAATAAATACTGGAAGGGAATTCAAAAATAATTTTTTGATACATTTCTTTTGCTTTTTCTATATTATTGAACTTGTTTTCATATAACTTGGCTAAGTTAAAATATGCATCGTCTACTAAAATACCGTCTTTTTGTAATTCAATTAGGCTTAAATAATTATTTTCAGCAGGTTTATATTTTTTAATTATAGTAAATAATTCTGCTTGTTTAAGCAAGGCTTCATCTTCAATAGAACGTCCCTTAAATTTTTCTAATACAATAGATAAGGTGTCAATGGCTTGTTTGTTTTTGTTTTGGAAAGCTAATAGATCTGCATTAGCGTAGGTCTTCAAAGCATCATGAATTGTATCTCCAACAATATTATCTGAAATTAATAAGCTTAAATCTAAAGCATCATTTGCAATGAGTTGAGAAGTTGATTTTTTTAATACTTTTAGTTGAGTTAAGGCCCATTTAAAGTCACCTTTAAAATAAGAGGTTTGTGCTACTTTAAAACGTGCAGTTTGCGCCAAAGTGCTATTTTTTAAATGTGTTTGTACTTGTGAATAATTAATGAGAGCTTCATTAAATTTATTGGTATAAACTAAAATATCGCCTATTTTTAGTTTGACAGATCCGTATTGAAATTGTGAACCGGCATCAGTTAAAACTTCTTTTAGAATGGTAATGGCTTTATCAGGATTATCTTTTTTAAAAGCTAAAAAATCAGCATATAAAACTTTTAAATTTAAAGTGGCACTTCCATTACCATAAGTAGTAAATAACTGTAGGAATTGTTGCTCAACATTTTCATATTCCTTTTTTGAAGAAGCTGTTGCAATAGTTATTTTTAATAAATATAAGTGAGCATTTAAGATAAGATTTGAATCCTGTGTATTTTCTAATATGTAGATAAAACTAGCTTTTGAAGTTTCATAATCTTTATTGTTAAAAGCAACATCACCTAGATCAGCAATTCTCGATAGATCTTCTAGATCTCTTTTGTATAAAGCTATTTCTTGAACTAAGGCATTGTTGTAATCCTTTTGCTGCATATAGAGCCAACTAAGTAGTTTGTTCCAAGAATTATTGGGATTCTTTTGTAACCGTTTCAACACCAATTTTCTAAATAAAACATTGTTAGCATCTTCACTGTCATCTGTTATAAACATACCTGCATATCGTTGTACTGTTGGGTAAAAACTTTCATTTTTTTCAACCATATTCAAGTAAGCGTCAAACATATTTTCTATTTCTGCTTTTTCGCCATAAATAAAAGCGATATAAGCATCATAGTTTAAATCAGGGTTCAATTCCATTGCTTTTTTATATGCTCTTAAAGCATAATCTAATAGATGATTCTCCTGAAATGTGCGTCCGATAAGGTATCCTGAATGAGAATCATTATCAACTATCTGCAATGCTTTTTCGTAAAACGGAATTGCTTTTTCTTGTTGATGTTGTAGTTGTAAATTATAACCTATTTCTATAATTATATTGACTTGTTTTGGAAAATCTTTTTGATGATTATTCAATAAGGTTGAAGCTGCTTCAAAATTTTCGGTGAGTTGATAACAAGAGAGCAATTTTTTAAAATAGTCGCGTCTTACTTTATTCTTTTTATACAACTGTTTATACAAAGCTGTAGCTTTTTCATATTCGCCTTTATGGAAATAATTGGCTGCCAATTGTGAGTTTTGCGAAAAACTCACAGCCGAAATAAAAAAGAGGATTACAATAAATTTACGAAACATGACGTTATGGTATGGCTTCAAAGATAAGAAAAGAAGTGTTAATCAATACCAATTAAATACCAAGATGTTGCATATAATTTGTTTCTTTTTTGCTAATTCTTCGTTAAAAATATAACCGTAGCATAGAGCTATGCTTAAATTTTTCGCCTTGACTAATCAAAAAATAATTTAAATTATTTTTACAACATCCTGATAATTAATAAGTAATCAATAAAAAGTATGGTTTAGAAAAGTACGCTGTAACATTTTGGCATGACATTTGTCTTATGTATAGAGATAACTAATACTTTTTACAATGATTGAACTAACGAAACACTACGAAATAGCAAAAAACAATGCTACGCTTTTTATGGAAAAAGGTCAAATAAGTGCATATTTTAATGCCTTATTAGAAATGAATAAGTACAAAAAATTAATGGTAGCTGTGGCTAGTAACTAAATTCAGTCTTCAGTGGCAGTAAGCAGTTATAATTATTTAACTCATCAAAATAATTATAGCTATGCTAATCAATTATGTCAAATCCAGTATATTTTTGCAATACTTCAGGAATTTTAATTCCGCTTTCAGTTTGATAATTTTCTAATATACCTGCTAATACTCTTGGTAAAGCTAATGAACTTCCATTTAGTGTATGTGCCAACTCACTTTTACCATCAGCATTTTTAAAACGTAATTTTAAACGATTGGCTTGAAACGTTTCAAAATTTGAAACAGAACTAATTTCTAACCATCTGTCTTGTGCTGTTGAGAACACTTCAAAATCATAGGTTAGTGCAGAAGTAAATCCTAAGTCGCCACCACATAATCGTAAAATACGATAGGGTAATTTTAATTCCCTCAATATTTCTTTGACGTGACTCACCATTCCGTCAAGGGCTTTATAAGAATTATTAGGATGTTCAAGCCGTACAATTTCTACTTTATCAAACTGATGTAATCTATTTAGACCTCTTACATGAGCACCATAAGAACCGGCTTCTCGCCTAAAACATGGTGTATATGCTGTATGGAGAATAGGAAAATCACTTTCTTTCAACAATACATCTCTATATAAATTGGTAACTGGCACTTCAGCTGTAGGAATCAGATACAAATCATCTCCGGTTACATGATACATTTGCCCTTCTTTGTCGGGTAACTGACCCGTACCAAAACCCGATGCTTCATTCACTAAATATGGCACTTGAACTTCTTGATAGCCAGCATCTGTATTCTTATCTAAAAAATAATTGATTAATGCACGTTGCAGTTTAGCACCTTTACCTTTGTATACAGGAAAACCGGCACCAGTTATTTTAGTGCCCAATTCAAAATCAATAATGTCATATTTTTTGGCTAATTCCCAGTGAGGTAATGCGCCATCATATAATTTGGGAATATCTCCTTCTTTAAAAACCTCTTCATTATCTTCTTCGGTAGTGCCAGAAGGCACTAATTCATTTGGAATATTAGGAATCTGACACAGTAAGTTATTCAGCTCATTTTGAACATTACTTAATTGTTCATTTAACTGCTTAGATTGTTCTTTTAACTGACCCGTTTTTTCTTTTAAAATAGTAGCTTTTTGTTGTTCTCCAGATTTAAATAAGAAACCTATTTCTTTAGATATTTTATTTGACTCAGCTAATATATTGTCTAATTCGGTCTGAGTCGCTTTGCGCTTTTCATCAATTGTTAGTACTTGATTGATAATAGTCTCAGCATCGCTAAAATTTCTAACAGCCAATCTTTCTATAATATGGTCTTTATGCTCTCTAATGGTTGCTACTTGTAACATGATTTTGTTTTATTAAAGAAGCAAAGATAGTAATAGATTGATGATTTACGAATTTAGATTTACGAATCTTCAGGGCAAACGCATTAAAAAATTATAGCTGATTTTCAGCCGTTTAACTTTAAATTCATCAAAACCTTTCAAGATTAATGACAATGTCATTTCGACAGAGTGAGGAACGAACGACGAGAAATCTCTTTGTTATTGAGATTCCCTGCCTTTGCCGGCAGGCTGGTTCACTTCGCTAAGGCTACTCCCGAAGCCTCGGGACTGAATGACAAATATTTTAATGCGTTTGCCCTGTACGAATCTTTTGATTTGTAAAACTGGTCTATAAAACCTTAAATTAAGAAGGTGTCACTGAGGATAATCTATTTTTTATAAGGCAACAACCACTCACTATGTTTAAAATACTGCCATTTTAAAGAAGAGATATCAATTGTGTCATTTACCAGAGGCTTGAACGTTTTGCCATTCACATTGACATTACCTTTTACATAAACAGCAATATCTTGTCCTTTTTTAGCGTATTCTTTTTTAAGATATTGTGTAAATTGCCAGATCATATCAGGTTTAGCACTCATTGCTCCAATTTGCTTTTGTGTGAGATAATCGGTTAGTTTTATCTTCTTTTTTTTCTTGGTTGTTTTATCAACTATTGTAAAATTTTGATAACCACTTTTTGAACGAAGCATCATCCGCCAACTTAAACGATGCCCTTCTTCTGTCCAAAGTACATTGTCTTTAATAAGCCAATGTCGTAGCGGTAATAGTATTTGTATTGCAAAATAAATGCCGATAAACAAATAATAATAATTTTTTCGCTGAGGCGAAATAATCTCATTCTTATCATATAAAGGTTTCTTTTTTAGGAAAATATTTTGGATGGCTTGAGGCTTGAAAAAGAAAAGCGCAAACGATAATGTTAAAAACGGAAAAATACCTACTTGAAAAATAATTGCATTAAATAGATGGAAGAATACCGAAAGTACAAATCCAAAAACACGTGTTTTTTTAAATAATAATAAAGGTACAATCAGTAGATCAAAAAACAATCCACTATAACTTAAAAAATAGTGAAACCATTCTTTAGTGAATAAGCTACCTACCAAAGGATAATCAGTTTTTGAAGATAAAAATATTCGTACCGGATCAGCATTGAGCCAGTCAGGATATATTTTAGCAATTCCACCATAAAAATAGACCAGACCTATTTGAAGTATTAACAGTAGAGATGTCCAAAAAGGAACGGAGATTGATTTTAATTTAGGGTTTCTTTTAACATCAATAGAAAGATAATTATTTGCAGGTTGAAAGATCATTAAAAAACTTAATAAACAAACCAGATAATAATGATTGTTATAAGATGATTTTTGCATTAAGTAAGTTGCGGACCACAATATAAAAAATGAAATGATTGCCAATCGATAGCGATAACCAATCATAACACAAAATCCAAAAACACCCATTATCAAGTAATAATAGTACATACCGTTCCCTGGTAAAGGTTGTAAAAATTCAAATCCGATAAAGTTAAATGTAAATGTAGGTTCTATGAGTGTTCTTGTAACCCAGCCTGTAAAAATGGCACCAACAGATTCCAGAAAAAGTAACAATCCGAAAATAATTCTAAATACTATTAACGGCGTATTGTCAATATGTCTAAAAAGAAATTTTTCCATTAGAAATTAATTCTTTTGCCTTACTTTCATCACGTTTAATTTGAGTAAATAATTCATCTACTGAATTAAATTTTTCCTCATCACGCAAACGATATGCTAATTGCACTTGAATATTTTTACCATAAAGATCGGCATTAAAATCAAGTAAATGGACTTCAATAGTTTGATGTTTTCCATCAATAGTAGGTCTATATCCAATATTCATAATACCAAATAGATTGGTATTATTTATAGTAGTTTTTATTACATAAACTCCAGATTTTGGTATTAGTTTATAAGATTCTTTTATATGAATATTAATGGTAGGATAATTCCATTGTTTGCCTAAACCTTTCCCATGTATGACTTTTCCGGTAAGCATAAATTCATATCCTAAATAGGCATTGGCTTTTTCTATATTACCTTCTTCTAATGCTTTACGAATTTTGGTAGAGCTAACCGCGATACTTTGAATGTCTTGTGCTGGAATCTCTTCTACTTCAAAATCATAAACAGTACCATATTCTTTGAGTTGTTCAAAATCACCTTCTCTATTTCTACCAAAATGATGATCGTAACCAATCACTAATTTTTTAATTTTAAGTTGTTGTATCAGTATATCACGAACAAAATCTAAAGCAGTAAGCCTTGAAAAATCTTTTGTAAATGGTTCGATAATTAAAAAATCTAGTCCTGTTTTTTCTAATAATGAAATTTTTTCTTCTAAGGTGCTTAGTAATTTTAAATCACTTCCTTTTTGTAGAACCATTCTAGGGTGAGGAAAAAAAGTGAGAATAACTGATTTGTTATTATTACTAATAGCATTTCTTACTAAATTTTTAATAATTTCTTGATGCCCAATATGAACTCCATCAAACGTTCCAATTGTAACAATTGAGACTTTTTCTGTAATATTAAAAGCAGTAGTTGAATGGTAAATTTTCACTAAATAAAAGGTTTATTTATTTCAAGTATTTTGAGTGATGGTTTTTGGAAAATTTTTAGTACCAAAATCAGTGTTCAAAGTTAATTTATTTTTTTTAATTGATATTTGAGAGTTTAATTATTCCTCTTTTCTTTTTCAATGTAGGGATTTTAAGGTTTATCTTGTTTTATAATCAAATTAGAGTTCAATAACAAAGTTCATAAATTATATTAAATTTGTAACATGATGAAAATGAAACTACACTATTATATATTTTTCTTAGCTTGTTTTCTGGTTTTTAACTTTGATGGGTTTGCACAGGAAAAAATATTATGGTCAACAATTGATAAAGAGGATATTTCTGATAATTTATTAGAAAGAAAATCAATAGTTACAAATTATAAAACCTTCAAATTAGATGTAGAAGGTTTAAAAAGCCAATTAAACTCCATTTCTGATAAATTATCTTATAAAAGTAAGGTTGTTGAATTTCCTGATGCTGAAGGTAATTTGTTAAAATTTAATGTTAAAGAAACTTCTATATTACATCCTGAATTGGCATTAAAATTTCCTACAATCAAATCGTATGTAGGACAGGGTATAGATGACAAGTCATCAACGATTCATTTTACTTTAAACTCATTAGGCTTATATGCTATGATCTTATCTCCTGATAAAGGAACTATGTATATCGATCCTCTTACTGAAAACAGAAAAGTATATATGACTTATTTGAAAAAAGATACTGATACAAATAAGAATTTTAACTGTTTAACAAAAAGTGAACCGGTTAATAAAACGACAAAAAGTAGTTCAAAGAATGCCAATGATTTAAAATTACGCACGTTTAGATTGGCGTTGGCAACCACAGAAGAATATTCTAATTTTCATGTAGACGCTGCCGGGATAGGGATAGGTAGTACTCGTAATGATTCTATTAATGCAGTGATGTCTGCTATTACAGTAACTATGACAAGAGTAAATGCTGTTTTTGAAAAAGATGTAGCGTTGACAATGCAATTGGTTGCTAACAATGACCAATTGATATTTTTAGAAACTGACCCTGGAAACGATCCGTATAATAACGGTGATGGTTCATCAATGCTTGCAAAAAATCAAACAACTATTGATAATATTATTGGTACAGCAAATTATGATATTGGGCATGTGTTTAGTACAGGCGGTGGTGGAGTAGCATTTTTAGGTTCTCCTTGTACTGCTTCAAAGGCCGGAGGAGTTACAGGGCAAGCAGCTCCTGTAGGTGATACTTTTGATATAGATTATGTAGCTCATGAAATGGGTCATCAATATGGTGCTAATCATACTTTTAATGGTACTGCTAGTAACTGTGGTGGAGGTAATCGAAATAATAATACAGCTGTTGAACCCGGTAGTGGTTCAACCATTATGGCATATGCAGGTATCTGTTCACCCCAAAATGTACAAGGTAACAGCGATGCCTATTTTCATGTGATCAGTATTCAAGAAATGTTTGATAATATAACTACAGGTAATAGTCAATGCGCTGTGCAAACTAACTTCATTATAAATTTGAATACACCTATTGCTGATGCCGGAAATGATTATACAATTCCGAAATCAACACCTTTTATTTTAAAAGGTAATGGATTTGATGCAGACGGTAATCAAATAACCTATTGTTGGGAACAAATAAATAATGAAGTTTCAGGAATTTCAATTCCTCCATCATCAACACAAACTGGAGGTGCGGTTTTTCGTTCATTTTCTCCAATATTAGATCCTGATAGAAGTATGCCGGCATTAAGTACGATTATTTCAGGCAGTACTTCGTCTACCTGGGAGGTAATACCAAGTGTTTCCAGAACAATGGATTTTTCGTTGATGGTAAGAGATAATGTTATTGGTGAAGGGCAAACGGTATCTGATGAGATGATAGTAACCATAAATGATGCAGCCGGACCTTTTATAGTTACTTCTCAGAATACTACAGGTGTATCCTGGACTATGAATAATACAGAAACGATTACCTGGGATGTTGCCGGTACTGATGGAAATGATATAAATGTTAGTAATGTAAATATTTTATTGTCTATTGACGGAGGGTTAACATTTCCAATAGTATTAGCTTCTAATACAGACAATGATGGTCAGGAGGATATTACTGTGCCAAATTCTATAGCGCCTAATGTAAGAGTCATGATTGAAGCAGTTGATAATATATTTTATGCTGTAAATAGCGAACCTTTTTCTATAGGCTCATTTGAAACTACTTGTACTATATATAATTCTGCTGATATACCTAAACAGATTCCTGATAATAATTCAAGCGGAATCACTTCAATTATTAATGTAACTGACGATTTTGTTATTACTGATGTGAATGTAAATATCGACATTTCTCATCCATGGATCAGAGATCTACAGATCTATTTAAAAGCACCAGACGGAACAGAAGTATTGATCTATGATAGAAGTTGCGGGTCGGGAAATGTTGGTAAGGTAAATATCAATGCAATTTTTGATGATGCTGCAGCTACTTCAATTTGTGATAATGCGAATCCTGCAATTTCCGGTACCACAAAATCTGATAACTTACTTTCTACTTTTAATAATGTATCATCTCAGGGAGATTGGATTTTAAAAGTTGTAGATAATGCAGATCAAGATGCGGGAACGCTAAATAATTGGTCAGTCGAATTGTGCCAAACCAGTCCAACAGCTTCAATAGATGATTTTTCTTTTAATAAGTTTTTAATATATCCTAATCCTTTTAAAGATAGTTTCACTATTTCATTAAACGCTAATACTTCAGATGATGTTATTATCACCTTATATGATATTAGTGGAAGAACTGTTATCAATAAAAAATTCCTCAACCCAAACACTTCTTTTAAAGAAGAACTTAATTTCAATAGTTTAGCTGCAGGAGTGTATATTTTAAATGTTCGTAAAGGAATTGCGAAAGCATCAAAAAAAGTAGTAAAATATTGATTTTTGGATAAATTTATTATGCATGCATTATAAAATCCGAAAAAAATTGTATTTTGCGACGATGTTAACCTTATAAACGAATATTATGAAGAAATTTTTTACTTTTGTTTTTGCACTTTTTTTGGGAGCAACTATGTACGCCCAAACTACAGTGTCAGGAACAGTTACTGATTCGGCCGATGGACAACCTATACCGGGTGTCAATATTAAAGTGGCAGGAAAAGCTTTAGGGACTACTACTGATTTTGATGGAAAATACGAATTGCAAGTAAGTCAAGAAGCACCTTTTAAAATTGTATTTTCTAATCTTGGTTATGTTTCACAAACAATTGAAATTACAAAAAGTAGTCAAGTAGTTGATGTTGCTTTAGCAGAAGCAGATAATACCTTAGATGAAGTTGTAGTATCAGCTTCTAGAACACCAGAGAGTGTTAGAGAGTCACCTGTTACTATAGAACGTATGGACATTAGAGATATTAAAAACTCTTCTGCACCTAGTTTTTATGCTAGTTTAGAAAATTTAAAAGGAGTTGATTTAAATACCAGTAGTTTAACATTTAAGTCTGTAAATACCAGAGGGTTTGCAACATTTGCAAATACTCGTTTTGTACAACTTGTAGATGGAATGGATAATGCATCACCTGCGTTAAATTTTGTAATGGGTAATTTGCTAGGAATAAATGAGTTAGATGTAAAAAGTATTGAATTATTACCAGGAGCTTCCTCTGCATTATATGGTGCCAACGCTTTTAATGGGATATTATTTATGACTAGTCAAAGCCCTTTTGATAAACAAGGAATTAGTGTGTATCTAAAAACAGGACTAACTATGCAAGATGAAGCCGGAGATAATAATTTTTATGATGTCGGTATTCGAGCAGCACATGCTTTTAGTGAAAAATTTGCTGCAAAAGTATCTTTTTCTTATTTAGAAGGTACTGAATGGTATGCAACTGATACGAACCAATATGTAGAAGGTGATGCAGGTAGCCCTGACACTATTCTTCCTTTTGGATCAAGCCAGGCTCATGATGCTCTAAGTATTTATGGTGATGAAGTTGCTGTTGAATTAGATTGGGATGCTATTGCAGGTACACCTGTTGGAACTTTAGGTAAAAGTTTTGTTGGACGTACAGGTTATAGAGAGCAAGATCTAACAGATTATAAGGCCAAAAGCGCAAAATTTGATATATCATTAAACTATAGACCTTTTGCCAATGATCTGGAAGTTATTTGGAATTCTAGAGTAGGCTTTGGTAATACTATTTATCAAGGTGCTAACAGATATCAGTTAAGAGACTTCTTAATGCAGCAGCATAAAATAGAAATTAGAAATGATGATTTTTTTGTTAGAGCTTATACAACATCAGAAACGGCAGGAGATTCTTATGATATGCGATTTACGGGTATCAATATGAATAGAGTGGGTGCACCACAATGGTTTGGTCTGTATGCTCAAAATTATTTAGGAGCTGTATTGGGAGGAGCTACCCCTACAGCTGCACATGCCGCAGCTAGGACTGCAGCTGATGTTCTTACACCACAACCAGGAACACCGGAATTTCAAACACTTTTTAATCAAGTAACATCAGACCCTGACATAACAACAGGATCAAAATTTTTAGATGATTCTAAAATGTATCATGCTGAAGGTAATTATAATTTTTCAAGGTTGTTGAACGAAGCTGCTGATATACAAATTGGGGGGTCATATAGAGTGTACTCGTTAAACTCATCAGGTACAATTTTTACTGATTATGACGGACCTATTGAGTATAATGAATACGCAGCTTATGTTCAAGCTAGTAAAAAGTTTGCTGACGAAAGATTAAAATTAACAGGTTCTATACGTTATGATAAAAATGAGTTTTTTGATGGTAACGTTTCACCAAGAGCCTCAATTGTATATTCTGCCGGTGAAAATAAACAACATAATTTTAGAGCCTCTTTTCAAACAGGTTTTAGAAATCCTGATACGCAATCATTATTTATTGGGTTTGATGTAGGTAGAGCAGTTTTAGTAGGTTCTTCACCAGATAATTTAGATAGAATTTTACCTGGTACATCGTTAACAGGTAGAGATGCATATTTTGATTCTTACACAGTAGGCTCTGTACAGGCTTTTGGCGCAGCTCTACAAACAGCTATTGCTGGAGGTACTCCTGTGCCAGTGGCTATCGCGCAAAATGCGGGATTGTTAGAGTCAGTACAAACAGATTTAGTTCAACCTGAAAAAGTAACTGCCTATGATGTTGGATATAGAGGTAGATTAGGGAAAGTATCAGTTGATTTCAATGCTTATTATAATAAATATGACGGCTTTATAAGTCAAAAAAATGTAATTACACCAATAGCGGGCAATACAGCCGATTTAACTACTTTTTCTGGAGCTATAGACATAGCCACTGGCAACTTTGATATATTTCGAACCTATACAAATTCTTTAGCTGATGTCTCATCTTATGGTGCCAATATTGGATTAGATACTAAAATTGGAGGGTTTAATTTAGGTGTAAATTATACCTATGCAAAATTCGATTTTGACCAAGCGAGTGATCCTGATTTTACTGCAGGATTTAATACCCCAGAAAATAAAGTAAAAGTATCTTTTGGTAATCCTAAACTATTTAAAAATTTTGGATTTAATATCAATGCAAGATGGCAAGATGAATTTTTATGGCAAGCTAGTATTGCTAATGCGATGGTGGATTCAAGAACTGTAATTGATGCACAGATTAATTATTCGGTACCAAAAATTAAATCAACCTTTAAAATTGGTGGATCTAATATCGGTGGTCAAGAATATATTGGTGCTCCAGGTGTTGGCGCTATAGGCGCACAATACTTTGTCTCTTGGGTGATTAATCAATAGTAAAAGAAATATAAGACTTGAGAAACAAGACTTAAAAAAATAAATTATTATTTCATAAAAAATGCCTTGATTTTATTGAGGTATTTTTTATGTTTTAAATATTACCATTATCTATGGTAAACCTTATTCGTATTTATGGGTTTCATTTTATTCTTAAACAAGGATATTCAATAGAATTTGTTCTGCTATTCTGTTCGTATAATAAATACATTAATAAGCATATGTATAAAATATAATGTCAATATAAAGTAATGATTGTCAGTCTCATACAAAATAATTCTAATATCTAACTTCTAATAGCGAAGCGGTCTAATATCTTTTAGAGAATAACAGTAATTTACCCATTAATATTTGGTAAAAAATGTTTTAAATTTAAATTAAATATAATTATATTTGCGCCTTGAAAAAGTAAAGAATTTAGTAGAAACATTGTGAAATACATTTTTATCTATTTTCTTTATTCTAAAAATAAATAAATAATGACGAAAGTTACAGGTAAAGTTGCTCAGATTATTGGTCCGGTTATAGATGTTGCATTTACATCAGAAGGAGATCTTCCAAAAATATATGATTCTTTAGAAATTACCAGAGAAGATGGTTCTACATTAATATTAGAAGTTGAACAACATATAGGTGAAGATACTGTACGTTGCATTGCAATGGATTCTACTGACGGTTTAAGTAGAGGGCAAGAAGTTGTTCCTACCGGGAATCCAATAAAAATGCCAATTGGTAAGGATATTTATGGTAGATTATTTAATGTTATTGGTGATGCTATTGACGGATTGGGAAATTTACCTAAAGAAGGTGATGACGGACTATCTATTCATAGGCAAGCTCCAAAATTTGAAGACTTATCAACCTCTACAGAAGTTTTGTTTACAGGCATCAAAGTAATCGATTTATTAGAACCTTATGTAAAAGGTGGTAAAATTGGTTTATTTGGTGGCGCAGGTGTAGGTAAAACCGTATTGATCATGGAATTGATCAATAATATTGCCAAAGGTCATGGTGGACTTTCAGTATTTGCAGGAGTAGGTGAGCGTACACGTGAAGGTAATGACTTACTACGTGAAATGTTAGAATCAGGTATTATTAAATATGGTGATGATTTTATGCATTCTATGGAAGAAGGCGGATGGGATCTATCTAAAGTTGACAAAGCTGGAATGAAAGAATCGAAGGCTACATTTGTATTTGGTCAAATGAACGAACCTCCCGGAGCTCGTGCTCGTGTAGCATTATCGGGTTTAACTATTGCAGAATATTTTCGTGATGGAGCAGGAGATGGGCAAGGTAAAGATGTATTATTTTTCGTAGATAATATCTTTAGATTTACGCAGGCAGGTTCTGAAGTATCGGCATTATTAGGTCGTATGCCTTCAGCTGTAGGTTATCAACCTACATTGGCAACTGAAATGGGCGCCATGCAAGAGCGTATTACTTCTACCAAAACAGGTTCTATTACCTCTGTACAAGCGGTATATGTACCTGCAGATGATTTAACTGACCCTGCACCGGCAACAACGTTTGCGCATTTAGATGCGACTACGGTATTATCTCGTAAAATTGCTGAATTAGGTATTTATCCTGCAGTTGATCCGTTAGATTCTACTTCAAGAATTTTAACTGCTGATATTTTAGGTGATGACCATTATAATTGTGCGCAACAAGTAAAAGAATTATTACAACGTTATAAAGAGCTACAAGATATCATTGCTATTTTAGGAATGGAAGAATTAAGTGAAGAAGATAAGTTAGTAGTATATAGAGCACGTAGAGTGCAACGTTTCTTATCACAACCTTTCCATGTGGCTGAACAGTTTACTGGTATTCCCGGAGTATTAGTTGATATTAAAGAAACTATGAAAGGATTTAATATGATTATGGATGGTGAATTAGATCATCTTCCCGAAGCTGCATTTAACCTAAAAGGATCTATTGAAGAAGCTATTGAAGCAGGTGAAAAAATGCTTGCTGAAGCGTAAAACTTAGTCTACAGTCCACAGTCAAGCAGTATGCAGTGACTGAAGGCTGAAGACTGCAAACTGAAGATTGAATTATGATTCTAGAAATTGTTACACCTGAAGCTATATTATTTACCGGAGAAGTTGACTTGATTGCTGTACCGGGAATCAATGGCGAATTTCAAATGTTAAATAACCACGCACCTATAGTCTCTTTATTACAAGAAGGCACTATTAAAATTAAAGGTACTTTTCAAATTGAAGAAGAACACCAAGATAAATTTACTAAAGGTGATGATAATGCGATTTTACTATCAATAAACTCAGGGACTATTGAGTTAAAAGAAAATAAAATTATTATTCTTGCAGATTAATATAATTTGTAATAGAAATTGATAAAAGCGTCAGATATATATCTGACGCTTTTTTTATGAGTAAACTTTAGATTTTATTTAGTTTTCGTTTCTATATTTAAAGATTAATAAAACCCATTAAAAATTTAAACTTATTATGAGAAAAAAAATTATTCTAATTGCAATTATGTCAATAATGACAATAAGTGTAAATGCTCAATTTGGTAAACTATTAAAAAAGACAAAAAATATTGAAGCAGGTAAAAAATTAGCAAAGGCAGCTACGCTTTCTGATGAAGATATGGCAACACTGTCTTTACAATCTGTACAATGGATGGATGAAAATAATCCTATTGCTGAAGAAGGAGATCCATACGCAGAGAGATTTAATAAATTGATAAAAGGTCTTGAAAATGAAGATGGTTTAGTATTAAATTTTAAGGTGTATAAAGTTGTAGATGTGAATGCTTTTGCAACTCCAGATGGAAGTGTTCGTGTTATGGCTGGTCTTATGGATTTAATGACAGATGATGAAATTTTAAGTGTGATAGGGCATGAAATAGGTCATGTTAAACTAGGGCATTCAAAAAAACGTTATCAATCTGCTTATGCTATTTCAGCTGCTAAAGATGTAACCGTAGCTAATACAGGAGCAGGTAAAATATTAGATGATAAAGAAATAGGAGGTTTTGTTGAAAATGTATTGAATGCTCAATTTTCACAGTCAAATGAATCTGCATCTGATGAATATGGTTTTAAATTTTTAGTAAAACATAAGTTTAATTACCATGCAATGGAAAGTGCTTTTCAAAAGTTGGCAACATTGAGTGCTAAAGGCGGTAAAGGTTCAATAACATCTTCTCACCCTGGCTCAGCTAAACGCTCAGCAAGAGCAAAAGAATGGACAGAAAAAGAAGATCAAAAGAAATAATTTACAGTTTATAATGTATTGTAAAATAAATAAAAATGCCAAGTAATAATTATTACTTGGCATTTTTATTATAATAATTTTCTATTTAAAATTTACCTGTTATCCATTTGTATACATCATTTCCATTTGCATATAATAACAATGTTATTAGGAATATAAAACCTGCAACTTGAGCATATTCTAAAAACTTATCACTTGGTTTCCTTCCGGATATCATTTCATAGAGTGTAAATACGACATGACCACCATCTAAAGCAGGTATAGGTAATAAATTCATAAAAGCCAACATAATAGATAAGAATGCTGTTAAACTCCAAAAACGTTGCCAATCCCATTGGGTTGGAAAGATACTTAAAATAGTACCAAAACCTCCTAATGCTGTTGCACCTTTTTTAGTAAATACATATTTGAATTGAGCAATATAATCGCGCAATGTCCAATAGGCGCTTGAAGTTCCTTTAGGGATACTTTCTAGAAAGGTATAATCTTTGTGATTAACAGTTACCTGTTCTTTAAGTGTATTTTTTACATATACACCTAAATTTCCATCGGCTCCCGGAGTAACATTTATGGTTTCTTTATTTCCTTCTCTTAGCACTACAAGCACCATTTTTTTAAGCTCATTATTTTCTTGTACGGCATTAGTAAACTCATTCCAAGACTGAATTTGTTTACCGTCTATAGAGATAATTTTATCATTCTTTTGAAGTCCAGCTTTTAGTGCAGGAGAATCAGGAATTATACTATCTAAAACGGCATTGATTCTTGGATTAAAAGGCTCCATTGTACCATTTGTCCACATCCTTAAACCAATATCTTCAGGTAAAGTAATGTTTTCAGTAGATCCATTAACGTGTTTAACTTCAATAGTTGAAACATCTCTTAAAAAAAGATGTTTATTTACATCTAATACGTTAAAAGGTACTTCTCCGTTAATTTTTAATATTTTGTCTCCGTTTTTAAATCCATACTGCTCAAACTCTTTAGCAACAGAAAAACCATCTTTAACATCTGTAGTTGAAACATAATCTTCACCCCAAACATTTAATATCATTGTATAAATAAAAATCCCTAATAAAAAATTAACAGTAACACCGCCTAACATAATAATTAAGCGCTGCCAAGCTGGTTTTGAACGAAATTCCCAAGGTTTTGGTTCTTGCTTCATTTGTTCGGTATCCATACTTTCATCGATCATCCCGGCAATTTTCACATATCCGCCAAGGGGAATCCAGCCAATACCATAAGTGGTTTCTCCAATTTTCTTTTTGAATAAAGAAAATTTATAATCAAAAAATAAATAAAATTTTTCAACTTTGGTTTTAAATAATTTTGCAGGAATAAAATGTCCTAATTCGTGCAAAACTATCAATAATGATAAGCTTAAAATAAATTGTGATACTTTAATAAATATATCCATTCTCGTAATTTAAAAACGCACAAATGTAAGATATAATAACCAATTAAGAGAAGTTAGTTATCCTAAAATCTTTGTTAAAATTGAGCTATCTTATTGCTCTTTCAAGATAGTTTTATGAAGTGTACCTTGAGTAGTTTCAATTTTTACCAAATGAATTCCAAATGATAAAGGCTTTAAGTTGATAGCTGCAATAGGATTGGTTTCTTGAAGTACTAGTTTACCCAGCATATTATATATAGAAACTTTTTCAACTTGAGCTTCACTTGAATTTTGAATGTTTAAACTGTTCTTTGCAGGATTTGGATATAGTGAAATCGTTGTGTTTAACACTTCTTGATCCATACCTGCTTTTACAATATTATTTTTACTAATGAGTTGATACTCTGGGTCTATTTCAACAGTTTTAATATTAAAAGGAATAGAACCTGTAAAGCTTTGTTTATTTTCACCTAGTTCTAATCGTATAAACTGTGACTCGCCATCTTCACTACTAACCTTTATTGGAACAGGCATTTCAAAAAAGTAAACTGAAGAGTTTGACTGATTTTGTTTTGCTGTTATACTAATAGTATTGTTTTCTTTATTTTGAAACCAACTAATTTCATAAGACGGAAATCCTTTACCTATAAACCAATCATTAAAAAAATCAGATAGATCTACATCAATTTGATTTTCTAAACTTTCTTTAAAACTTTTTACTGTTGCTGTCTGATTAGATTGATTCAATTCAAATATATAAGTATCTATACCTTTATTATAATCTTCATCACCCAATTTATAATTTAGCATATGTAAAATCATTGTAGTTTTTATAAAACTAGGATCATAATTAATATTTGAAGTAATTTTTTCAACGATAGCTTTTCGCTGAGAAATACTTTCTGAATCAAAATTTATAATAGATTTCTCTTCAGTAGTAGTAATTAATTCATGAAGATAAGAATCATAGATAACCAATTCATCTTGAGCATATGAAATAGTTGAAAATATAAATAGAATTAATAGTAAAAAATTCTTCATAAACAATAACTTTGCTTTTTTTTAGGGGTTCATAGCTTTTGAAGATTACAAATATATAAAAATAAATGGAAAAATCTTTTTTTAGAAAATCAATTCCTACAATAATCACAATAGGTACCTTATTCATAATCTTTGTTATAATTGGTTATTTTTTATTGTCACCTCCAAAAAAATTGCCGGTATATAATCCGGCTGATGTGAATCCTAGATTGGTAGATTCTTCCGTAAAACACATTCGTTCTAATCATAAAATAGGAGATTTTACATTGATCAACCAAAATGGAGATACCATAACTCAACATAACTATGAAGGGAAAATTTATATAGCCGATTTCTTTTTTACCAGATGTCAAACCATTTGCCCCATAATGGCTACAAACATGGCAGACTTACAAGAATTTTTTAAAAACGATACAACAGTGCTCTTTTTGTCTCATTCAGTTACCCCTGTAATTGATAGTATTTCCGTTTTAAGAGATTATGCTGATAAAAAGGGAGTTATAGATGCAAAATGGAATTTAGTTACCGGTAATAAAAAACACATCTATGAACTGGCACGTAAATCTTATTTTGCTGTATTAGATGAAGGTGATGGTGGAGCACAAGATTTTATTCATACAGAACAATTCATTTTAATTGATAAAAAAAGGCAAATAAGAGGCTTTTATGATGGAACTGATAAAGAGGATATTATAAGGATACAAAAAGATATAGAAATTCTTAAAAAAGAATAAACACAATACAATAAATGATAAATATCATATTTTTTATAATAAAAAAAGCTGTACTTTCGCACAGTATTTATAATCAATCTAAATAACAATTGAAGACTACTATAGCAAATTTATCTGTTGGAGAAAAAGGAATAATACAAGATATTTCTTATGACAATGTACCCTTAAAATTATTGGAGATGGGCTGCTTACCAGGCAAAGAAGTTGAATTGATACAAATTGCTCCTATGAAAGATCCTTTATATATAAGAGTAAACGGTAGTCATTTAGCCATTCGCAAAGAAACAGCTGAACTCATCCAAATTACCAAAAGCGAAAATTTATGCGAAATACTGAAGTCATAAAAGTAGCTTTAGTAGGAAACCCCAATACTGGTAAATCATCACTTTTTAATCAGCTTACAGGTTTAAATCAAAAAGTAAGTAATTATCCCGGAGTTACTGTTGAAAAGAAAAGCGGAACTGCTAAATTGAATGATATAACAAATGCTACTATTGTTGATCTACCCGGAACCTATAGTATTAACCCTACAAGTTTAGACGAAAACATAGTATTACAATCATTATTAAATCCTGATAATGAATATCCTGATGTAGTTGTCGTTGTGGCTGATGTTGAAAATTTAAAACGAAATCTGTTTTTATTCTCACAAATTAAAGATTTAGAAATTCCTGCCATTTTGGTTATAAATATGGCTGATCAAATGAAAAAGAAAGGAATTTCTTTAGATATAGAGTTGTTAAAACAAGAATTGAATTCTGAAGTTTTATTAGTTAGTGCCCGTAAAAAAATAGGGATTGATGAACTTAAAAAAGCAATTTTAAATTATAAAAAAGCTAATATTTCAACAATTGAAGATATTGCAGATAGAATTGATGCTGATTTTTTCAATCAGGTCAAAAACAATTTTAATGAAATATCTTTATACAAAGCATGGTTATTAATTACGCAACACCATAACTTTTCAACCATTGATAAAAGCTTACAAAAACGTATTGATACTTATAGAAAGGATACCTCTAAATTAAAAAAAATGCAAAATAGAGAAACTATTTTGCGTTATCAATATATTAATAATATTCTCAAAAAAACATATGCTGTAGATACTGAAAAAGCAACGGGTTTACGTTTTAAGCTTGATAAAATATTAACTCATAAGATTTTTGGTTATGTAATTTTTGCAAGCATATTAATGCTGATCTTTCAATCAATTTTCGATTGGACCAGCATACCAATGGATTTTATAGACACCACATTTGCTCAATTAAGCGAATGGGCAAAAAATGAGTTACCACAAGGAATGTTTACAAACTTATTGGCGGAAGGCATTATACCCGGAATTGGTGGAATTGTAATTTTTGTACCGCAAATAGCCATATTATTTTTTTTGATATCAATATTAGAAGAGACAGGTTATATGAGTAGGGTTGTTTTTTTAATGGATAAGATCATGCGTCGTTTTGGTATGAGTGGTAAAAGTGTAATACCTTTAATTTCCGGTACAGCTTGTGCAATACCTGCAATTATGGCTGCCAGAAATATCAGCGGTTGGAAAGAAAGATTAGTAACCATATTGGTAACACCTTTTACCACCTGTTCGGCAAGATTACCGGTATATGCTATTATCATTGCATTGGTAATACCAAATCAGAGAATTTTAGGAATCTTTAGTTTACAAGGTTTAACCTTGATGGCTTTATACCTTCTCGGATTTACAGCAGCTATGGCTTCAGGTTATTTGTTAAATAAAACATTAAAAGTTAGAGGAAAAAGTTTTTTTGTTATTGAAATGCCAAATTATAAACTCCCTTCGATTAAAAATGTTTTATATACTGTATTAGAAAAAACAAAAGCATTTGTTTTCGGTGCAGGAAAAATAATTTTGGCAATTTCAATTGTACTTTGGTTTTTAGCATCTAATGGGCCATCGTCTTTTAAAAATGCTTCTGAAATTGTAAAAAAAGAATATAGTAATCAAAAACTTTCTGAAAGTGAAGTTAATCAGAAAATTGCATCTTATAAATTAGAACATTCTTATATAGGTATTGCAGGTAAAGCTATAGAGCCTGCTATAAAACCATTGGGTTATGATTGGAAAATAGGAATCGCTTTATTAACTTCTTTTGCAGCAAGAGAAGTTTTTGTTGGTACACTTGCGACTATATATAGTGTTGAAAGCGATAATGATACAGCTACTATTAAAGAAAAGATGGCTGCCGAAATAAATCAAGATACAGGTAAAAAGTTATTTAATTTCCCCGTAGGGATGTCATTGCTTATTTTTTATGCGTTTGCTATGCAATGCGCTAGTACGTTAGCCATTGTAAAGCGTGAAACAAATAGCTGGAAATGGCCTCTTTTACAATTATTTGGCATGACAGCTTTGGCATATTTGGCATCATTACTTACCTTTACACTATTAAATTGATTTATTATGCAAACAATTTTAGTCTATTTAGCTTTAGCTCTAGCCTTGGGTTTTTTAATCAAAAAATTCTTTTTTAATAAAAAAAAAACGGACTGTAATACTGATTGTGATTGTTAGGTGCTATTTTTTTACTAAAACTACTTTTTCTAATTGCTTATCTATCATTTTTTTATAAAATTCTTTTAGTGTTTTATAGTAAGTAGATGCTATAATTGGAGAATTAATTTTAAGATCAGATAAAACTTGTAATTTATTACCTTTTATAACTGTGACAAATTTATAAGAACCTAAATTTTCAGGTAAAGCATACGCTACGTTCTTAGGTTTTGATTCAACAGTATAACCTTCAGGAAATTGAATTGAAATGGTATATTTATCCTCCCAAGGGACACCATAATCTACCGGAAATTTTCGATCTTCTAATTTAAATGGATTTTCTTTTTCAGCAAGAAACAGTAATGGCGAAAAATACATTTTATCTCCAATAGTTTCTACTTGATTATCAGTTTCAAAATCAAATTGATGAATTAAAGATTTAGATAAGTCGTTTTTATTGGTCGCCTTAAACTCATTAATTTCAATATCATCGTTGTCTTTTTCTAATATGGCTATCAAATCATTTTCGGTAATATTATTATATTTAGTTCTGTATTGTAAAGCTGTAAGACCATTATATATATTTCTTTCCAAACCGGTTAAATTGCCAGCATCATCAATTTTAACATTTAAAAAACAGGTTTCTTTAGTGTGTTTTTTGGGGAATAAGTTGACAGAATTTGAACTTTCGTCTTCACGAACAATCCTACCTTGCCAGTTTAAAACTCTTAGTGGTAAAACATTTGGTATACTATATTTCTCAGTAGCGTCCAGTAAAATTATATTGTTATTTGTTTCTACACCAGCAATCACATAATTAAATCCTTTGGATGTAGGAAAAAGAGAAATACCATGACTTCTTGTACTTACTAAAATTGGATTAGCATTAACTCCAACTTGACGAAGCATTGACACCAATGTTAAGTTTATTTCAGCAACATTACCTACACCATCTTTATATGCCTTTTTAACACCTTTAGAAGTATATTTTCCATAATGCTCGTTCCATTTAATTTTGTTTTTTACAAATTGAAATATTTTAACAATTTTTTCATTTAAGGGGGCAGTATTGTTCACTAAATTTTGTAGATCTTCTTTAAAATGAGTAGTTTTCTCTAATTGATTACCAAAATTTGAGCTTTTGTAAATAGTCTTTGTAACGTCTTCCCAGGTAGTATTAAAGTATTTATGAGTAGAATATTTAGGTTTATAAGCTGTTAATTCAAATTTTATTGAAGTTATATAATTATTTAAATTATTAATATAAGGTTCTTCAATTAAGGCTGGAATATTGTTTGAAATGCATTGAGTTACATTAGACATAAAGTCTATTTTGTCTTGACTAAAAGTAGTTTTAGTAACATATCCTCGCCCACTATTTTGACCTCTGTTTTTAGAATTTAAAATAATATTGGATGATTTAGTACTTCTCTTGATGCTTATAGGGAAAAAACCTTTAGATTGATTTTTGAAAACAAAGAATTCAGGAATAATAGTTTGAGTATCAATATATTTTGTAGGTATTTTGTATTGAAAGACCATATCATTGATACGTCCATAAAAAGGTGATCTAATTGTATATTCCCATTCTATTACGCTCCCTTTGGTTAAATTAGGCATAGTGAATTTTTTTTGACTCCAATATTTATTGATCTTTTCATTAAATACCTCACTATTTTTAAGTTTGGTCTTTTCAATTTTATTATTTAAAAAATTAAAAGTATAAGCTTTTATTGATACTGTTTCTTTTTCCCCATCATTATAAAGTTCTATTTTTTTTGTTGCCCAATCATTTCCCTCTTTATTGTATATCTTAATACGTTCATGTACTTTAGTTGTTAGTACCCAACCCGAGTTATCACTATAATCATAATAAGTTCTCCTCTTTTTATATAAAATTGCTGCATTTGCAGAAGAATCTGAAGGGTAATACTTTTCTTCTAATTCTTGTTTACTGACTTTACCAAACTTTATATTTTGTGCAAAAGTTGTTAGTAATGCGAACACTATTAATAGTAAAATAAGTAAAATCTTTTTCATAGGTTATTTTTTAATTAATACGACTTTGGTTTTATCTAATTTAGCTGTTTTTTTTCGAAAATTTCTATATTTTTTATAGTCATTATTAGAGTAAGTTCCTTTTTTAATAAAAAGTGTTCTAGAGTATTTTAATTTGGTTGCCGATATTTTTTTAATCGAAAATTCGTACAAACCAAATTTGTTTTCAATTTGAACATTGTCTGGAATTGCCTCAATGGAATAATCTGTTGGTAAATTAACAGTAAATTCATCACTATCTATAAACCCTCTTGAAATCTTAAGCGGTAGTTTTCTACTTCTATATCGTTTAGAAATAAATGTATTTTTGTTAAAAGCGTTTGTTGTAAATAGCATTCTGTCTCCACTAAATATTGCATAATCGGTTGCCTTTATTTTTACTCTTTCATGAAATATTATACTGTCTCTATCATTAGTAAAATTATAATTGTTAATAGTTAAATTGTTGATATAAGACCAATAATCATCTTTATAATAGTCTTCAACATCTCTTTTTGATTTTTTTTCTAACCAGTAATGATCTTTATATTGTATACCTCCAGATTGAATTATTATATCACCTTTTAGACTTCCGTCAGCATGAATGGTATAGTTTGCTTTTGTTTTTTGAAAACTATCTTTATCATTATGGATACCTGTATGCTTTATTTCACCTCCTTTAGGAGTTATTACCAATACCTCTCTATCATCAGTAAATGTACCTTGATATCCAAAAGGGGTGGATTGACTGGTACATTCTAACCAAATATCTTTTTCTTTTGATGGAATATATAAGAACACGTGATTTCCTTGTACTGAAACCACATCATTTTCCATATTTCTTTTACGGTTTCCTGCATACACAGCGGTATAATATGATTCAACACCGGCAACGTCCATTAAAGATTTTGTATAATTGGTTAACCCTTTACAATCTCCATAACTAAGTCTGTCAACATCACTAGCATGCATGGGCATCCATCCACCTATACCAACTTGTACACTTATATAACGAGTTTTATTCTGTACAAATTCATATACAATTTTTGCTTTTTCTATAGGATCATCAATATCTTTAACGAATTCTTTAATTTTTGTTTTTGTGGCTTCAGGTATTTCCGTTCTGCTTGAAATAAGATTGTCATACATCCACTTCCCGAACTCTTTCCAACTATTGGCAACACCATCAACGCCTTCTAAATGAAATTTATTAGATGCCAATTTTACTGATGGAGCTAAACTAATAAATGAAGGGCTTAATTCTTCATATTTAATAGCTGTAACATTGTTGATTTGGTATGATAAACTATTATTATTAGAGTTTTTATCAATTGTATAATTTTCAAAATTTTTCTCCACTTTTTGAATGGTTAAATCATCGGGGAAAGTGATTTTGAAAGTACTTTTTTGTACACTTTGAGTATAAGAATTAACGGGTAACCATCTGGGAATAAAAGCAGTATTTGATGATTCATATTCATATTCATAATAAATTGTATAAGGGTATGACGTAGGTACATGTTCATAATGCTTTAATCGACCATCATTAAATAATGATATTCCGTCAGCTGCACTATAATCTTTAAAGTCTTTTTTAGAAATGTCTTTTATTTCAATTCCTAATCCGTTATATATATAAGCTTTTAATTTTTTAATCTGATTAGATTTATCATAATGAACTACAATTTCGGAATTATGATTGCCAAGTTTATTTAAAATAGTAATTGCTTTTTTCACTTTAGTTTTCATTTTTTTTGAAGACTCTAATTCAATATTGGTATCATAGAACCTCACAACAGAATTGGCATTTTGTTTTAAACTATCAGGAATACTTAAAACACTTAGATTAAAATCTTGTGAAGAAACAAATTGGAAATTAAAAAAAAGTATAAATATAAATAGTAATGAGGGTTGGGTTTTCATAGCTTGTGTATTTAGCGGCTGCAAAAGTAAAAAAATTATTCTTTTTTCAAAGAATCTATAATAATAGTTACAGGTCCATCATTTAAGATTTCAATTTTCATATCTGCTCCAAAAATGCCTGACCCTACTTTTTTACCTAATTCCTTTTCAATTTGTAAGATAAATTGTTCATATAATGGAATTGCAATATCGGGTTTTGCAGCTTTGATATATGAAGGCCTATTACCTTTTTTTGTGCTTGCCATTAAAGTAAACTGACTTACAATAATTATATTGCCATCAATATCTATAATTGATTTGTTCATTATAGCATTATTATCGTTAAAAATTCTAAGATTTATAATTTTTTTTGATAACCATTCTATGTCAGTAATACTATCATCATTTGTAATGCCTAGTAAAATTAGAAGTCCGTTTTTAATTGAACTAACAACTTTCTCATCAATTGTTACCGAAGCCTTTGTAACTCTTTGAATAACTGCTTTCATGTGTCTATAATATTTAATAATTCGGTCACATGCAGTTCGCTCCCGAAGCGTCGGGAGTCATCTCTTTGGATGTATAAACTTTTTAGCATGCTCGTTTCATGTGTTTGTTATTATTGCTTTTTATTGGTCACATGGAACATCTTAATAGTCATTTTTTGGTGGTAAAAATTAATCATAGATGTTTCATATTTGGTTAGAGGTTTTGGGTTTCTAAGTTTAGTGTTAATTTAATTTTGAGAAGTTTTTGTAAAATACAGATTCATCCTTTTTATAATCTATTTTTTTGTCTAAACTCTAAACTCTAAACTCTAAACTCTAAACTCTAAACTCTAAACTCTAAACTCTAAACTCTAAACTCTAAA
>CAYXAZ010000012.1:0-49030 GCA_964463085.1 uncultured Flavobacteriaceae bacterium | reverse complement strand
TATTGTTATACAGCACGTTATTGTATATCACATCTGTTCCACATGAACTGCAAAAGTCATAGGGATTATTACTATCTGTAATGATGTTATTGGAAAGCTCAAAATAAGGAGATGCACGTCTATTGACTCCGGTTCCACAATTATAAATAGTATTATTCGTAACAATGGTTGCATCTCGATTAATGCCATAACCACTGCAATTATATATCAAATTACCAATAACATAGGGAAAAAACTCTGCATTTACCGGATCAATACCGTCAACACTATCATATATTTCGTTATAAATGATCCATATATTATCTTGAAAGCCTTCATCATTAATTCTGATAGCTTCACCTGCTGAAGAACCCGGGAGAGGCTGATAACCATAAATCTCATTTTGCGAGATAATGACATTTGTTGAACCTTTTGCATCTATGGCATTCTCTCCATCTTCATACATTAGATTTTTTCCAATAAAAATTCGATCTGCTTCGATATCTTTAATTGCTGGCACCCAATTTCTATCAATGATCTGTATACCATCATCACCATTGTGATAAATATCGTTATCAATTATCCAGACATTTTCTGTTGCATTATCAATCATGATACCAAACATACCTGTCTCGGTTGTGGCCGGATATTCGCCATTATCATGAATATCATTATTATAAATAACAATATGCTGCTTTAGGTCTCCAGATGTATAAGCACTTTTCCATGTCCAAAGTAGGATGCCTGAACTATTTTCACCTGTTATTTCAGAATTTCGTATTGTAAAATGATCGGTCGGCTGATAAATTTTTATTCCCGGACCATTAATGAACATATTCTCCATAATGACATAAGATACATCCCTGACAATAGCCTGATTATTGCCTGTCAGAGTTCCAATTTCAAAACGCTCATTATTGTTAGCACCTCTAATAAAAATTGGTTTTGTAACTGTACCGGAAGCATTAACAATAGGTAAATATTCGCCTCCATGAATATTTTCAGTATTATTATAAGGTCCGTTATGGACTTCTATAACACTACCTGCGGCAATATTTTGTGGAATAGTCATTCGAGGCATAGTATTAGTACCATAAGGATTGCTTGTGTCTGTAGCATTCGCATGTTGATTGTCAATATAATGTGTATAAGGACCATTGCTTGCGTTTTTGTAGTCTTCCGGACCATTACCAAAATCATATTTGGCATTTGCGTACATTGTGTGCGATTCGTTGATACCAAATTCCGGTGCAGGAATACCAATGGGTGGTACATAGGTTTGTCCAAAAGATTGCAAACCAAAAATCAATAAGGCAATTAGAATTAATTGATACATTTTTTTTGTAAACTGAAAGTATTTTTTTTTAAGTAAATTGTTTGTAGTCTCCATATTTTATGTTTTTAGTTTTGTTTGTCGTTTCGTGACAAACCAGTTATTAAAATTTTTCATTTCTATTGTTTGAAATAAATTGAACATATTGGGAGATATACTTTGTTGTTTTAGTTTAATTTTTGATTATTTTTTTTGTAGCTGTTTTACCATTCTGTAAAATTATTTTGAAAAAATAGATACCATTTGATAAATTTGAAATATTTACTTCTTTGGTAGTGGCTTCTTTTATGTGTTGTCCTAACTCATTATAGATAATTATTTTTTTTACTATATCATCGTCCAGATCAATAGTCAAAATATCATTGGTAGGATTTGGAAAAATTGAAATAGTAGTATCTAAAGTTTCATCATTGTTTGATAATGTTGATCCATACTCCAAAGCACCCATATCCCACTTACCGTCTTGTGGTCTGGATATGCCATTCATACCCTCAGCAATAGACAAGCCGTAAGTACTCTCAAACAGAGCATAAGCCGCATGTAATACCCCTGCATCTCTAGCCTTAGAACTGCTTAGTAATGTAAAATCATTTCCTCCAGCATCTGCTACGTTAGGGTTTTCCGACAGAGAGTTCATTTCCTTTGAATAACTGCTCTGAGCACCTGCTACATCCGTACCGGAACTCGTACCAAAATTCAAACTAGCAGATTCATACATATTATAGTCAGAGGTAACTTGATTACGAACATTTGAATTCTCTAGTGCGAGATCATAACCTGTAGGTTGCGCTCTCCCAAAAAGGATATTATTAAAACTTTCATAAGGTCCACCGGTAGCATATTCAATACCCATGTCATAATTGTATATGGTATTATTAAGCACCCACCCGTTACTACTCCCTCTGAAATGGATGGCAGCACCTCTGGCCCAAGCACTATTGGGATTCCAAGAACTTAAATCTGTAGTGTGTATATTCCAAATCGTATTGCCAATAAACCAGGTATTGGTAGATTTTGTGGTAATAATACCATACTCAGCATCATAAATTCTGTTATTCACTACCCAAACATTTTCAGTGCCATCATGAAGCACTACTGCTTCTCCTGTACTCGACGTTGTTATTTCAAAGCCGTGACAATCATTATCTATCACAAATACGTGATCTGACTCTTTTATATCAATAGCATTTTCACGATTATCATAAAAATCATTACCCCCCATATAAATGTAGCTCGGTCGCTGAGAATCATCAGCAATAACCGCCTTTCCTACTAGTACAGCATCTCCTGCCAAACGACTAAAATCATTATCCAGTATCCAAATACGATCTGTATTTGGTCCGGTTGTTACACCCGTATAATCATTTTGATCTACAGTAGGTGAGAGATCTCCACGATCATGGAAATAGTTCTTGTAAATGACAATATCAGTAAATCTATTTTCCGGATAGCCACCAATACCAACACAAGAGGTAGTACCTGCCCAGTTACCCGAACCATACATTTCACAATTTCTTATAGAAATATGGTCAATGTTAAAACCGCCACTACCACTCTGCCTCAATCCTATTTTAGCAGCATCAACAGAAAACACAAGGTTTTCAACGATTACATAAGATCCTCTCACAAGCATTTCTTTTGTTATTCCCGCTCTTACTGTAGGGCTTTCTCCTCTAATCCAAACTGGATTAGAAGCTGTACCATTGCCGGTAATAATAATTTGACCACCACCAGTGTAAGGTCCGCCATGTAATTCTATATAGGTACCCGCCGGATGTACACCTTCAGGAAAGGTAGTTCGTGGTGCATTTGGTGTACCATAAGTATTGGAAGTACTGCTATTGGGATGTGTGTTATCTACGTAATAGAAGTTTTCTACTTCTGTATCTGGCCAAGCCGACGGCCAAGCCGGAGCTACCTCATCTATACCAAATGGTGGTGCAGGAATACCAGCGGGTGGTACATACTGCCCATAAGATTTTAAATTAAATACAACTAGTAATAGTATTAATGGTAACTTATTTCCTATTTGACAAAATGTTAATACAGATTCATAGATTTGTAAGTAAAGTTTTTTAAGTAAATTGTTTATAATCCCCATAATTTATGTTTTTAGTTTTGTTTGTTTCAGTTACAAACAGGTTATTAAAATTTTTCATTTGTACTATATTAAATGAATTGAACATAAGGGGAGATATACTTTTAATTGTTTAAGTTTAAATTTTGATTATTTTTTTTGTAGCTATTTTACCATTTTGTGAAATTATTTTGAAAAAATAAATACCGGTAGCTAAATTTGAAACATTTACTTCACTAGTTGTTACTTCTTTTATCTGCTGACCCAATTCGTTATAGATAATTACTTCTTTTAGATCAGAATTTTTTAAATCAATAGTTAAAGTATCATTAGTAGGGTTTGGAAAAATTGAAATAGTTGCATCGAAAACTTCATCATTGATTGATAAAGCTGACTCAAACTCAAAAGCTCCTAAATCAGGTTTTGTACCGCTATAGGAAAGACTTACTCCTTGGCCTGAACTCCAAGTCAATTGTCTGTCTAAGGTTAGTTCTTTAGCTCCATAATTAACTGATGTAATTATTGCTCTTTCTGACTCTCCTTCTAATTGAATGGCATCTCCGCTAACAATATCAAAACCATCCATAAACCATCTGGCATCATCTACTTTCATTACTGAACTATTTGATTCTGCATTGGTTGTATTTGCAAGAAATGCACCTGCATCTATCATCGGGCTATTTTCTTGTAAATGAAAATCATATTGAGAAGAGTTTAGATCTATAAACATTGGATCTTCCTGTAAGCTATTTTGTATAAAACTGGACTTGTTAGTTTCCCACCAACTTAATGTTTCAGGAGGCGGATTTGAAGTAGAAGGTCTATTACCAAAAGCTATTACATACAATTGGTCAACACCTGAAAAAAAGATATTATTATTATCAAATAATACTTGTTGATCTCTTCCTGTAAGAATTTGCACAGGTTGGTTATTCAGTTCTGCATACCATGACCAACGAAAATCATTTTGTGTAAACTTATTTTTATATAGAATATTATTTTTTATTTTCTGGTCAAAGAATTCTGCACCAGAATTAAGCCCTGCAATTTGAATTGCTCCTAATTCATTGTCATAAAATACATTGTGAGACATTCTATTCCCGTAGTTATTATTTGCTTCTCCACCATATAAGGCAAATTGTATTGCAGGACCAACACACTCATAAAATATATTGTTTCTTATAATACAATATTGACCGGCAAATTGAATACCGGAATAAGGTGAAGAATCTCCTGAAGAAGGTACAAAAGCAAATACATTGTTTTCTACTACATTATATTTGGTGTCATCCAAAGAATTTAATTTAGGATACTCAGTACTACCGAACCCTGCATTATCACAATCGTAAATCTCTCCTATTTTTTGAAGCTCGTTATGAAAATAGTTGTTTCTTATAATATTATAGTTACTACACTTAAAAGCCCATAATGCATGAACACCTTTGGTCATAGTATTTCCTTCAATCAAGTTATAGTCGCAATCAATCATCCCTAAATTATCCTGAGTGGTGTCATGAAGTGTATTATTCTGTATTTTTGTGTAGTTACACGATTGTAGAAAAAGACCTGTTTTAGAACTTCCTCCGGTATCAAGCGCTCCTTCAAAAACATTGTCTTTAATGATAAGATAATCAGATCCTAAGGCATTTAACCAGCGTCTTACGTTTCGAATCTGTAATCCTTCTATTGCAATATAATTTTTTTCAAAGATCCATATTGCAGGAGATAGTGAAGCTCCGGTTATTTCAACTACTTCACTTCCATAATTTTTGAATGTGATGTAATTGCCTACCGTTCCGGAATTTTGTGGACTCAATTGATCTGTAAAAACTCCTCCTCGTATCAATACTGTATTACCTGCGACAGCAGAACCTGCTGCCTCAGCAAGTGTATTGTAAGCATCTCCATCAGAACCACTACAATTTCGGTCAGCAATGGAATAATTGCCTGTACAATCAGAAGTTAGCTGGTTATCAACATAAATGGTTTGCGCATTCATTGTATTTTGTGTGAACACAAAAATGAATGCAAATAAGTAAATGGAGTACAATGATCTTTTCATGATTTAATTGTTTTAGTTGTTATTGTTCTTAGTCTTCTGTTTGTCGTTCTCAGTATGCAACTATTATTATTCTACCCATATACCATTCAACATCACTTTTTTAATATTGTACATATTTTTAATATCAGCAATGGGGTTGCCCTCAATCAATATAATATCGGCTTGTTTACCTTTTTCTATGCTACCCAAACGGTGGTCAATTTTTAAAAATCGGGCATTTTCTATAGTAGATGCCTGAATAATTTTCATATTATCCATTCCGGTTTTAGCCAATAATTCCATCTCATGTTGATACGACCACCCTCTCTCTGCATATTCTACCCAAGGACCATGGGAGCCAACCACAATTCTTACATTGGCTTTTTGGCATCTACCTATAAAATCCATCATATGTTGAAAACCTAGGGCTCTTGTAGAGTCTTGTTGCTTCCCTTCCATTCTGTATTCATACGCACCTAAGGTTGGTGTAAAAAAGGTTTGATGTGCTACTAAAAAATTTATTAGTGAATCAGCAGCTTTACCATTAACATCAATATCTTTCCACATTTCAAAACGCCCTGACTTTCTTGAATCATTGTCTGCAAGCATCTTTTGCCTAAATACTTCGGCTCTTTTTTTAGATACTAGAGCCGTACCTATGGAGGTAACATGTTCTATACCATCCAACCCGGCTAAAACTGCCTGTCTGGCATCTGTAATTTCTAAATGTGCAGTTACCGGTAAACCATGAGCATGAGCTATATCACATACTTCTTTAATCAATCCAAGAGGTAATCTGTGGTAAATTTTAATAGCTGAAACTCCCCTCCCAATTAAATAATCCATTGCTTCTCTTACTTCAGCTTTATCCCGAACCATATAAGAATCTTTAGGCCAACTAGGTGGTGGCATATCTAAATGCGGACCGGTTAGGAATAATCTGGGAAGCGGGTCACCTGTTTGCCGTTCAAAATCATAGGCTTCAATCCATTGCCCCGGATCTCTTACAGATGTAATACCATTTCTAACAAATTTAGTAGGAAAATGTTTGACATAATCATAGTGAAAATGAGCATCAATCAAACCGGGCATAAGTGTAAGACCTTCTCCTTTAATGATTTCAGCATTTTTTGGAATCTCCACTGTGCCTGTCTTACCTATCTCATCAATTAGTCCATTTCGGATGATAATAGTAGAATTTTTGATTGTGGTTTTTTCAATACCATCAATCAATGAAACGCCATCAAAGACTATTGTTTTATTTCCAACAGAAATTTCATCAGCATTGACCTCAGTTGCAAAGAACTCAACTTCTTGTTTAGAATCTTCTTTACTAGATGACGGAGTAGTACAGGAATTAAACAGAAATATAGCAACTATTAGTATTTGTAGATCATATACTATTTTATTTTTATTCATATATAGAGATGATTTGAGTGACTAATAGATATAGTGATTTATGATTGAACATCAATTACTAAATGTTTATAATCAGGATCAACGCATTAAAAATAATATAGTCGATTTCACCTGTTTAATTTCTAATTCATCAAAAAAAATACTTTTTAATGACAATGTTATTTCGGTCCCTCCCGAGTGCTCGGAATCGGGAATGAACGAATGATGAGAAATCTCTTTATTATTGAGATTCTTCTCCCAAATACTCGGGGTCTGAAGACAAGTATTTTTTAATGCGTTTACCCTGTGTTTATAATTAGGTAATTTTTATATTGTAGAAGGTGTCTTGCTCTAAAGAACAAGACACCAATTCTAACAAAAACTAACTCAAATAATATTAACTATAACTTAGTAACCAGGATTTTGTACAAAATTCTGATTTCTATCCATTTCTCCTTGAGGAATTGGAAGTAAGTATCTAAATTTACTAAAACCTGTTTGAGGCTCAAGTCCTCCAGCACCAAATGCTTGATCTCCTAAATCTCTACGAACAATATCATACCATCTTTTAAACTCAAAAGCAAGTTCTATACGTCTTTCTTCTAAGATAAGTGTTCTAAAATCATCTTGAGATGGCACTCCCACAACATCAGCTGGTGAAGTTGAAGCTGGATAAGTACCATAACCATTTCCAAAAAAGTCAATAGTACCGGCACTTCTTGCACGACTTCTAATTTGATTTACATAATCAACCGCTTCTACAGTATTACCCAACTCATTGGCAGCTTCTGCAGCAATAAGCAATACTTCTGCATATCTAAATGCAACAAAATCTAAATCTGACCTCCAACCTGCTGTGGTTCTTCCTTCACCATAAAACCTATTATGTTTTGCAATATGGGGTGCTTTCCAATTGAAATCTGAATAATGTCTTACAATACCTGTACCGTCTCTCATAATTATAGAATCGGTTAAACTCACTTTTATACGGTAGTCATCCTTATCCCAATTATCATATACATTCTGATGAGGCACCAGCATACTCCAACCTCTTATGGGCTTATCAGCACCATCAACACCATTAAAAGGTCCTATTAAACCATCATTTTCTAAGGTTGTACCTGTACCATCACCTCTTTGATTACCTGTAAAATCCAGTACAAAAATGTATTCTTGTGAAGCCCATTGTTCAGATTCTCTAAATACATCCTGAAAATCGTTCGTTAATGCATAATTCAAAGTACCAGCATTATCGATCACCCATTTGGCATTATTGTATGCATTTTGCCAATCACCTCTAGTCATATAAACAGATGCTAAATATGAGGCGGCTGTTCCTTTTGAAGGTCTCGATCTTACCCCTCCTTGAGGGTTGGTTGATAAATTATCAAAAGCAAAGGTAAGATCTTCAATAATTTGTGCATACACCTCGTCTGTTGATGATTGTTGGATAGCAGATACATCTCCTATATCTGAACTTGTGATTAACGGGATCTCTCCAAACAAACGAACTAAATGGTAATAAGCAAAAGCTCTGACAAACCTTGCCTCACCTTGAAATCTTTTTCGTCTGTCTTCAGACGGTTCATCTACTACGGTTAAACCATCTAATGCAGTATTTGACGTAGCAATAATCTGATATGAAACGTCCCAAATTCTACTGGAGTATGAGTTATTTGGTGTGTGTAAAAAAGGACTCAACTCAGCATAATCGCTAAATTCAAAGCCATTATCAACCATATCACTCATTAACATTAATGGGGTAGTTAACCCTCTTCCATAATAATTTGAAGATGCCATTAATCCGTAGGTACCCATAATCATTGGTACTACATCATCTATTGTATTAAAGTATCCAATAGGAGAACTTTCACCTATAGGGTTTTCTTCTAAATCAGCACAGCCAATAAAAAATACGACTATACTTAGAACTGAAAATTTTACTATTTTTTTCATAATTTATTGTTTTTAATTATTATATTATAACCCAACGTTTAATCCAATTGTGAATGATTTTACGTTAGGGTAACTGCCAAAGTCAAGCCCAAGGTTTGTACTAGAGTTGCTATAAGCTACTTCAGGGTCTATCCCACTATAATCTGTAATAGTTATTAAGTTTTGACCACTAATATAAATACGTAATGATCTCAAATGGATCTTTTCTAATGCAGATTGACTAAAATCGTATCCTAAAGAAATATTTTTCAACCTGATATAACTTGCATCTTCTACCCATCTGTCTGAGGTTACAAAAGATCTTCCAGAACTAGCCATGGGAATATCGGTATCGGTGTTTGTTGGAGTCCATCTATTAAGAGCTGCTGTAGTAGTATTAGTTCTACCATTTAATGCCCCAAGTTCCATTGCAGTATAATTTAACATCTCTGCCCCTTGAGAACCTTGAATAAAAATATTCAGGCTAAGGTTCTTATAACTAAAATCGTTATTCCAACCCCATGTAAAATCCGGATGAGGATTTCCAATAATAGTACGGTCTTCTTCTGTTAACTCACCATCACCGTTTAAGTCTCTAAAGCTTTCGCCTCCAATACCTTCGCCTCCTACTAAAATAACATCTCCTGCTTGAGACACTCCATCATAAACAAAGCCCCAAAAAGTACCTACTGATTCACCTTCTCTTAATAATTGTGTATTGCCTCCACCTGGTAAAGGCGACGAAGAATAAAAGATATCATTTCCGGGAGTCTCATTTTCAATAAGCTTTATGATCTTGTTATTATTGAATGAGATATTAAAGTTTGTATTCCATTTAAAATCACTTTCCAAAATTCCGGCATTTACAGCAAATTCAAAACCATTATTTTCTATTATACCAATGTTTTGAAGTTGTGATTGAAATCCAGTAAAAGTTGGTACCGGTACATCAAATAAAAGATCTTCAGTTCTCATAAGATAGTAATCCATTGTAAGACCGATTCTACCTTTTAAAATTTCAAGATCAAGACCTATGTCTGTTTGTGTAGTAGTTTCCCAAGTTAAATCGGAATTACCTAATTGACTAGGGAATAGAGCAGGAACTTGATCACCCTGAACTGTAGTAAATAAATTTGAAAAGAAAGCTTGTGATTGGTATGCACCTATGGCTTGATTACCTACCTGCCCCCAACTGGCACGTAGTTTTAGTAAACTTATGGTGTTAGAATCTGACAAAAAGCCTTCGTTAGAAACTTTCCACCCGAAAGCTGCAGAAGGGAAAAATGCATATTTGTTGTTTTTTGCAAAAGGTGAAGCCCCTTCTCTACGCGCTGTTAAAGTAAATAAATACTTATCATTTAACGTATAATTAAGTCTTCCAAAGAAAGCTTCATATTCTACTTCAGATAAAGTTGAATTAATAAAAGGAGGATCTGTAGCTGCACTTAGATTATAAAACAATTGAGAATCTGAAAGAAATCCAGTTGCAATCGTCACTATATTTTCCCTTCTATCTTTTTGAAAAGAATAACCCGCCATTACCGTAAGATCATGAATTTCTGCAAAAGTTTTTGTATAGGTTAAATAGTTTTCATTAATAAAACTTGTACTTTTTGAAAAAATAAGTGTAGCTTCTCCATCTGCTCCATCTCCACGTACCAATGTTCTTGGGTAGTATTGACCTCTTCTATCATTTCTAACAGTAGAACCAAGTGTAGTTTTAAATTGTAATCCTTCAACAATGTTTATTTCCATATAAGCACTTCCTTGAAATAAATTTCGTGCTGTTTCGTTTGTTAGCTCGGTGGCCAAAGCAAAAGGGTTATCAATTTCAAAACCTCTATCTGCCAAAGAAAAATCACCATTTGCATCTCTTAAACCTTGAGTAGAAGGAAATTTATAGGCACCTGATATTACTCCCGTTTGAGCAGCATCACCACCTTCCTGTGTTCTGATTCCGTCTTGATTCGTTCTACGAGCAAATAAACTAGCTCCAAAATTGAATGTCTTTGATGCTTTTATATCTATATTAGAAGTAATAGAATACCTATTATAGTCTGAATCTCGAACAATCCCTTTTTGATCGAATACAGCTCCTGATAAATAATAGTTCACTTTTTCAGTTCCTCCTGCAACAGAAAGTTGATAATTTTGAATTCCTCCTGCTCTATAGATCTCATCTTGCCAATCGGTACCCTCACCTGTAAGTTCGGGAACATAACTCGGATCAATTTCTTGAATAAAACTTGTGAACTGATCAGCATTAAGAATGTCTAAACGGTTTATTTCTTTTTGAGAGGACCATGAAGATGAAAAATTGATTCGGGCTTTGCCATCTTTACCCCTTTTAGTAGTTACTATAACTACACCATTTGCTCCTCTTGCACCATAAATAGCTGTGGATGAAGCATCTTTAAGTATTTCTACCGATTGAATGTCTTCTGGTGGAGGCATAACACCCCCAATTAAACCATCTACAACAATCAACGGATCATTACTGGCATTAATAGAGGTGTTACCCCTAATTCGGATATTATAACCCGATCCTGGCTCACCATTGGTTGATTGAACAGAAATTCCGGCAGCTCTACCTTGCAATGCCTGAACAGCATCAAGTGTAGGATAAGCTACTATGTCTTCAGCAGTTATAGAAGCTACAGAACCTGTAAGGTCACTTTTCTTAACGCTTCCATAACCTATAATAACAACCTCGTCTAATTGTGATGCTTCTTGTACAAGTTTAACATTAATAGTAGTTTGGTCTCCAACAGCAATAATTTGCTTTTTATAGCCAATAAAAGAGAATTCTAACGATACTTCATTATTAGGTACTTTAATAGAATATTTACCATCAAAATCTGTTGATACTCCCGTAGAGGTTCCTTGAACCAGCACACTAACACCCGGTAAAGGTGTGCCATCAGCAACGTCTGAAACTACTCCTGAAATGGTTAATTCCTGTACTGTTTGCTTAGTTTCAATACTAGAACTCCGAAATGTTGTTTTGGGTCTTTTGTTGATAACAACTTGTCTGTCATCAATTTTATAAATTAAATCTGTATTGGTAAAAGCCGTATCTAAAATCTCTGATATAGTTGCTTTTCTTAGTTCTAACGATACTCTGATATTCTTATCAAGAACATCATCTTTATAAAAAAAGATAAATTCACTTTTGTCTTGAATTTTTTTAAATAAATCTTCAAGTGCTAGTTCTTTAACGTCAATATCAATTTTAGTTTGGGTGTATGATGGGTTTGCATACGCAGAAGTAAGTCCAATACTAATTATTAAAAGAAAAATTCTCATAATGGTTCTTAAATAAGTCTTTAAGGTTTTTTGTACCCTTAAAGGGTTAGGGGTAATACTTTTTTTCATAATTTTGTATTTTGTTAATAAATATTACTGTTCAATACAGTAATGTTAATTTTCTTGCCAAAAGATGTTGGTCCATCTTTTGGCTTTTTTTTAATAAGAGTTAATTTTAATGCTTTTTTATCATATTTTATTCAAAGTTTAGTTAATGATTATTTTAGTGTCTCCTATTTTAGTATATTCAAAATTTGTTGTCTCTTGAATTATTTGAACTACATTTTCTACATTCTCTTTTAGATCCAGATATCCTGAAAAGGTTTGATTTGCCAAAACCTTATTTTCTATAACTATGTCCACATTATAATATCGAGATAACCTTTTCATTATAAAATTCATATTGTTGCTTTTAAAAATAAATATGCCTTCTCTCCATAAAAAATAACTATCTACATCTACTTTTTTAGTCGTTATCTGTTTTTCATTTTTATTATAAACAGCTAATGATCCCGGTAAAATTTTTATCTTCTCATTAGGCTTAAAGAAAGAGTTTCCTTTATAATTGATTTGTACACTTCCACTCTTTAACATCGTGCCAATAGAATTTTCATCTGTATAATTAGTAACGTTAAAAACCGTTCCCAACACCTCTATTTCATGATTTTCAGCTACCACAATAAATGGGTGATCTTTATCGTGAGCAACTTCAAAAATTCCTTCTCCTTCTAGATATACTTCTCTTCTGTTTCCATTAAAAGCTACCGGATATACTAATTTAGAACCTGAATTTAACCAAACCATGCTCCCATCTGATAACTCAATTTTCGATCTTCTTCCATAGGGAACCATCAAAGTATTATAAGCAGTTTTATCATTATTAACTACCGATTGATTGATTGATTTTGAGGATCCGATTTTAACCTGTTGTCCTGAATTTGAATATTTAATGGTCGTATTATCTTCAGTAATTTCTAATTTTGTATTATCTGTTAAAATGAGTTTTACATTATCAAAATTTTCACTATCAATATTTTTCACTGTTTTTACAAAGTTGTCAATTGATGAAGATTGAGTATTATAATTGTACAAGCTTATGAAAATAACAACTACAATTGATGCTGCAATTCCGATACTATATCTTATACGCTGTTTTTTTCTCTTATATGAATAAATAGAGGCTGTTATTTTGTTTTTCAACTGTATCTTATCCTTATCAGTAATAGGTGTAAAACTCATTTCGTAATCTATCTTTATATACAGAAACACTTATTATTATCAAACAACAAGGTTTGCAAATGATTAAAGCTATGTTTCTTTTATATATAAGTAATGTATTTCACATTTATAGACACTTTTTTATGATTATTAATTGAAACTTACAAAATATTGTTGCTGAACTCATCATAACTTTTTGTGATCCTCAGCAAAAATTGTATTTTATTGCCCTAATCCCAATCAACAGAAAGAGATCATATCTTGAAGCAATTTTTGCGATATCGGGTGAACAAAATGAGCAAATACTAAGAAAGTAAGAAAAGAACAAAAAAACATGCTTTTGATTCCGACGGCTATTAGCAGTATTACCATTTGCAAGTTTCAATTAATCAATGACTTTAACTAAATGACCAATTACCTTTATAATATTATAGTATTATAAAATTAATAGAGATATCCTAAATAAAATAGAAATAATGGAATGTGTTGTCTCAAAGTCTTAATTCCTCGGTAGATAATTGTTCTGGAAGTCTGAACAGAAACGTCCATAATTTCTGCAATTGTCTCGTATGATTTTTCTTCATTAAATCTTAAAGACAATCCTTTTTTTTGTCGTTTAGTTAAATAAGTAAGAGCTTCTGTCAATTTATGGGTTTTTTCCTCAACGTATTCCAATTCAATAACTTCTTCCTCAGGTGATTTTGAGTAATTCCCCTGTGTATAACTACTTTCGAAATGATATTCATTAGAGGTCGGAACTACCTTTGATTTGTATTGTCTAGTTAGCTTTCGTTTAAGTGATTTTAACAAATAATATTTAACATTATTAGTTGTGGCTAGTTTGGATCTGTATTTATAAAGATCTAAAAAAAGATCATGAATGCAATCCATGACATAATCTTTATCTTCTGAGCGTTGCATTCCATACAAATATAAATCATCGATATATAAATCATATATCTCTCCTAAGGCAACAATATTACCTTTCTTCAATTTTTTCCAAGAAATGGCTTCTATTTCTTTATAATCTTCCAAATTGCGTTGATTTATACTATAATGATCTCTTAGATTATAATAAAATTTTAGTAAAATAAATAAACTATTTTCTTTTAATAAATTCAAAGGTTTTTTTATTGCTATTCACAAAAAATACTTTGTTGCCGTCTAATACCTTATAAAATATAAAATTAAGGTGTAACTTGTAAACACAAGCTGTAATTTACACCAAAGTTATTAAATTTATTGACAAATCCAAATATTATAAAATTATATATCAAGTAAATACATATTTTTCTATATAGAATAACACTAAAAGTCCTGATGAATACTATAGTATATGTATACAGTTAGTATTTGAGTTCAAGCCTTGTAAATTTTATAATTACCTATAAAAAAGATATAAATAAAAAACTTGTCTTTTTAAGGTAGTAATGTAAATCTGGAACTATTTATGTATTAATTTTTAATACGCGCATCTTGAATTAGTGTCACATCTAATAGGATTTTTATAAAATATTATTTATTTTGCACTTTTATCACAACTTGTAAATACAAGTATATGTTAATTCGAAAATGTTAATTTATCAAATAAGTGGAGAATTATAAACCAATACAATGTATGAACGTTTGAAAGTAAAATAACCTTTGATTAGGGTGGAACTGATGTTGATGGAATTAAGATAAAATTTAAATTACACATGATGTAGATTACCCTGAAAGTCAACAAATGTGAAGATACAGTATTTAAAAAAAACAAAAGCAAATAGTCACAATACAAAAGGGCTATATTAATAATATGAATCTGACAATTAATAATTTAAAACGATTTTTGATCATCCTTTTTCTTGGATTTTCAATACTTTTTTCATGCACTTCAGATAAAAAGGGGATTGTATTTGAAAAGGACAAGAATATTCACTCATTTAAAAGTGATAAAATTAAACTGGAGATCGATGATTCAACAGGAATCAAGATTTTTAGAAAAATTGAAGGCAAATGGTTAACCATGACTTCAAAAAGTGATACTCCACATTATATTGTTGTCAATGATGAAGAAATAAAGCAGTTTGTTGTCAATGATGAAAAAGTTGAATTTTCAGAAATAGAAAACAATTATGGTATTGGTAAGCGCCTGACAATTTTTGCTAATGCCGATGGTCCATTAAAATCGATAATAGAAAAGAGAATGAGTATTGATATCTATGAAAAATTCCCTGAAGCTGCTATTATTAATATTACTTATCAGAATGTCAATTCAACTGACAACCTTACCATTGACAAAGAAGTAAACAATAAGTTTATCCTAGATGCTTCCCTTATTAATAATTCATATAACAAACACGATTTTTGGATTTTGCAAGGTGGTTCCTATAAAGAGAGACCTGATTGGATATTGCCGGTAACAGAGAATTTTTCCTTTGAAAATTATCAGGGACAGCAATTTGAAAAAGGCGAAATGGGAGGCGGATTACCGGTACTTGATGTATGGAATAAAGAATCTGGAATTTTAATTGGCAGTTTAAGAGAAAAACCAACACTTCTTTCACTCCCGGCTAAAGTCAATAAAAAAAATTACTTTGAAATTGGTATTGAATATATAAGAGACTCGCTTGAATTCAAGGATACTTATAAAACCATTCCTATGGTAATTGCAGTACACAATGGAGATTATTATAATGGTTTAAGAACGTATTCAGAAATCATGGCTCAAAATGGTTTTAAAATGCCTAAACCCGTTGATGATGCTTATGAACCAATATGGTGTGGTTGGGGTTTTGGACCCAACTTTACTCAGGAACAAATGTTTGAAATGATACCTATCATCAAAAATTTTGGTTTCAAAGTAGCTACAGTTGATGCCGGTTGGTTTTATTATAATGGTGATTACGAACCTCGAGATGATACTTTCCCTCTTGGAGAGAAGGGCATGAAGAACTTTGTGAAAAAGTTTCATGATAATGGATTGAAAATAAAAATATGGATTACCACAGGTATCGCTGGTGAAAAGTTAGCTGCAGATCATCCTGAATGGTTATTGATAAACAAGGATGGAGAAACTGTTAATACTATGTTTATGGGAGTCCAGAAAACTCCATTTTTATGTCCGGCAGTAAAAGAAGTACAGCATTATTATCGACAAATGGCTAGAAAATTTATAGGAGAATGGGATTATGACGGATTTAAGGTAGATCAAGAACTTATCAATTCAGTTGGTAAGTGTTATGCTAAAGAACATAAGCATAAATCTCCGGAAGAATCTGTAGAAGCACTTCCTGAAATTTATAAAATATTATATGAAGAGACAATACTATTAAAACCTGATGCTATATTAGAAGTATGTCCTTGCGGGATGTTTCCTTCGTTTTACAAAATGCCCTTTTACAATCAGCCCGTATCTTCAGATTTTAATACCACTTGGCAAATCCGACATAGAGGGAAAACGATAAAAGCGTTGATGGGATCTACAGCAGCATTTTATGGAGATCACATAGAAAGAAAATATACACCAGAGAATTTTCCGTCAATGATTGGTGTTGGAGGGATACCTGGAACCATGTTTGTTAGCCGAGAAGAAGATAATGTTGATTTTCTTAGAGTAAAGTACCCCGGGTTTTTATCCTCCGAACGTAAGAATCTTTTCACCAAATGGCTGAAAATTTATAATGATTACACACTTAGTAAAGGAGAGTACCTTAATTTATATGATATCGCTTACGATAAACCAGAAGCACATTCCATATTAAAAGATGGTGTTTTGCACTACGCTTTTTACGCTGATGATTGGAATGGAAATATAGAGTTTCGTGGATTGAAAGAAAAAACCTATGAAATTATTGATTACGAAAATAACAAGAAACTTGGAGAAATAATTGGTAACGGTAAGTTAAATATCAATTTTAAAGGTCATTTGTTGGTGAAAGCTATTTTAAAAAATAATAAATCTAATTAATATGAAAAATACAAGAGTTTATTCAATATCCGCTTTTTTACTTATTGGTCTGTTTTATGGCTGTATTGACACAACGAAAAATAAAACGGCTTCAAAACAATTGAATTCTGCAATATATTATGTTTCTCCTAATGGAACAGCGAAAAATCCGGGTACCAAAAATGCGCCATGGTCTCTTGAAAAAGCAAATAACTCATTAAAATCTGGAGAAACAGCCATATTGTTAGATGGTATATATAAACATACACCTATTGCACCTATCAATTCCGGAAAGGAAAATGCATATATTATTTATAGGGCAGAGCATAAACACAAGGCTGTATTTGAACAAATGAATGAGTTGCCAGATTCACTTGGCACTGTAGTTATTTCTCTGAACGATAAATCATTTATAGCAGTAGAAGGAATCATGGCTTCGAAAGTAGATAGATGGTTACTGAGTTATAGAAGTCATCATATAACAATCAATAATTGTCATTTTACCGATGGTCTTGGATGGAGTAATTGTCGATTTAGGTATACTGGAGATGGAATGCGTATAACAAATAACTATTTTAGTGGTGGAACAGATTTACTGAGTTTAGATGGTGGGAAAGGGCATTTTATTGAAAATAATTTCTTTGGAGATGCCACACATACCTCACTTGTTCTTTTGGGTGTTCAACGATCTGTAGTAAGAAACAATACACTTATCAATCGAGTTTGGCGCTGTATGGAAGTTGAAAGCCAGCGACATGAACCTTTTCAACGATCTATGTTTAATGTAATTGAAAATAATTTTTTTGGATTTTCACCTGCCCCAAGTATACAATATGCAGGAAATTATTCGATAATTCGACGCAATATATTTCGAAGAAGTTTGGGCGGAATGTCATGGGCAAACTATTTAGGAAGAGCTAAAAATCCTGAAGCATGGCATAATGAACACAACCGATTTTATAATAATGTAATTGCCGAGTGCGGCAGCAATGAAATTGTGCTGGCCATGATAGAAGCAAATAAAGCACAAGGATATGAAGTTGCTGAAATTGTTAGCAAAAATGGTTTCGGGATGGAGTATTTAACAAATCTCTTTAAACCTGCCAAAGAAGGATATACCAATGTAGCTTATGGTGACAATGTTGTAGTCAATAATATTTTTTACCAAAATGCTAACATTCTGCATGATAAAGCATCATCAACTGCGCAGATTAGTTTTGATTGGAATGCAACACCAGAATTTGGTAAGGTTTTTAATAATAATATCTATTCAGAAAAACCCAATGCAGAAGTGTTTTATTTTACAGATGCCGGTCTTATGGATCCTCCTCAAAGATCAAATACAACTATTAAAAAATTTCAACAATTTTACCCACAAGATGCATGGGATAATATGGAAGGTGATCCACAATTTGAGAATCCCGAAAATAGTAAATATCAACTAAAAACTAGTAGTAGTGCTATAGATAAAGGTATTGCTTTGACGGAGATAATTTCGCAAGGATCCGGTACAATTATACCGGTTAAGGATGCTTTGTTTTTTACAAACGGTTTTGGTTTGATAGATGGAGATGTTATTAAAATTAATTCACAAGAATTAAACATCATTAGCATTAATTATGATGAAAATTTGATAACTGTTGATCAAAAAATTTCTTGGATAAAGGGAGATAAAGTGTTCTCTAATTATAAAAATAAGGCACCGGATCTTGGCGTATTTGAATCGGGAATGGTTACAGTAATTGGAGCAGATAGTACCTTGACTAAAACCAATAATTAGTATTTAATTTATAAAATATGAAAACAGTTATGCATAAATTTTCAAACAAATCCTTTTTGATCAGTTCCTATGTATTGATGATTGTTTTATTAAGTTGTCAGCCAGCCAAGAAGAAGAATGAAATAGTAAAGAAAACAAAACAGCCAAATATTATCTATATACTGGCAGATGATTTGGGTTATGGTGATTTAGGAGTATATGGACAGCAAAAAATTAAAACCCCGCATATTGATAAAATGGCAAACGAAGGACTTGTGTTTACCAATCATTATGCAGGTAGCACGGTTTGCGCACCATCTCGTGCATCATTGATGACCGGTATGCATACCGGTCATGTTTCAATAAGAGGAAATAAAGAAGTTAAACCAGAAGGTCAAGCTGCTATGAATGAGGGTTTTACCATGATAGAAATTTTAAAAAAGCAAGGTTATAAAACAGGTGCTTTTGGCAAATGGGGACTCGGGTTTATCGGTAGTAAAAGTGACCCAAATAACCTTGGTTTCGATGAATTTTTTGGTTACAACTGTAACCGGCAAGCACATAGTTATTATCCAAAACACTTGTGGAATAATGATAAAAAAATAATCTTGGAAGGAAATGATGGCGAACATACAGAGGTATATGCCAGTGATTTGATCCAAAAGAAAGCCGTTGAATTTATTGAAAACTCCAAAAACGAGCCATTTTTCCTCTATTTAGCCTCTATCATTCCGCATCTTGAGCTAATCGTTCCGGATGATGAAATACTAGCACAATACAAAGGTAAGTTTCCGGAAACTCCTTACAAAGCAGGAGAAGGAGGTGATTATGGTCCGGGTTGGAATGTTGGGACGTATTGTTCACAAGAGTTTCCACACGCAACTTACGCTGCAATGGTATCCAGATTAGATCGTGATGTGGGAGAAATACTTGCAAAGTTAGAAGAACTTGGTATTGCAGATAACACCTTAGTGATCTTTACCAGCGACAACGGTCCTGATTATAAAGGCGGTGCAGATCCAGATTTTTTCAATAGTGCCGGTGGTTTTAGAGGATATAAAAGAGATCTCTATCAAGGGGGAATTAAAGTTCCTATGATAGCTAAATGGTCGGGTAAAATAAATGCAGGCAAAACTGATCATGTTTCTGCTTTTTGGGATGTGATGCCCACAATTGCAGAATTGGTTGACATCAACTTAATACCAGATATAGATGGAATCTCCTTTTTACCAACCCTGTTAGGAGAAAAGACTCAAAAAGAGCATGATTACCTTTATTGGGAGCTTATCTCAGATGGCTTGGAAAGACAGGCCATTTTGAAAGGCGATTGGAAGATGGTCAAAATAAGATCTTCAGAAAGTACGATAACAGAACTTTTTAATATCAAAGATGATCCGAAAGAAACAACAGATTTATCTCAAAGCAAACCAAAAATATATCAGGAATTGATTCTGAAAATGGCAGAAGCACATATTTCAAATTCAGATTTTCCTGTTTTAATGGCAGGAGATTGATGAATGGAAAAAAGCATTTTAACTCTTAGGTGTACATTATTCATAAATCGATGAATAGTAAACTATTAATATGGCGATAATAGATTATTAGACGCTAGACTCAAGACATGTTGATTTTCAGTAAGCTGAATCACTAGTATCCGGTTAAAATTTTGGTAAGCCTTTGAATGTATTGATGTAGTTAAGGTTAGAGGCTTTTATGATTTGAACGATTTGATTTCAGTAGGCTGTAAATTCACATTATATTTCAATATTTGAAATTATCTAATTTTGCAAATTTCTGAAAAATAGAGAGTTACAAATAGTCTTGCGTCTTACGTCTTTTAGCGAAGCGGTCTTTTGTCTTTAAACCGGACAGTTATGAAGTTGAATATGTTTAAAATCCTAAACTATAACCACTGATTTAATAAATATCAACCCAAATTTAGAATAAGTTTGCTCTAACAAATAATAACAACACTTCATCAGTTCAATTAATTAATGTAATTAATGATAAAAAAGTGTCTATAAAAGTGAAATATAAAGCTTATATATAAAAGCAGTATAACTTTAATTACATACAAACCATTTCGTTCGATAATTAAAGAGAAGTTGCCATACAAATAAAAAAACAGATGAAGTGGATTTTATGTTTGCTGGTATTCTCAATATCATGTAACCCTACCTCTAAAAATCAGACAGTAACTAAATCAGCCCAAAATGATAGTTGGGAATCGCTTAATAAAGAAACTAGCCAATTAGGAAAAAAAGCTTGGCAACCCATGCTTAGATATGTGGCTGATTTACATAAAAAAAGTACACATCCAGCCACTTATCCATTCGATTATGATTGGGAAGAAATTGGTCCGGGATATGTCTATGGTCCTGCCTTTGGACATTGGGATATTGTACACCAAATTATTGATGTAATACCATCTTATCCAACACATGCATTACATCAATTATATAATGATGTCAAAAATCAAGAACCGAGTGGACTCTTACCCGGTTCTATATGGATGATTGGCGGAGAAGATGTACCGAACATGTCTGTTAAAAGAGATGAAGTATCGTGGAGTAAAAAAGCTGCCGGTCATCCACCCGTTTGGGTAGTGGCAGTTCAAGACTATATTGAACAAATAGGTAATAAAGAGATTTTGAATACATTTTATGCCACACTTGTACGTCAAATCACCTGGTTTGAAAATGCCAGAAAAGCAGAAGGAGAAGGTTTCTTTTACAATGATATTCTTATTAAAAAATGGGAAAGTGGTATAGATCAAGGCATTCGTTTCGATGATACAGAAATGGGAGCATGGGCATGTGTGGATGCCACTTCGCATGTGTATTTACTCTATAAAACAGCAAATCGTTGGTCCAAAGACTTGGGCTTTAATCATACCTTTTTTGAAAAACGAGAAAAAGAATTGGAACAGTTTATTCAAGACAAACTGTATGCAGATAAGGAAGGAATGTTTTACGATATCTGGGCTATTAAAGATGATTCCCTAAAGCAAACAGCCTTGGAAAATATGTGGCCAATTGTGGTTGGTGCTGCAACCCAAGAGCAAGCCAACCGTTTTATTGATGAATATCTGCTTAACCCGGAAGTATTTTTTACGGAACATCCTATTGCTTCCGTAGGAGTTAAAGACCCAAAATTTGAATTAAGAATGTGGCGTGGACCGGCTTGGAACAGTATGACCTATTGGGCAGCACGAGGATGTTTAAATTATGGACGAAAAGATGCAGCAGCAAAACTCCTTGAAAAAGCCTTGGACAATACAGCTAGAGTATTTGATGAGACAGGTACGGTTTGGGAGTTTTATCATCCACTTGGAGGCAGTCCAAAAGAATTACAGCGTAAACCACATACAGAATACAACGTGCCTTGTAAAGATTACTTAGGTCATAATCCGGTAATTGCCATGGCAAGAATGCATGAATTGGCGACACAGGATGATCAAAGTATTGAAAAATAAATTATTACCTAAAATTAGACACAGCACGATTATCATAAAAATAAATAACCCTCATTTAAAAAAATAAAATGATAAAAAATAAAAGCATTAAAAATATTATACCATTACTGATAATTTGTGTATTGTTTTCTTGCAAACCTCAGTCAAAAGAAAAAGTCAATGATGTATATATAGCAACTTTGAATTATGAGCAAGAAATTAGCTATAAGATCGACAGCATACTATCGTTAATGACCTTAGCCGAAAAACTAGGGCAACTATCGCAATTAAATAATAAAGGAGACCAGCGTATTGATAGTACCACTATTGATGCCATTCGCAAAGGTGAAGTGGGTTCACTTTTAGTCAACAGAAGGAATTTTTATTCCTTTGAGGAGAGAGATTTTTATCAAAAATTAGCCGTTGAAGAATCAAGACTGGGCATTCCTATTATTTTCGGTCATGATGTAATTCATGGCTTTAAAACCATTTTTCCTACATCACTTGCGCAATCAAGTACCTGGTCTCCTGATCTGGTTGAAAAAGGAGCCGAAATAGCGGCAAAAGAAGCATCAGCTCAAGGTGTGGACTGGGCATTTGCCCCAATGGTAGATGTTGCCAGAGATCCCAGATGGGGAAGAATTGCTGAAGGTTATGGAGAAGACCCTTACCTCAATGCTGTTTTTGGAGCAGCTGTTGTTCGCGGATTTCAGGGGTCAGACATGTCATCTCCTGATCGTATAGCTGCCTGTATGAAACATTATGTGGGATACGGCGCTGCAGTAGGTGGTCGTGGAAAACAATTTACTGACATCTCAGACAGAACCCTTCATGAAGTGTATTTACCTCCATTCAAAGCAGGCATTGATCAGGGTGCACTTACAGTAATGACCGCTTTCAATGATATCAATGGTATCCCCGCAACAGCATATACTTATGGTATTCGAGAAGTATTGAAACAAAATTATAAGTTCAAAGGATTTGTAGTGAGTGATTGGGATGCCGTGAAACATTTATTATGGCACGGAATTGCCGCAGATACCACAGAAGCGGCTCAGCTGGCTTTAAATGCAGGTGTGGATATGGAGATGAAAACCATCTTTTATAAAAAATTAAAAGATGCTTTAAAAGATAAAATAGTCTCTATCGAATATATTGATGATGCTGTCAGAAGGATTCTTTATGTAAAATTCAAATTGGGTTTGTTTGACAGACCCTATCTTGAAAAAGACAATACCAAAGAAATTTTCTTGTCGGATGCTCACAGAAAAGAAGCCAGAAATATGGCAGCCGCATCTATGGTATTGTTACAGAATAATAACAATATACTACCTGTCAACCCCAAAGCTAAATCAATTGCTGTGGTAGGAGCATTTGCCAAAGAAACAGATGTGATGGGATGGTGGAAGTCAACCGGACAGTTCGAAGATGTAATAACTGCATTTGACGGAATTAAATCAAATGCTTCAAAAGGAATTAGTATTACCGATAAAGTTACTACCAATACAGATTATATTATTGCCTGTTTGGGCGAACCGAGTAAATTTTTCGGCGAGAGTCGTAATCGTGCAGATATAACGATTCCTACTGAACAGGTTGATTTTTTGAAAAGTTTGCAAAAATATAACAAGCCCATTGTATTGGTTGTATTTAACGGCAGACCTCTTGACCTAACTAATGTAACAGATCTTACACACAGTATTCTTTTAGCATGGCATCCGGGAACAGAAACCGGTAATGCTCTTGCTGATGTGCTATTTGGAGTACATAATCCCTATGCAAAACTTACAGCTTCTTTTCCAAGGTCAGTTGCGCAACTCCCTACCTATTATAGTAGAAGAAACAGTGGAAGCCCTCAAGGGAATAAATATATTGACCTTAGTGGTGAACCTCTATTCCCTTTTGGGTTTGGGTTGAGTTATACCACTTTTGAATATAGTTTGCTCGAAATCCAAAACAATAAAATATCTGTAAACGGAGCACTCAAGCTTTCTGCAATGATTACCAACACTGGTAGCAAAGAAGGTACAGAAGTGGTGCAATTATATGTGAGAGACTTAGTTGGATCTACCACACGACCCATCAAGGAGCTAAAAGGTTTTCAGAAAGTTAGTTTAAAACCCGGAGAATCGAAAAAGGTAAGTTTTACACTATCAACTAAAGAGTTGGCGGTATTAAATAAAAATTTTGAACCCGTAGTTGAACCCGGAGATTTTCACGTTTGGATTGCACCAAATTCTACAGAAGGCTTACAAGGAGAATTTGAAATTGTTGAATAGCCTATTGAAAAAAATTGTCAACAAAATCGAAACCAGCGTATGTTAAAATATGATATAAGAATTTTTTGTGTATTGGTAACTATTTTGTTATTGATTGGTAACGCCTGTCAAAACCCTGTAAACAAAACAGACGAAATAGCACAATATATCTCAGACTTACCTTTCGACATGCCTTCCATAAGCCTTCCTAAATTCCCTGAATATTCAGTAAATATCAAAGATTTTGGAGCCAAATCCAATGGTAATTTTGACAACACCTCATCAATCAATCAAGCAATACAAGCTTGTGCTGAGGCAGGTGGAGGAAAAGTAATTGTACCGGCAGGGATTTGGACCACCGGACCAATAAAACTGGAAAGCAATATCAATTTTCATCTGGAAAAAGGTGCATTGTTATTGTTCAGTAGTAAGTTTGAAGACTACCCATTGATAGAAACAAGTTGGGAAGGGCTACCTACAGTTCGATGTACATCACCAATTTCAGGTAAAAATTTAGAAAATATTGCCATCACAGGAGCTGGTATCATTGATGGTGCAGGAGACAAGTGGCGACCCGTTTTGAAAAATGAAATGACCGAACCGCAATGGAAAGAACTCGTAAATTCAGGAGGTGTTTTACGAGAAGGATACGGAACAACCGTTTGGTGGCCGTCAGAGAAAGCTGTAAATGGCAAAGAACTCGTAAAATCTCTGGAAAACAATCCTAAGCCAACGTTACAAGATTATGCCGATGCCCGGGAATATTTAAGACCTGTTCTTATCAGTCTCATCGGATGCAAAAATGTATTATTAGATGGTCCTACTTTTCAAAATTCCCCTGCATGGAATATTCACCCGTTGCTTTGTGAAAATGTCGTAATCCGCAATATCAAAGTTCGTAATCCATGGTATTCAGTCAATGGAGACGGTCTTGATATAGAATCTTGTAAAAACGTGTTGGTATATAATTCTACGTTTGATGTAGGTGATGACGCTATTTGCATTAAGTCAGGTAAAAATGAATTTGGCAGGAAACGGGCTGTGGCTTCAGAAAATATTGTGATAGCCGACTGTATTGTGTACCACGGACATGGCGGAGTTACCATAGGTAGTGAAATGTCAGGAGGAGTTCGAAATGTTTCGGTAAAAGATTGCCAGTTTATGGGTACAGAGGTTGGTCTGCGATTTAAAACTACTCGAGGAAGAGGAGGTATAGTTGAAAATATTTTTATTAATGATATATTAATGAAGAACATCAAAACAGATGCAATCCGTTTTAATATGTTTTATGATAATAAGGCTGCAAGTTTGGATGAATTGATAGAAGAGGAAGATACACAAAACATCCCTGTGCCAAGTGAAATTACACCTCAATTTAGAAAAATTTATATCGATAATGTGGTTTGTCTCAATGCAGGGCGTGCTATATTTCTTCGGGGATTGCCCGAAATGGCTATCCGTGATATCGAAATTTCAAATACATATATCTCATCAAGGTTAGGCTTGGCAAGTATTGATGCCAGAAATATTAAGTTCAAAAATGTGAATATAAAATCTTCAACTAAACTGGTTTATTATTTACATAATAATAAAAACGTAGTGTTCAGTGGTGAAAATATATCAAAAGATATGGATTCTTCCTTAAGAATATCTGGTAAACTTACTGACAGTATTTTTTTGGAGGGCTATGATAGGTCAGCAATAAAACGCTTTGTTAAATATGATGATGAAGTAAAAGTTGAGGTATTGATTCGTTAGTTTTATGTATTCTAACTCAATCTGATAGGTTTAAACTAGACCATTTAATCTTTTAAATTTATTCTTACCGAACTCATTAGATGTAATATTTTTTCAATACTAACTTGTAATGACAAGTAAATCATTTATATTTGAAATTTATTAACCATTTTAACAACTGACCTAATATTTTAGCTGATGCCAATATCTTAGAAAAAGCAGATACTAACTAAGTCCCCGTACAAATAAAACTATGAAAAACAAGACCTTTTTATTCATCCTGTTAATTGTTACTTATAATGCAATCTCTCAACCCAATCCGCCTATTACCCCAAAATGGGCATTAGGTCACGTAGTATGGGAAGATAGTTTGAACACAAGACAATCAGCCGAAATGCTGTTGAAATTATATAAAAAAAATAACATTCCTGTCAGTGGTATCATTATAGACAGCCCTTGGTCTATGAGTTATAACGATTTTAACTGGGATACAGAAAGATACCCTGAACCTGAACAAATGATAACTACCTTCAATGAAAATGGTGTAAAAGTAATTCTGTGGGTTACAGGTGCTCTAAATATAAGTGCTCGAGATGTGCCAGTACAAAAATCCCCTGACTATGACTTTGTTATTGAGAATAAGTACGTAGTAAACCAAGGCAAACCTTCTGAATGGTGGAAAGGAGAAGGAGTACACCTTGATTTTACCAACCCTGAGGCGGTCAAATGGTGGAATTCCAAATTGGATAAGGTATTTAAAAAAGGTGTGTATGGTTGGAAAGTCGATCAGGCAGAATATTATTTTGCGGATTCGATCAGTATGTTAGATGCAAAATTGGGACAAGACAATATGTATTTTGGTGATACGCTTACCACGTCCATTGGTAGAATTTCTATTCGAGATTTCAAGCATTACTATTATGACAATATGTATGATTATACCCAAAAGAAAAACCCGGAAGCCATTATTTTAGCTCGTCCATTTTCGCATCAAGGTGAATTTGCTGCAAGCATCAATAAGCTAAGTCTGGGATGGAGTGGTGATTTTAAAGGTAATTATGAAGGATTGAAGTTGCAGATCGCCAATATTTACACCTCCGCAGCAGCCGGATACGGAGCATTAGCATGTGAAGTGGGCGGATTTTATGAAGAAAAATCTACTAAAACTCAGCTAATTCGCTATGCACAATTTGGTGCAATGACTACCAGTATGATCAACGGCGGGCAAAATGGTCCGTTTACCAATCACCTTCCTTGGTATCATGACGAAGAAACAAACAATATTTATAGGTACTATGTTAATCTACACTATCAGTTAGTACCCTATATTTTTAGTACATTGGTAGATGCTCATCTATATGGAGGCTCTTTGCTTAAAGAAACTTCTATAGAAAAATTCAGCCATAAATTAGGAAATGACCTGTTTTTTAAAGCCCTCATTTCTGATGACAATACAGCAGAAATCACACTTCCTAAAGGTGATAACTGGATCGATTTTTGGTCAGGTAAAACCTATTCAGGTGGTTCTGTGACTACACAGACATACGAGTTGAAAAAGGCACCTTTATTTATCAGATCAGGTGCTATTATTCCTTTGGAAATATCTAATGACACCACACAATTTGGTGATGCTGCCTACACCGGGAAAAATACAATTTTGATTTATCCAAACGGAAAAAGTCAATATACATTTCACAAACCCTTGGGTGAAGGAAAAGACTATAGAGATATTGAAATCAATTATGATAACACCAACGGTTTACTTTCGGTAAAAGGCGAAAAAGAAGATAATTTCATTTTTTTGATTAAGAAAAAGAGAAAACCTAAAAAAGTAAAAGGAAGTGATGCATGGTCTTACGATAATCAAGAAGACTTCTTGAAAATCGAAAAATCAGGAGATAACTTTAAAATCAACATTAAATAAAAACAAATCAACCTTATGACTAATCTTGACTTAACTGTACTTATAGTTTATTTTGTAGGAATCACTGCCTATGGACTCTGGGTTGCCAGAAAAACCAAATCAAGCGACCAATATTTTAGAGGAGGAAGATCCTTTAAATGGTGGACGATGATGGGGCAAGCATTCGGAACAGGCACACATGCAGAGATGCCTGTAGCTCAAGCGGGAGCTTCGTTTAGTGGTGGTTTTGCTACTATCTGGTATCAATGGAAAAATTTACTAATTACCCCCTTTTATTGGCTTATTGCTCCATGGTATAGAAGAAGTGATCGCACTACGGTAGCCGAGATGGTTGGAGATCGCTATGGTAAAACAGTAAGATTAGTGTATACCATATTTGCCATTTGTTATTTTATATTCATAATGGGAGCCATGTTGCAAGGAGCTGCCAAAGTAATTTCAGTTGCTACTGACGGAGCTGTTTCTTCAAACATGGTGGTTGTTTTAATGACCGTAGCCTTTATAATTTATAGTTATTTTGGTGGTTTGGTAGCCGCTGCTCATACAGAATTTATACAGGGCTTGTTAATTATTGTCCTTTCTTTTATGTTGATTCCCAGCGGATTGAATGAAGTAGGCGGTTTTGTAGCGATGAGGGAAAATCTACCGGAAAATTTCTTTACATTGTTTAGTTCTGATTTGGGATTAGGAGGATTTACGCTTTCTATGTTGGCACTCAATGGTATAATTGGTATCACGGCACAACCACATTCTATGTCGCTTTTTGCCACCGGAAACAGTGAACGTGCTTGTAGAGTGGGTCAAACCTATGGTAATTTTGTAAAACGTTTTGTAACTCTTGGATGGGCATTAACAGGTATAATTGTTGCAGCACTGGTTATTCATAGAGGTGTAGTACTTGATGACCCTGAACATGCCTTTGGCTATGCCACAAGAACATTATTAGCTCCCGGACTGGTTGGCTTAATGATAGCCTGCTTACTTGCTGCTAATATGTCTTCTTGTTCTAACTTTATGGTCAACCTTGGAGCACTGTTTGTAAAAGATATATACAAACCATATTTTAAACCGGATATTACCGATAAAAATTCGGTTAAAACAGGAAGATTGGCCGGTCTATTATTGACCTTATTAAGTGTAGGCTTTGCAATGACCATCAAAAATGTGCTGTCAGCTTTCCTATTTACAGAATCAATTGCAGCCTTTATGGGTATTATGATCTTTGGTGGAATGCTTTGGAAAGGCGCCAATCGTTATGGAGCACTGGCATCTGTAATTGTAGCCTTTATAACTTATTACAGCATTAACTACATGGCTCAAGATACATTAATGTTGATCTATAAATGGAAACCTGCACCATTTGGTTGGGCTATGCTGATAGGCTTTATAGCACTTATTGTAGTGAGTAAGTTAACCGCTCCTGAACCTGTTGAGGCGATTAATCGATTCTTCGGACGCTTAAACCGTTTGTCTGCCGAAGATCAACCGGATGGAGATGAATCAAAAGATGCTGGAAGTTATGGACAAGCCTTAATTCTTGTAGATCTACCCGGTTGGCTGAAAGCTTCCCGATGGGTCAATTTTAGACAAAGATATAAAGAGGATTGGACTGGTTTTCTATTGGCATGGTTGTTTGTGATCGGCTTAGTGATTTTGGGTTGGTTTGTCATACAAATAGGTCAATAATGAATAATATTAGTCAAGATGAAACTTAATTTACATAAAAATAATTACATTATTGTTTTATTGTTCTTACTTGTTGGATTACAAAGTACAGCCCAAAAGGATAATTTGTGTGTTCGCAACTATTATACAGAGGCTGAAGCTGTAAAAGCATTGGAGGAGTTCAAAGCGACTTATTCTACTAAAAAAGAATGGGAAGTAAGAAAGAAACGTATCATTGAAGGAATTTTGAATGGTGCTGAATTACCTGACCTGCTGAACGAATACAAGGATAAACCTTTTAATGCCATTATTAAAAGACCAGCAAGGCAAATGAATGGCTATACGGTTGAAAATATTGCCATTGAAGGAATTGATGGAAAATATATCACCGGAAACTTATACAAACCCGATACGATCATAGGTAGAGTACCTGCTATTTTAAGCCCTCATGGTCATTGGTATGAACCTGGAAATTACGGCAGGTTTCGACCCAACTTTCAGAAACGTTGTGCTGCACTGGCAAAAATGGGAGCTATTGTTTTTGGGTATGATATGGTTGGTTATGGTGAAAGTTATCAATTTAATCATAACGACAAAAAAGCATTGCAAATCCAACTTTTTAATAGCTCAAGAATCTTAGATTATTTACTTTCTTTAGATTTTGTAGATTCTAAAAAGATCGGTATAACCGGAGCATCTGGTGGAGCCACTCAAACGTTTTTACTAACAGCTATTGATCAAAGAATTGCCGTTTCAGTACCTGTAGTCCAAGTTTCTGCCCATTTTTTTGGAGGATGTGTTTGTGAAAGCGGAATGCCTATTCACAAGAGCAGTACACACCAAACTAGCAATGTGGAAATTGCTGCAACCGCAGCTCCCAGACCAATGCTGTTAGTTTCAAATGGAGCTGACTGGACATCAAATACACCGGAAGTAGAGTTCCCATACATTAAAAATGTCTATAAACTCTACAAAAAAGAGGATATGGTGAAAAATGTTCATCTGCCAAATGAAGTTCACGATTATGGCTTCTCTAAACGAATTGCTGCTTATCGATTTCTAGCCACTCACTTAGGCTTAAATTTATCAGCGATTTTGAATAAAAAAGGAGCAATAGATGAGAGTTTTATTGAAATATTACCTATTTATAAAATGCTTGTATTTCCCGAAAGACTTTCAAATCTTCAACAACATTAGAATAGAGGCCTCTAAATAAAACTAAAAAACGCACGGAAAAATATGTCGGTCATTAAAAACTTTATCCCTCAAATAACAATACAGTCTCCCGGAAGGGTTAATTTTATTGGTGGGCATACAGATTATAATGATGGTTTTGTATTGCCGACAGCAATTGATAAAAATATCATCTTTAAATTAAAGAAAAATAATTCTGATAATATTTGCAATATTTACAGTGCAAATTATGATATGAGCTTTTCTATATCTCTAGAAAATATTAAAGTTAGCGATATAACATGGGAAAATTATATTTTAGGAGTTTTACATGAAATACAACAATTAACAGATAAAATCAAAGGTTTTGATTGTGTGCTTTCAAGTGATATACCTATTGGTTCGGGTATCAGTAGTTCTGCTGCTTTAGAATGTGGTTTGGCTTATGGTTTAAATGAGTTGTTTAATTTGAATTTAACAAAACTTACCATCATTGAATTATCTCAAAAAGCAGAAAATAATTTTACCGGTGCAATGTGTGGAATTATGGATCAATATGCTTCCGTAATGAGCAAAAAAAATAAGGTAATTCTTTTGGATTGTCAATCTTTAACACACGAATATATTCCTTTAGAAATTAAACCATATAAAATATTATTACTGAATACCAATGTGTCGCACAGTTTGGCTTCAAGCGAATATAATACACGGCGTAAAGAATGTGAAAAAGGGGCGAGTATTATTAGTGAAAAGTATCCCAAAGTAAATTCATTAAGAGATGTTAATGAAACCATATTGGCAGAATTTAAAACCATTTTACCTGAAAATATTTATAGAAGATGTAAATATATTATTGAAGAAAAAACAAGAGTTTTAGATGCGGCAGAAGCATTAAAAGAAAATAAACTAAAAGATTTTGGAAAACTGATGTATGCTACTCATATTGGTTTATCTAATGAATATGAAGTAAGTTGTGCAGAATTAGATTTTTTAGTTGAATATTCAAAAGATTTTGATGCTGTTATTGGTTCACGAATGATGGGCGGAGGGTTTGGAGGCTGTACCATAAATATTATTCATGAAGATGCAATTTCTGATTTTGTTGAAAAAGTATCAAAAGCATATTTTGAAAAGTTTAATATTAAGTTAGATACCATTGAGGCAAATCCAAGTGGTGGAACTTCAATTATAGAATAGTAAAAATGAGTCAGGATATTAATTCAAATCCGCATAGAAGATATAACATTTTAACAGGTGAATGGGTATTGGTATCTCCTCATAGAACCAAACGTCCCTGGCAAGGTAAAATGGAAAAGGTTTGTTTAGACGAACAACCTCAATATGATGAAACTTGTTATTTATGTCCTGGAAATACGCGGTCAAATGGCGATGTAAATCCAAAATACGAAAAACCATATTCATTTATTAATGATTTTCCTGCACTATTAAAAGATATTCCTTATGAACAATTTTCTGATGGATTATTAAAAGCTGAATCAGAATCAGGTATTTGCAAAGTAGTGTGCTTTTCACCAGATCATTCTTTAACATTACCTTTAATGAGTATTGAAGCTATTACTGAGGTAATTTCATTATGGCAAAAAGAATACAAAGAACTTGGCGAAATTGAGGGAATAAACCATATTCAAATTTTTGAAAATAAAGGTGATAGTATGGGTTGCAGCAATCCACATCCTCATGGGCAAATATGGTCTCAACGATCAATACCTCAGGAAGTAGTAAAAAAACAAGTAAAACTTAAAACCTATTGGGATAAACATAAAAGAAGTCTGCTGGAAGATTATGTTCACCAAGAATTGGAATTAGACCAGCGAGTTATTATTGAAAACGAATTTTTTGTTGCCCTTATTCCTTATTGGGCAATCTGGCCTTATGAAACCATGATTCTACCTAAGAAAAAAATTGCGCATTTAGGTGAATTAAATGAAACACAAAAACAATCTTTTGCAGAAATAATTAAGAATACAACCATCAAATTAGATAATATTTTTTCCATCTCTTTTCCGTATTCGATGGGAATTCATCAAGCCCCAACGGATGGAGAAGAACATCAAGAATGGCATTTTCACATGTCTTTTTATCCTCCATTATTAAGATCGGCAACAGTAAAAAAATTTATGGTAGGTTATGAGATGTTTGCAGATCCACAACGAGATATTACTGCAGAACAAGCTGCAGATACAATAAAATCTTTATCTGATATACATTACAGTTTACAAAAAACTAATAATTACTAATTCATAATTAGCTGACGATGACAACAAACTTTGGTTCTTTAGACTATATCATTTTTATAGCGTATGCATTATTAATTCTAGGAGTAGGATTATGGGTTTCAAGAGATAAAAAAGGACATCAAAAAAATGCAGAAGATTATTTTTTGGCAGGTAAATCTTTACCTTGGTGGGCAATTGGAGCTTCGTTAATTGCAGCAAACATATCTGCTGAACAGTTTATTGGGATGTCTGGTTCAGGTTTTGCTTCAGGATTAGCAATTGCGTCTTATGAATGGATGTCTGCCATAACTTTAATTATTGTAGGGAAATACTTTTTACCCATTTTTATTGAAAAAGGAATATATACAATTCCTGAATTTGTAGAAAAACGATATTCAACAAACTTAAAAACCATTTTGGCGATATTTTGGATCGCCCTTTACGTATTTGTTAATTTAGCTACCGTTTTATATTTAGGGTCTTTGGCATTGGAAACTATCATGGGAATACCTATGATCTATGGAGTTTTAGGATTAGCTTTGTTTGCGGCTGCATATTCCTTATATGGTGGTCTTTCTGCAGTTGCTTGGACAGATGTAATTCAAGTAGTATTTTTAGTTATAGGTGGTTTGGCAACTACGTATATAGCTTTAAATACAGTATCAGACGGTGAAGGAGTTGTAAAAGGAATCAAGGTTATTTACAATGCTGTTCCTGAAAGGTTTTCAATGATCTTAGACAAATCGAATCCTGAATTTAAAAACCTACCCGGTCTTGGAGTATTGGTTGGTGGTATGTGGGTTGCTAATTTATATTATTGGGGATTCAATCAATATATTATTCAAAGAACTCTTGCTGCAAAATCTTTAAAAGAGGCACAAAAAGGAATTTTATTGGCAGCATTTTTGAAATTAATTATTCCATTAATTGTTGTTGTTCCCGGTATTGCGGCTTACGTAATGGTTAATGACCCAGATATAATGGCAAGATTAGGTGCTGCCGGACTTCAAAATTTACCTTCAGCTGAACAAGCTGATAAAGCATATCCTTGGTTGTTACAATTTTTACCTGTTGGATTGAAAGGTGTTGCTTTTGCCGCATTAGCTGCAGCTATTGTTTCTTCATTGGCATCTATGTTGAATTCAACTTCTACCATTTTTACAATGGATATTTATAAACAATACATCAATAAGAATGCAACTGATAAAACTACGGTAAACGTGGGTAGAATTTCTGCCGCTGTTGCTTTAGTAATTGCATCTATTATGGCACCTTTACTAGGAGGAATAGATCAAGCTTTTCAATATATTCAAGAATATACAGGCGTAGTAAGTCCCGGTATTTTAGCCGTATTTATTTTAGGGTTATTTTGGAAAAAAACAACAAACAAAGGAGCAATTGTTGGTGCTTTAGCTTCTATTCCTATTGCAATGTATTTTAAAGTAGCTCCTAAAGGGTGGTCAACCAGTTCATTTTTTATAGACGTGCCTTTTATGGATCAAATGGGATATACAGCAATACTGACTATGATTGTTATTGCCATTGTAAGTTTACTTCAACATAAAGGAAAAGAAGATGAAAAAGGAATTATAATTACAAAAGAATTATTTAAAACAAGTCCAATTTTTAATATTGGAGCCTTTACTATTATGATAATTCTAGTAGTTTTATATGCTTTATTCTGGTAAAAATAAATAATAAAATTTAATAGAAATAATGGAAATAATAATTACAAATAATAAAATTGAATTAGGAGAAAAAGCTGCAAAGCAAGGAGCAGATCTGATTAGAAAAGCTATAACTAAGAATGGAAAGGCTAATATTATTGTTGCTACCGGTGCATCTCAATTTGAAATGTTGGAAGTTTTGGTAAAAGAAAATATTGATTGGTCAGTCATAACCTGTTTTCATTTAGATGAATATATTGGAATCCCAGAATCACACCCGGCTTCTTTTAGAAAATATCTAAAAGAACGATTCGCAGATATCGTTAAACCATTAGCATTTCATTATGTAAATGGTGAAGGCGATATCAAAGCAGAATGTCAACGACTTCACAATCTAATTGTTAAACATCCAATAGATGTGGCATTTGTTGGTATAGGCGAAAATGCACATTTGGCTTTTAACGACCCTCCTGCAGATTTTGATATTGAAGATTCTTACCTTGATGTAAAATTGGATTTACCTTGTAGAAAGCAACAGATGGGAGAAGGTTGGTTTAAGAGTTTAGAAGAAGTCCCGACCCGAGCTATTAGCATGTCAGTAAATCGAATCATGCAATCAAAACATATTATTTGCAGTGTGCCTGATAAAAGAAAGGCTAAAGCAGTAGAAAGAGTTGTTAATAGTGAAGTAACGCCAGAAATACCAGCTTCCATATTACAACAACATAATGCAACATATTTATTTTTAGACAAAGAATCATCACTTTTACTTAATAGTTAATATGATTATAAGTGCTAAGAAAAAACAAATTAAACACTAACAATTCAGTTATGAATACATTATTTTATGCTGATGGCAAACCTATAATTATTGAGATCAAGGATGGAAAAATCCATAAACTCATTAGAAATCCCGAAGAGGATAATAAATCAAAAGGAGCAATATATGTAGCTCCCGGATTCATTGATCATCAGGTCAATGGTTATCTATCCCATTCATTTGTGGGTGATGATCTAGATGCAAAAAAGGTCAAGAAAATTACAGAAGGCTTATGGAAAAATGGAGTAACAACATATTTACCAACTTTAACAACGGAGTCAAATGAAGTTCTATTAAGAAATTTTAAGATCCTGAATAAAATTCTTCTTGAAAACGAATCTTTTGGACAATCTATTCCCGGATTTCATTTAGAAGGTCCATATATTTCTCCCGTTAATGGTTTTCGAGGAGCGCATAATCTAGAATACGTCCGTAACCCAGATTGGCATGAGTTTGAAGCATGGCATAACGCTTCAGGAGGTCGAATTATTGAAGTGACCATAGCACCTGAATTAGAAGGCGCAATGAATTTTATTAAAGAATGTATAAAAAATAATATTAAAGTTGCTTTGGGTCATACCAATGCTTCTACAGAACAAATCAATCAAGCTGTTGACCTTGGAGCAACCATATCAACTCATTTAGGAAATGGATGTGCCAATACCATCCACAGACATCATAATCCAATCTGGTCTCAATTAGCAGAAGACAGATTATTTGCCAGTATTATTGTGGATGGATTTCATTTAACAAAAGAACAGGTTCAAACCTTTTACAAAGCAAAAAGAGCTAACAAAATAATTTTGGTCTCCGACATTACACGTTGGGCAGGAATGTCTCCCGGAACCTATTCTGATTTTGATCAAGAGGTGGTTGTAACTAAAGAAGGTGCTATAATGATGCCGTCAGAAAATGTTTTGGCGGGAGCATCATTATTGATCCATCGAGGTATTGAAAATGTTATCGAATTTACAGACTGTACATTGAAAGAGGCAATTGATATGAGTACAAAAAATCCGGCAACAGCCTTAGGATTTAATGACAGAGGTGAAATTGCTGTTGGAAAACGGGCTGATCTCGTTTATTTTAAATTTGATTCCGGTAAGTTAGAGGTTATAAAAACTATTGTAGGGGGAAAAGTGGTTTATGATAAAGCGAAAATAAATTAGTTCAATAATAAATTATACAAATATGTCTAATAATTACATACAGATTCATCCTAAAGACAACATCATAGTTGCTATCAAAGACCTTAGAGAAGGTGAAGAATTTACTATTGATAAAATCAAAGGAAAGTTACAACAGGATATTCAAGCTAAGCATAAGTTTGCTCTTCATGATTTCACTATAGGTGATGAATTATTTATGTATGGAGTTTTAATAGGAGTTACCACAAAACGAATTACTCAAGGAGCAGCTATTACAATTGATAATGTAGAACATGCTTCCAGTAAATTTGATAGTACACAAGAAAAAACAAGTTGGATAGCTCCTGATATTTCTAAGTGGAAAAACAGAACATTTAAGGGTTATCATCGTGATGATGGAAGTGTAGGTACCAATAATTATTGGATCGTTATCCCACTAACATTCTGCGAAAACCGTAATGTTGATGTATTAAAAACAGCTTTATTAGAACCTCTTGGCTATGTAACTTCTAAAGATTTCACAGTAAAGACTTCTGATTTAGTTACTCAATATAGATCCGGTGCATCGATTGAAGATTTAATGTCAGCATCTATTATTTTACCTTCTGAGGAAATTATCAAAAACAGGGTATTTCCAAATGTAGATGGTATTAAATTTTTAAAACACGAAGGAGGTTGTGGCGGAACACGTGAAGATGCTGAAGCTTTATGCCATTTATTGGCTGGTTATATTACCAATCCAAATGTAGCAGGTGCTACTATTTTAAGTTTAGGATGCCAAAATGCCCAAATAAAAATGATACAGGATGCCATTACTTTAAAAGATGCTACATTTTCTAAACCAATATATATACTAGAACAACAACAAAGCAGTAGTGAGCGATCCTTTATTGAAGAATCAATAAAAATGACCTTTACAGGATTGATAGAAGCCAATAAAATTGAAAGGAAACCCGCACCATTAAGTAAATTGGTTGTAGGCTTAGAGTGCGGAGGTTCTGATGGGTTCTCAGGCATATCTGCTAATCCTTCACTAGGTTATGCTTCCGATCTATTAGTGGCATTAGGTGGCAGTCCCGTTTTGTCTGAGTTTCCGGAACTAAATGGTGTGGAACAAGATTTGATCAATAGATGTGTTACCAGTAAAGATGCTGAAAGATTTACTTCGCTCATGCAAACTTACGCCAAACAAGCTATAGCAGTTGGCTCAGGATTTAAGAATAATCCATCTCCGGGAAATATTAAAGACGGATTGATAACAGATGCTATGAAATCTGCCGGAGCCGCCAAAAAAGGAGGAACTTCACCTATTGTAGAGGTCTTAGACTATACAGAACAAGTAACCAAACCGGGATTAAATTTACTTTGCACTCCGGGAAATGATGTTGAAAGTACTACTGCGCTGGCTGGTTCAGGTGCCAATATTATCGTTTTTACAACAGGGTTGGGTACACCCACAGGCAACCCAATTACTCCGGTAGTTAAGGTTTCAAGCAATCATAAATTATCTGAAAAAATGAAGGATATTATTGATATTAATGCCGGAACTGTTATTAGTGGAGAAGATTCCATTGAAACAAAAGGAGAAGAAATTCTTGAATATATTATTCAAGTTGCAAGCGGAAATACAATTCCGAAAGCAGTAAAATTAGGACAAGATGATTTTATTCCCTGGAAAAGAGGAATATCACTTTAATTACTAACAAATATTTAAAAGAAATGATTCAAAAATTCAAAAATATTTTTAAGACCATAGGACCGGGGTTTATTTTAGCTGCAGTAGTGTTAGGACCGGGAAGTATAACAACTTCAACAAAAATTGGGTCAACACAAGGCTATGCTTTTTTATGGGTAATTCTCATAGCGGCAATTTCAATGGCAGTTTATACAAATATGAGTACTCGTTTCGGAGTATTACACAGCCAATCAATACTAGGTGTAATTGCTGAAAAATACGGTAGGTGGTTTTCTATGGTTATTGGTATAAGTTCCTTTTTGGCAGCTCTAAGTTTTCAGTTTGGCAATAATTTAGGTGTTGGCATGGGTATGGAAACCATTACAGGAATTGATGCTAAACTTTGGCCTCTTTTATTTACACCTCTTGCAATAGTGCTAATATTCTTTACTAAAAATTTATATAAAACCTTAGAAAAACTAATGATGTTTATGGTAATGCTTATGATCACAGCATTTGTTGTAAACCTTGTTTTTATTAAACCTGACCTTGTAGCATCAGTAAAAGGCTTTGTTCCAAAACCTTTCTCTATGGATAATTTTAGTCAACTAGCCGCAATTGCCGGTACTACTTTTGTGCTTCATTGTGCTTTATATCAATCTTATCTGGTTCAAAATAAAGGATGGAAATTAGAAGATAAAGACAGAGGTATAAAAGATTCGAACTTAGGAGTATTTTTATTAGCATTAATGTCTGTTTTAGTTATCGTAACTGCAGCTGCTACTTTAAAACCTTTAGGAATCACCATAAACTCAGCAGCAGATATGGCCATGCAGTTAGAATTGCTTTTAGGCAGTTATGCTAAATATCTTTTTGCTTTTGGTTTTATTTCCGCTGCTTTCTCATCTCTTCTTGTAAATTCAGTTATTGGCGGAGGTCTTTTGTCAGATGGTTTAGGAATGGGACGATCTATGGATGAAAAAATACCAAAGGTTTTTACAACGCTGATCCTACTGGTTGGAATGGGAATTGCGATATATGTATCCAGTGATGTTGGGAGTCCTGTTTATTCATTAATTTTAGCCCAAGCGTCTTCTATGTTAGCAGTACCATTAATAGCCATAGGTTTATTGTTAGTACTTAACCGAAAAGATGTAATGGGCAAACACAAGAATACCCTATTTCAAAATATATTGGCAATTGCAGGCTTTATTTTGATATGTATTTTGGTTTATATTATGTATGGTAAGTTAATAGGATATTTTTCTGCTATGTAATCGGTTAAAAGATATTTTTGACTAAAATGAGAAAAACAAAAATTAGAATTAGACAAATGCAGACTACCGACATGGAAGTCATTATGCAAATTAAAAATGCCGAGAATTGGAATCAAACCGAAGAAGATTGGCAATTTTTAATAAATTCTAATCCCGAAACTTGTTTAGTGGCTGTTTTTGAAAATCAAGTGATAGGAACAGTTACCGCTGTGAATTATCAGAATAAGGTAGCATGGATAGGTATGATGCTCGTTTCAAAAGATTTTCGTGGAATGGGAGTCAGTAAACTTCTTTTAAATACCATTATTGAAAAATTAAAAAATTGTGTGTCTATTAAGCTAGATGCAACTCCAGCTGGAATTCCGGTCTATAAAAAACTCGGTTTTGTGGAAGAATATGAAATAGGCAGGATGGTTTCAACTGGATTGAGTAATATGGTTAAGGATGAACAAGATACAGATGATGATTTTAACATATCACAAATATTGGAAAGTGATATTTCTAACATCGCCGGAGTAGATGAAACTCTTTTTGGAGTAAACAGGTTAGGCTTGTTTCGATTTCTATCAAATAGCCGAAAAGATATCTGCCTTCAAATAAAACAAGAAAAACAATTAAAAGGCTATGTTTTTGGTCGCAATGGGAGTAATTATATTCAAGTAGGACCCGTCATGACTCATTCTACTCTATTGGCTAAAAAACTACTTTACGGAGTGTTTAAAAAATTGAAAGAGCAATCCTTAGTAATAGATGTTTTATTGGACAAACCTGAACTTAAAGACTGGCTGCTTTCTATCGGATTTGCTCATCAAAGAAGCTTTACCAGAATGTACTTAAAATCAAATAATTATACAGGTAAAATAGAAAATCAATTTTTGATAAGTGGTCCTGAATTGGGATAACTAAACAAGTTTTCCAAATTTTTCCTTTTATTAAAAACTTGGCAATAATTAAAAAAAGGCTCTATGTTGTTTGTAATAGATAAAAAATATATAGTTTAACCCGTTATTTTGAATTTTTGGGTTTATCTCAATGTCAGTTCGAGTGACTTTTGATAATCCCGAAGCCTCGGGAGTATCGAGAACCGTTCTTAATAAGAAATTTCTATTCTCGATACTAATTTTTATGCCAAAATAGGCAAAAAATTTACTCGTCCCGATAGTTATCGGGAGACGAAATTTCATCAAAATGCACAACGGGTTAGTAATAATATTGAATTACCCACTATATTTCTAAAATAAGAGGAAAAACTCTAGAAGAAATGGAAACTTTGTTTGAAAAATAAAGAGTATTAAACCCCAAGGCAAGCCTTGGACTCAATAATAGGAATCGACCCAAGGGTTGAGGTTTTAAACCGAGATCCCGCTGAAAAAAAGCGGGATTAGTTCGACTAACTAAAAAATCGAAATTAATTTTTTAGAGTCTCACGAATAAAACGATTAATTTGAAGTGAAATGATGAAAAAAAAGAAAATAACATTAAAAGAGTTAGCCAAAAATTTAAATGTTTCTATTTCTACAGTCTCTAAAGCATTAAATGATAGTCATGAAATTAGTAAAGCAACCAAACGGAAAATCCAAAAGGTAGCAAAACAATATAATTATACTCCAAATAAACCTGCTTCAAGTCTTAAATCTGGTAAAACCAAAACAATTGGTGTAATTATACCAAATATTTTAGATCGCTTTTTGGCAAAAGTTTTATATGGCATAGAAAGAGAAGCAAACAATATGGGGTATAATATTATTACTTGTATTTCTAATGAATCTCTAGAAAAAGAAAAACAGAGCATACAATTACTTTCAGATGGAAGTGTTGACGGTTTTATTTTAGCCCCATCTGAAGATACACTACTAAAAAACGAGTATGAACACTTTAACGACATTATAAAACAAGGTTATCCAATTGTGATGTTTGATAGAACAGTCACAGATGTTTTATGTGATGAAGTAATAATAAATAATTTTGTTTCTACTTTTGATATTACAAAAGAATTCATCGCACAAAAAAAATGCAAGATTGCATTTATTAGCAGTATTACAGAATTAAAAATAAGTAAATTAAGAGAAGATGGGTATAAAAGTGCATTGGCAAAACATGGGCTTGATAGTTTATCTTTAAAAATCAAAAAAGAAGAAGACAAGCAAGTAACTTTAAAATTATTTATGGAGAAACATCCTGAAATAAATGCTATAATTTCTGCGGACGACACCTTAGGTACTATTGCTATTAATGTGGCTTTGAGTTTGGGTTATAAAGTTCCTAAAGACATTTCAATTGTTGGATTTGCAAGCGAATCTGTTTCTAATCTCTCAATTCCTAAATTAACTATCATTAAACAACATGCTAAAGATATAGGAAAAAATGCTGTCAATCTGTTAATCAATAAATTACAAAAAGAAACATCTTCTAAAAAGGAAGTTATTATAGTTAAAACCAGTTTAATAAGAAAAGGGTCGTTTTAGAAGATAATACCTCATTATTTTAAGTACATGACAAAACATATCTCTGTCGAAATTGTAAAAGTTACCTAATTAGATGACAAAATTAATACTTTATAAATAGTAATAATATTGAATTACCACTATAATTTAATATAAAACCAAAAAAAGGTGATTGATAATAAATTTAATTTAGGATTTTTTCCAACTCCAATTCAACAATTGAAAAAATTGTCTGAAGATTATTCTGACTATAATATTTTTATCAAAAGAGATGACAATACAGGATTGGCGTCAGGAGGAAATAAAACAAGAAAACTAGAATATTTGATTCAAAAAGCTCTGGATGAAGGTTGTAATTCAATTATAACCGCCGGTGCACAGCAGTCAAATCATTGCCGACAAACAGCTGCTGCTTGTTCAATTGCCGGTTTAAAATGTCATTTAATGTTGGGAGGTAGTGAACCTAATCGATATGATGGTAATTTATTACTGTCTTCTTTATTCGGCGCTACAATTCATTTTACAGGGGAAAAAAGAAAAGGAGAAGATATTCATATCTTGAAAAAAGAACTAGAGAAACAAAACAATAACTGTTTTGTTATTCCTTATGGCGGATCGAATGTCACAGGCGCATTAGGCTTTGTAAATGCTACTAAAGAGTTAAAAGAACAGCTTATTAAGAAAAACCTAACAATCGATTATATTTTTTTTGCTTCCAGTTCAGGTGGAATGCAAGCAGGTTTAACCTTAGGTATTGAACTATACAATTTAAAAACTGAGCTAGTTCCAATAAATATAGATAAAGCAGAAACTTACGGACTTTCATTAGAGGAAGTTGTTCTAAATATTGTAAAAAACGGAACTAAATTGTTAGGTATTAAAAGGGAATTTGAACTTTCTGACATACCGTTAAATAAAGATTATGATAAGGCAGGTTATGGAATTATTACCGATAATGAAAGATTTGCAATACATGAATTAGCCAGAAGCGAAGGCATATTATTAGATCCGGTATATACAGGCAGAGCATTTTATGGAATGTTGAATTGCTTAAAAGAAAATAAAATAAAACCGAATTCTAATGTTCTTTTTTGGCATACCGGAGGATTGCCTGCAATTTTTAAATATGCTGATGAATTGAAATAAATATACACTAACCCGTTGTGCATTTTAAGTTTTTAGGTTTATCTCAATGTCAGTTCGAGTGATCCGCTAGAGGCGGATTGTATCGAGAACCATTCTTAATAAGAAATTTCACAACGAGTTACACTAATCAAATCAAGAAAAAATGAAATTAAAAAACATAATTAGATTGAGAAATCTTATTCTCTTTTTAGGAGGTTTATTACTAATTGCTAGTTGCAGCAGTAAGCAAAATATATTTGTAAAATACTCTAACCCTCAAATTGAGTATTCAGGTAGAATTGATTCCATTCAAAAGAATGGAGTAGCATTTCACTGGATGGGCAATTCTGTGCGGCTAAATTTTGAAGGAGAATCGCTTTCTGCAGAATTAAAAGATAAAACGGGTACTAATTATTACAATATTATACTTGACAATGACAGCATCCAGATTTTAAAACCAGATACAATTCAAAAGCAATATTTATTGGTGTCAGGATTATCTAAGGGAAAACACTCTGTTGAATTATTTAAACGGAGTAACAAAGGAACAACCACATTTTATGGATTTCAAATAGATAAAAAGGCTAAACTTTTAGCAAAATCATCTCCTAAAAATAGAAAAATTGTGTTTTATGGTAATTCCATTACAGCAGGAAGATCAATCGAAGACTATTCAGGAAGAGATTCCGGTGACAGCTCTTTCACGAACAACTATCTAAGTTATGCAGCAGTAACTGCAAGGCATTATAATGCTGAATATACCTGTATTAGTAAAAGTGGTATTGGCATTATGATCAGTTGGTTTCCAATAATAATGCCCCAAATGTACAATAGGTTAAACCCTGCTGATCCTACTAGTAAATGGGACTTCACAAATGATAAACCCGATATAGTTGTTATTAACTTGTTTCAAAATGATTCTTGGCTAATCGAAAAACCAGAACACCCCCAGTTTAAAGCAAGGTTTGGAAAACAATCACCTGATGAAGATTTTATTATCAATGCCTATAAAAATTTTGTGTCAACTATTAGAAGTCATTATCCCGAAGCAAATATTATTTGTATTCTTGGAAATATGGATATAACCAAAGAGGGATCAAAATGGTCAGACTATGTTAAGCAAGCTGTAAGTGTACTGAATGATGATAAGATATATACCCATTTTATTCCATTTAAAAACACACCAGGGCATCCTAATATTGAAGAACAAGAAGCATTAGCCAATAGCCTTATTCAATTTATTGATGATACGATTGAATGGTAAAACAAACAAATAACAAGATTTGTTTTATGTATATCAACTTTTATATTTCAAAACAATTTTTGTTTAGGTAACTATTTATAGACCTGACGGTCCCGAAATTTCGAAATTAAACCCTGTCAAGTATGAATAGAGTTATTAGATCATTGGCACGAAAAACGGATGTACATTTAATTTTAGCAAATAAATAAAAATGACTAATTTTTTTAAAACTTCTCAAATTTTATTAGTATTAATCAGTATTAATTCTAGTTGCCATGCCCAGATACCGACCGCTCAAAAACTAGATCAAAATATGACTCTGAAAAAGGTAGATGTGGATGGTGTTGTTTGGTTCGATCCAAGAGAGGAACCATTTGAATTGGTTGGTTTTGAATGGGTTAAACAGGATAGCGTTTTCAGAAGACTACCATTACATCCAAAATGGAAAATACCAAAAGAAGTAGACGATTTGGCAAATCAAACTGCCGGTGGACAGATCAGATTCAAAACAGATAGCAAAAGAATTTTGTTAAAAGTGCAATTGAGCGAAAAATCAAGTATGTACCACATGCCTGCTACGGGTCAAAGCGGATTTGATTTATATGTACGCGATGGAAATGTTCAAAAGTATTTAAAAACTACTCGATTTCCCCATGACACTTTACAATACCAAGTTGAGCTTTATAATGCTTTCGAAAGGCAAAAACATGACTTCACAATTAATTTTCCGCTCTACAACGGAGTGAATTCCGTACTGGTAGGTCTTGAACAGAAATCTTCCATAGATACGCCAAAAGCATTTAGCCTTTCTGGTAAAATTGTAATATATGGTACTTCTATTACTCAAGGAGGTTGTGTTTCCAGGCCCGGTATGCTTTTTTCAAATATATTAAGTAGAAAACTAGATGTAGAGTTTGTAAATCTGGGGTTTTCCGGAAACGGGAAAGGAGAACCCGAATTAGCTCAATTAATTAATCAAATATCAGATACAAACTTGATTATATTAGATTATGAAGCTAATGCCGACAAAACCATTAAAAACACTTTAGAGCAATTTATTAATATACTAAGAGAAAAACATCCTGTTACTCCAATTTTAATTGTATCTAAAATTCGTTATGCTGACGAATTCGATGGCAGTTCCGGTTATAAACAACTGATATTTAACCGTGATTTTCAAAGGGATCTGGTAAAAGATAGAAAGTCAAAAGATGATAAAAATATCTATTTTCTGGACGGTTCAACTATTCTGGGAGATGATCATTATGAATGTACAGTAGATGGTGTTCATCCTTCTGATCTAGGTTCTTATCGAATAGCCGATGCACTATTACCTGTTATAAAAAATATATTATCACAATAAAACATTTCAGACACTTAGCAAAGGAGTATCTCATATCGATTTTTAGCAACTATTAACACAGTAGCAAAAGACTATTAACTACCTAATTATCATAGTAAAATTCAAAACCCTAAATCGAGTAGGTAATGATGAACAAACAAATTATAAAAATTAATTCTTTACATAGGCTTGTATTTTTCTTATTGATTTTTTCTTTTTTTCAAATTTCATGTATTGATAAAAAAGAAAAATATATTTCTATAGCAAAAGAAAATACCAATGATATTTTTTCTTCTACAAAAATCATTGAAGATGCTAATTTTATAGGGAGTGAAAATTGCAGAGAATGTCATAAAAGTCAATTTGAAATGTGGGAAAATTCTCATCATGAAAAGGCAATGCAAATGGCAAACAGAGAAACTATCCTAGCGCAATTTGAAGGTGAAACATTTAAAAGTCAAGGTATAACTTCTCGTTTTTTTAAAAAGGAAAATGATTTTTATGTGAATACAGAAGGTCCTGATGGAAAATATCATGATTATAAAATTATATATTCCTTTGGAATTATGCCATTACAACAATACATAGTTCAATTTCCTGATGGTAAATATCAATGCTTGAGAACTGCCTGGGATACTATAAAAAATAGATGGTTTGATCTATATCCTGATTTTAAAATAGTCCACTCAGAATGGCTACATTGGTCTAAAGGAGGGTTGAACTGGAATAGTATGTGTTCAGATTGTCATTCTACAAATGTTCGTAAAAATTATAATGAAAATAGTGAGGATTACAACACAAAATTTTCAGTTGTTAATGTTAGCTGTGAAGCCTGTCATGGTCCCGGTAAGAAACATGTAGAAGAAGTGAAATCCTTAGGTTCTAAATATAATTCGATCAATGGTTATATGCAAATGACATCTAAAACATCTCCAACAGAATTGGTTGACCAGTGTGCCAGATGTCATATGCGTAGAGAACAGATCTCAGAAGGGTTTAATTTTGAAGGAACTATGCTTGATCATTATTTCCCTCAATTAATAGAAAGCCCAGTTTACCATCCTGACGGACAAATTCTAGATGAAGATTATGTGTATGGTTCGTTTATACAAAGTAAAATGTATCAAAATAATGTTTCTTGTAATAATTGTCATGATTCACACTCTTTGAAGCTGAAATTTGATGGAAATAAGTTATGCTTTCAATGTCATGAGTCTTTAAAATATGATACAACTTCCCATCATTTCCATGAGGGAATACAGGAAGCAACAAAATGTATCAATTGTCATATGACGGGTAAAATTTATATGGGAAATGATTTTAGAAGAGATCATAGTTTTAGGATTCCACGACCAGATTTGAGTATAAAATATAATACACCAAATGCATGTACACAATGCCATACAGGTAAAGATAATGAATGGGCATGGGAGGCTTTTAAAAAACAATACGGAGTACCTGACTATACTCATTTTTCTGAAAAATTAGCTCCGGGGATTGTCAGAGATCCAAATGCTCATGCTGCTTTGTTAGAGCTTGTCAGAGATCATACACAGCCAGAAGTAGCGAGAGCATCTGCAGTAAAGGCAATATCAAATTATGGTACACAAAATAACATTGATAGTTTTATAATGCTTTTAAACGATGAATCTCCTCTGGTAAGAGGAGCAACTATAGATGTTTTAAGTGAGATAAAGTCATTAGATTTTATGAGTTATTTATTACCAATATTAAAAGACAAAAAAAGAGCTGTAAGAATTAAAGCATTTTATGCGCTTGGAGCATTACCCGAAAATCAAATACCTATTGAATATATAGAAGCTTATAAAAAAGTTAAAGAAGAATTTACGGCATATCTAAAAATCAATGCAGATTTTTCGGGAGGACAAGCTAAAAAAGCATCTTATTATGAAAAAAAAGGTAATCTTCTAAAAGCAAAAGAATCATACAAAAAGGCATTAAAAATTGATTACAATAATAACATTGTAAGAAGTAATCTGGCAAATTTATATTACAGTTTAGGCGAAACTGAGAATTCAGAAAACACTTTTAGAGAAATTATAGGACAAGAACCAAAGTTTGGATATTCTTATTATTCATTGGCATTACTTTTGGCTGAATTAGAACGAATAGATGATGCAATAATTGAAATGGAAAATGCTTATAAACTTATGCCTTCCAATGTAAAGGTCATTTATAATTTAAGTCTGTTGCATGAGAAGAAAGGAAATATCAGGAAAGCTGAAAAAACTCTAATTGAAGGGTTAAAATTCAATCCTGAAAATGAAGATTTATTATATGCTTTGTCATTTCATTATCTAACACATAAACAAAAACAAGAAGCATTAAAATTTACTCGAAAAATTATAAAATTATACCCAAACAAGCCTGTATATCAAAATTTAATGAATAAGGTAGAAAATTTATAAACACTCTTCCGACTTATCATTGTTCTAAACTCCACGAGCTAAAAGCAAACTTCTAAAATGTCTTTTATCTATTTTAACGTGATTCGACGTAACATTTTGATTCAATAACTGATAATCAGAGACTTAAATATGAATTAATAACTTTAGCGTCACCTCGAGCGCAGTCGAATGGTTTTTTAAATAGTTCTTCTCGAGTACTCGGGACGCTCGAACAGACAAAGTGCTGAAAATCAATATAGTTTATGTTACAATCTACGTTCCCTATATCGAACTCACATTATTTTACCTTTTTTGAAAAGATATCTTTTGTGTTCTAATACTATTTCTAACTTGAACTTACTCAGTAAAAATCACACCTTCTAAGATGGTGGCTTTGGAAAACTCCTAAAAGGGGCAATGAGCAACAAGATTATAAACCGACCCAAAGACCTGTCAGTC
>CAYXAZ010000011.1:0-58482 GCA_964463085.1 uncultured Flavobacteriaceae bacterium | reverse complement strand
GATGGTGATTTAGCTTCTACAAAGAACTATTTTAAAGATGAGGAAGATATGGATGAAAGTAGTAAACCTAGAATGTATAACTCACCTCAAACACCAAAACAAATTGGTGAGAGCGGTTTAAGAATTCAACAATACGATACTAAAAAGAGAAATACTTTAGTAAGTGATAAAGCTAGAGTTTATAAAGGAGGCTCATGGAGAGATAGAGAATATTGGTTAGATCCTGCACAACGTAGATATTTACCACAATATATGGCAACAAACTTTATCGGTTTCAGATGTGCTACTGATAAATTAGGATCAATGTCTCAAAAAAGAAGACGTAAAGAACCATCAAGATAATAAGAATTGTTTATCTTATATAAAAAATCAAAACTCAATGCAATTTGTATTGAGTTTTTTTTATTTTTAGCCCATGGTAAATATTCAAGAACTATATCAACTATATCAGCAATCTTATAAAGTATCTACAGATACCAGAAAAATAACAAAAGGCTGTTTGTTCTTTGCATTGAAAGGCGATAATTTTAATGGTAACTTATTTGCTGAAGAAGCCTTAAAGAAAGGAGCATCATATGCTGTTGTTGATGAAGATGTACTTAAAAATAATGATAATATTATATTAGTTGATGATGTATTAAAGACATTACAAATATTAGCTTCTTATCATAGAGAACAATTAAATATTCCAATTATTGGTCTAACAGGTAGCAATGGTAAAACAACTACAAAAGAATTGATAAATGCGGTACTTTCTACAAAGTATAATACTACTGCTACTTTAGGAAACCTAAATAACCATATTGGTGTACCATTGACATTACTTTCAATGACGCCTAAAACCGAAATAGGTATTGTTGAAATGGGTGCAAATCATTTAAAAGAGATTGAATTACTCTCAAATATTGTAAAACCAGATTATGGGTATATTACTAATTTTGGGAAAGCACATCTTGAGGGGTTTGGAAGCCTTGACGGAGTTATACAAGGTAAAACTGAATTATATAAAAATATAAAAAGTAGGAATAAGACAGTTTTTATAAACTTGAATGACAAAAAGCAAGTTGAGCAGTCTAAAGGAATTAGACAGATCACTTTCGGTAATAATGATGTAGATACTATTATTGAATTTGTAACAGTTGATCTTTATGTTAGTTTAAAGTTCAATAATATTTTAATTAAAAGTAATTTAATTGGTGCTTATAATTTTAATAATATTTCAGCTGCAATAGCTATCGGAAAACATTTCAAAGTAACAGATGAATCTATAAAAGTAGCCATTGAAAATTATACACCTACCAATAATCGTTCACAAATAATTAATAAAGGTAACAATCAAATTATTTTAGATGCCTATAATGCCAACCCAAGTAGTATGAAGGTGGCACTTGAAAACCTATCAAATTTGCAAGAAGCAGATAAGATTGTAATTTTGGGTGATATGTTTGAATTAGGCAAAGATAGTTTGCAAGAACATCAGTTTATAACTGATCAGTTAGACAATATCAACTTTGAAAAAGCATATTTAATAGGAGAAGGTTTTTATAAAACCACAACTGATTCAAAAAGAATACAGCAGTTCAAAACTTTTGAAGATTTTAAGGATGTCTTTATAAATGCAAACATTGAAAATTCAACAATTTTAATAAAAGCTTCTAGGGGAATGGCGTTAGAGAGGGTTTTAGATTTGTTATAATTAATTATTAGTCTTGCAGCAGCAGTCTTATGTCTTTTTATCGAGCCAATCTATTATTTATTAGCCAGCATAAACTCCTTAAAAGCATTCCAATATGCTTCGTATCCCTCAGTAGAATTCCATACAGCTCTAGAACCATGTACGCCTCTTACCTGGGGTTTGAAATGTGTAATGTAGTCAGGTTTCACAAAGCGTAATAATTTTTCTACAGGTTCTGTTTCTCTTAGCGAAGACGTTACAAAAGTAGGAATACGTAGTTTTTTAATAGCTTCAGCCAAATTCATATTTTTTAAATATTCACCGGGACTAAAAGCTGCAATTGCTTTTATTTTTTTATTTTCACTACCTATCCATAATGCGAGTGAAGCAGAGTAGGAGCTACCTACCAAAATAATGGGTTGTTTTCCGTTCAATTTATATAAATGATCAATGGCAGCATCTATATCTTTCTTTGCACCTGCATAGCCTACATTCATTTTCTTAATATTAGCATCTATGGCAGTTTGATTGATAATACCATTTACTTCTTTACCGGAACGTTGGTCTATAGCCATACATGAAAAACCTAAGGCATTCAGTTTTTTAGCAGTATCAATATATTCACCTCTGCTAAACCCAGCTTGATGGCATAACAAAACAGTAGGGGAAATATCTTTTAAAAAATAGGTATCAGCTGTGATCTTAACCGAATCTTTAGCATAAAATATAATCGTTTTTGTGATAGGCGTTGAAGGTGGTAATGGTGATGATATCTGAGATAAAACTGTATGAAACGAAATGGTAGCCAGAAATAAGATAAAACAACGCATAAACTAATATTTAGTTTTTGAAAGTTAAGCATTTAAAGAATACTTAGAAATAAAAACTAAAATTTTAACAGTGATTTAAGAAGCTGGTGTATCGTTAAAACCTGCTTGTTTTCTAAAGGTGTCGAATTCGGCACCTTTAAAATTTGGATTATGCAAAGTCTCCCAAAGTCCAATAAATTCAACTGTACTTCTGTTACGCATCCAATTTCGAATATGATCATTACCGTTTTCATCTCGAACCATATCTGTTAGACAGATATAATCTTCTTCATTTTGTTTTACAATTGAGATTAATTTGTTTTCAACTTCTATTTTGGATACTTTACTCATAAGTGAATAATTAATAGGGTAAAGGTAGTATTTTGTGAAAAATCAATTTTTTATTTGATCTAATTGTTTTTTGATTTTACCAATCATCATTTTTGGTTTCAGTTTTTTTATTCATACCTTCTTTTCACATATTTTATCAAAAAAATCATAGAAAATCTGCATCATCAGCGTTCTATTTTGAGAATTTGTCGTGTAACCAGTTGTACTTACATCCGTTCAGGTACTTCAATACCTAATAGCTTAAAAGAAGTTTTAATCACATCTGCTACTTTTTTAGAGAGCTGAACTCTAAATATTTTTACTTGATCATTTTCACAACCTAAAATCGGAACACTTTGATAAAAAGAATTGTATTCTTTTACCAACTCATAGGTGTAATTTGCTATCAATGCCGGACTATAATTATCAGCAGCTTGTTGTATGATTTCAGGGAATAGTGATAATTGTTTTAGTACTGATTTTTCTTTTTTGTGTAATTCTAGAGAGTTCTCGACTGCACTCAAACTGACAGTAGTATAATCAAAATTTGCTTTACGTAAAATAGATTGTATTCTGGCATAAGTATATTGTATGAACGGTCCTGTATTACCATTAAAATCAATTGAAGCTACAGGATCAAACAGAATACGTTTTTTAGGATCTACTTTTAAAATATAATACTTTAAAGCACCAAGACCAATGGTTTTATAAAGTGATTCTTTTTCATCTTTCGAATAACCTTCTAACTTACCAAGATCTTCAGAAATTTCTCTGGCCGTGTTGGTCATTTCTACAATCAGATCATCAGCATCTACGACTGTACCTTCACGAGATTTCATTTTCCCCGAAGGTAGATCAACCATTCCGTAACTTAAATGATATAGATTTTCAGCCCAATCGAAACCTAGTTTCTTTAGAATCAAGAATAATACTTTAAAATGATAATCTTGTTCGTTGCCAACAGTATATACAAGTCCGCCAACATCAGGATAATCTTTAATACGCTGTATTGCTGTTCCAATATCTTGAGTCATATACACAGCAGTACCATCTGAACGTAATACAATTTTTTCATCTAAACCTTCATCGGTTAGATCTATCCAGACAGAACCATCATCTTTTTTAAAGAAAACACCTTTTTTTAAACCGTCAGCAACTACATCTTTTCCTAATAAATAGGTATCACTCTCAAAATAATTTTTGTCAAAATTTACACCAAGCTCTTTATAGGTACTATCAAAGCCATCATAAACCCATTGATTCATGGTTTTCCATAAAGTGACAATTTCTTTGTCTCCGGCTTCCCATTTACGGAGCATTTCTTGTGCTTCTAATAGAATTGGGGCTTGCTTTTTTGCTTCTTCATTGGTTTTTCCTTCAGCAACTAAAATACCAATCTCTTTTTTGTATTCCTGATCAAATTTTACATAATAATTACCAACCAGTTTATCACCTTTTAAACCAGTACTTTCAGGAGTTTCACCATTTCCGAAACGTTGCCAAGCCAACATACTTTTACAAATATGAATACCACGGTCATTGATAATTTGGGTTTTATAGACTTTTTTACCTGAAGCTTTGATAATTTCAGCCACCGAATACCCTAATAAGTTATTACGGATATGACCCAAATGTAATGGTTTGTTAGTATTAGGCGAAGAATATTCTACCATAACCGATTTGGTATCAGCCTTAACGTTGGTAAAGCCAAAACTCTCAGTTTTATATATATCTTGAAAGTTATTTAAGAAATAAGCATCACTAAATACTAAATTCAAAAAACCTTTTACAACATTAAAATCGGTTACCTCTTCAACATTTTCTTTTAAATAGTTACCTAAGTTGGTGCCTATTCCAACAGGATTCCCTTTAATAATTCTTAAAAAAGGAAAAACAACAATAGTTATATCGCCTTCAAAATCTTTACGAGTAGCCTGAAACTCTACAGATTCAATCGTTGCATTATATATTTTTTCAAATCCTTTTTGTACAGCAGATTTTAAAGTTGTCTGAATATTCATTTATAAAAATTTAGTGAACAAATTTAAGATAAAAATCCCCAATCCCTAAACCTAGAGTATAAAAAAAATTAGTACTTTTATTACATAAATTTACAGATCATTATCAGTATAATATATGAAATTTCAATATTACTTAATGTTACTGTTTTTGTTATTGTTGAGTTGTAATGAGCATTATGATAAGAATGAAGTGTATAGGTCAGAAAACCTTATAATTAAAAAATTAACTGAAAACACTTTTGTTCATATTTCATATCTTAGCACTAAAAATTATGGAAAAGTCCCTTGTAATGGAATGATTTTTATCAAAGATAATGAAGCCATAGTTTTTGATACCCCAACAGATGATGCAGGTTCAATAGAATGGTTAGAAAGTGAAAAAAAAGCCATAATTAATGGCGTTATTGTCAGCCATTTTCATGTTGATTGCCTTGGTGGATTAAATGAATTTCATAAACATAACATTCGGTCTTATGCTAATTATACTACCATTGAATTAGCAAAAAACAATGGTGTTGAAATACCTAAAATTAGCTTTAAATCTAAACTTGACCTTAAGGTAAGTGGAAAAAAAGTAATGAACCTATATTTTGGAGAAGGTCATACAAAAGATAATATTGTAAGCTATATTCCGAGTGAAGAGGTTCTTTTTGGAGGATGTTTAATTAAAGAAGTTGGAGCGACAAAAGGCAATTTGAATGATGCAAATACTAGGGAATGGTCAAAAACTGTTGTGAAAATTAAAAAAGAATTTCCTAAATCGAAATATATAATTCCCGGGCATGGTAATGTGGGAGGAATTGAATTACTTAATTATACAATAAAACTATTTGAAAACAACTAAAACCAAAGTCAAATCAGATTATTCCGATGCGTTGGGAAGAAGCTCGTTTACCTAATGCTAAAGAATTGAAAGCCACCAAAGTATTAAAACTAAAAATCACGGAAGCTTCCGCTAAGACCAGAATTGGTCCGCCAAAAGATGAAAAAGAAGATTATGATCTAGATGTTTGGGCAGGTGTGATTCCCATAGAGAAAAGGTATGGACAACCTATTGCAGATCCTGATTTAAAAGAGGGAATTCCCGTTGCAGAAAGCGCACTTAGGTTGATAGGAAAATATTAGGTCAGTTCGAGTGATCCGCTAGAGGCGGATTGTATCGAGAACATTTGACTCTTATCAGTAAGGTTTAGATATAGTGCTCCTTTGTCGATCACTCGACTTTATGGTCTTAAAAATAATAACATTAAATGAAAAAATACACCATCCAAAAATCACCATTTGTTGTACCAACAACTGATGGAAAGTTAATTGAAGAACATTTCGGTCTGGCATCTGATGCCAATTCAGCAATTAGTATTGCGCATATGGTTGCGCCACCAGGCTGGAGTGAACCTTTCCAAACTCCTGAATTTGATGAATATACATATATTATTAAAGGAAAAAAGCAATTTGTCATTGATGGCGAAAAGGTCATTTTAGAAGCCGGTCAATCTATTAAAATTGAAAAGAATACAAGAGTTAAATATTCAAATCCGTTTGATGTGGCATGTGAATATTTAGCCATTTGTCTGCCCGCTTTTTCGCCTAACTCAGTGCACAGAGAAGAATGAAATTATTGCAACCTTTCCATATAGCCATACCTGTTCATAACCTTGTAGAATGCAGAAAATTTTACAGAGAAATTCTTGGTTGTGAAAAGGGTAGAAGTATTGAGTTGACTTTAACTTATTTGGTCATCAGCTTGTGATACACTATAAACCAAAAAATGATCTAGAAGATTTACACACAAATCTGGTAGATGGTAAAAATGTATCCGCACCTCATTATGGTGTTGTATTAGATTTAAAAATTTTTCATGAGTTTGCAAAATGCTTAAAATCAAAAAAGTAAATTTTATTATTGAGCCTTATAGTTAGATTTGAAGGCGAAATAGGAGAACAAGCTACTATGTTCTTTTTAGACCCTTCGGGTAATGCATTAGAATTTAAAGCCTTTAAAAATATAGATCAATTATTTGCTAAATAATCAGTTTAGTACTCTTAAAGAAATCTTAACTTATGGTTAAATTTTTGCTAAAACAGGTTGTGGCTTATATAAATAATGAAGTATACATTATCTTTAAGCCTAAATTATAGCTTATGTTAGTTCTATTAATTATTACGACTATATATGTCATAATTAATATGTTTATTTAATTTTCACAGCTCTGAATATGCATTTAAAAATTAAAAGCACACTACTTCTATTGTTTTTGAGTATCACTTTTTATGCTCAAGAATACTCCGGTAAAGGAGAAGATATCAATAAAATATTAACCAATATTGATAATTTTTCTAAGGCTTATATAAATGCTGAATATGATGAGCTAATTTCATTTTATAGTACAGACGGTAAAATTTTTCCTACTGGTGCTGATATAATAGTCGGACATAAAGCGATTAAAAAACGGTGGATTTTACCTAAAGGGAGTAAAATATTATCTCATAAAGTTACACCCGAAGAGATAAAAATAATAGATGATTATGCCTATGATTATGGTTATTATCAAGGTAGTTCAAGAAATAAGAAAGGTACTATTTTTACCTTTAAAGGTAAATATGTGATCGTCTGGAAAAAAACTGATAATGATTGGAAAATTTATCTAGATATTTGGAATAGAATTGATGAAAAGTAAGTCTTCAGTCTCCAGTAAATAGTAAGAAGAATTAATAAAAAATTTCTTAATCTTTATTCTCACAAGCTAATAATGTATTTTTTAATAGCATTGCTATAGTCATTGGACCAACACCGCCCGGAACAGGGGTTATATAACTCGCTTTTTTACTAACACTTTTAAAATCTACATCGCCTGCCAAACGATACCCACGAGGTTTTGACGAATCATCAACTCTTGTAATACCAACATCAATAATTACCACACCATCTTTTACCATATCGCCAGTCAAAAATTCTGGAATGCCCAATGCAGCTACGATCATATCAGCTTGTAATGTAATCTCTTTTAGGTTTTTTGTACGGCTATGCGTTAAAGTAACTGTAGCATTTCCATAGCGTCTTTTTTGAGCAAGCAAAATACTCATTGGTTCACCAACGATATGACTTCTGCCAATAACAACTACATGTTTACCACTGGTTTCAACTTTATAGCGTTCTAACAATTCTAAAATACCGTAAGGAGTTGCCGATAAAAATGTTGGTAAATTCAATGCCATTTTCCCCACATTCATAGGGTGAAACCCATCTACATCTTTATCAGGATGCACAGCCATTATTATTTTCTGCTCATCTATATGTTTAGGTATAGGCAGTTGAACAATAAAGCCATCAATATCATCATTGGTATTGAGCTTTTCAATTTCATTAAGTAATGTTTTTTCAGTAATAGATGCATCTAGTTTTACCAAAGTTGATTTAAAGCCAACACGCTCACACGATTTCACTTTGCTATTTACATAGGTCATACTGGCACCATCACTACCAACCAATACTGCTGCGAGATGAGGTGTTTTTTTACCTTCAGCTTTTCGCTTAGCTACAGCTTCGGTTATTTCATCTTTTATTTGATTAGAGGTTGCTTTTCCGTCTAGTAGAATCATTGTTGGTTGTTTAATCGTTTATTTGTTTAATCGAAAATCGTACATCCAAATCATTTCATTCCCTTCATCATCTGCATCATACGTTTGCCACCACCACCTTGCATCATTTTCATCATTTTACTCATCTGATCGAATTGTTTCATCAATTGATTTACCTCTTGAACCGAAGTACCTGAACCTTTAGCAATACGTTTTTTTCTACTGGCATTGATAATGACCGGTTTACTTCTTTCTGAAGGTGTCATAGAATGAATAATAGACTCAATCCCTTTAAAAGCATCATCATCAATATCAACATCTTTCATGGCTTTACCAACTCCCGGAATCATACCCACAAGATCTTTCATATTCCCCATTTTCTTGATCTGCTGAATTTGTTTTAAAAAATCATCAAATCCGAATTGGTTCTTTGCAATTTTTTTTTGAATTTTTCTAGCTTCTTCTTCATCATATTGCTCTTGTGCACGTTCTACTAAAGAAACGACATCACCCATTCCTAAAATACGCTCAGCCATACGATCTGGATGGAAAACATCAATAGCTTCCATCTTTTCGCCGGTTCCAATAAATTTGATAGGTTTATCTACTACTGATTTTATTGAAAGTGCAGCTCCACCACGTGTATCACCATCTAATTTTGTTAAAACAACACCTTCAAAATTCAGAATATCATTAAAGGCTTTCGCAGTATTTACTGCATCTTGACCCGTCATAGAATCAACTACAAATAGGGTCTCTTGAGGTTGAACAGCTTTATGGATGTTAGAAATTTCTGCCATCATAACCTCATCAACAGCTAAACGACCTGCAGTATCTATAATTACTACATTTTTACCGGTTGCTTTTGCATGTTTCAGTGCATTTTGTGCAATTTCAACAGGATTTTTATTTTCAGGCTCAGCATATACTTCAACACCGATCTGTTCTCCAACAACTTGCAACTGGTTAATGGCAGCCGGACGATATACATCACAACCAACTAACAACACTTGCTTGGCTTTTTTATTTTTTAAATAGTTTGCCAGTTTACCTGAAAATGTTGTTTTACCTGAACCTTGTAGACCTGACATTAGAATAATAGTAGGTGAACCACCTAAATTTATTCCTACGGTTTCACCACCCATGAGTTCGGTCAATTCATCTTTAACGATCTTAACTAGCAGCTGTCCGGGGTTCAACGTAGTTAATACATCTTGACCAAGGGCTTTTTCTTTAATGCGATTGGTAAATTCTTTGGCTATTTTAAAGTTGACATCAGCATCTAATAAAGCCCTGCGGACTTCTTTTAATGTTTCAGCAACATTTATTTCGGTAATTTTTCCATGTCCTTTTAATACATGAAATGCTTTGTCTAGTTTATCACTTAAATTATTAAACATTATGCTTGCTTCATTTTTGTAAGATGCAAAGATAATAATTAGATATTAGATATTTTAATGGAAAAGAAGGGATTTAAAAAAGTCTTTTTTATTCGTGAGACTCTAAAAAATTAATTTCGATTTTTTAGTTAGTCGAACTAATCCCGCTTTTTTTCAGCGGGATCTCGGTTTAATACCTCGACCCTTGGGTCGATTCCTATTATTGGATCCAAGGCTTGCCTTGGGGTTTAATACCCTTTATTTGTGAACAATAGTGGTAAAATTTTAGGTTATGCTTATTGGTTTGTGCAAGAACAGTAAGAGATTTTTATACACTTATCTTTTCAGATTTGCACTAAGCCAAATTGTAAATTTGGCAATCTTTGTTTTTTTTACTCTTACTTTGGGTTAAGCGACCAAACCCTTATTGTTTTTACACGTTGGCAGTAGCCTTTGATGAACTTTCGTATTATGATTTTATTTAATTCAATGTTTTGTTTTTGAAAAAATTCCAAATTTCTGTAGCCATTTCAATATCGTGGTTTTGACTACCTAAAGACAATTCAATTATTGTTGAGTATTGTTCCTGTATGCTTGGTTCAAGATGACCTCCACCTAAAACTTCGTACAATACAACTTGAGATACTTCAGTCCCATTAGAATAGGTGCTTCTCTTTACTGTGGAATCATCCGTAGTATTAATATCCTGATAATTCATTATAGAGGGAATGGAATCTGTTTGGTTAAATTCTACCCAAAAATTTACCGATCCCTGTGCAGAAAGCACAGTCCCACGACCACCAATACTAGGGGCAACCTCACCGCCATTGTATGGTGAAAGAGGATCATTTGTGCCAATCATAAATAAAACAGAAATCGGATGAACCGGATCACTGCATTTAATTGCAGGCATAGAGGCTACAACTGGTGCTACCGCAGCGATTTTATTTGAAAGTTCAAGAGCAAGACGAAGTGACATATGTCCACCATTAGAAGTTCCACTGGCATAAATTCTACTTGCGTCTATGTTAAATAAACTTGAAAAATGACCTATCAGGGAATCAATAAAATCAACATCATTCACAGAAGGGTTTGTTGTAGCATCAGCACGACAATCGTTCCAACCTTGTGCTCCAAGAGGATTATTTGTGCCATTAGGATAGATAATGATAAATTTCTCTTCATCAGCAATATTCTTCCACACTTTATAAGGTGCTTTAAAACCACTTTCACCTGTCAAATCATCAGATCTTGAACCTCCTCCATGTAATAGAAAAACCAAAGGTCTTAATGAAGAACCAAGATTGTTTGGAATATAATAATCGTAAGTTCGTGTTATTCCGTCTACAATAATGGTATTTTGAGTAAAAAGACCTGACTTTGGATTTTCTACATCATTTTGCTTATTACAACTTACTATATAACTAACCAAAACTAATAGTCCTAATATTTTAATTTTTTTTTCGATTCTTTGTATCATACTTTGTTTTTTCAGGTTACTGCCAACGTTAAGATATCGCTCCGTTTTAATACTGAAATAATCCCGATAGCTATTGGGACAGCACAGGTCAAACTATATCGACTGATACTAAAACTATCCCGAAAGCTTTCGGGACAGCACAATTAAGCGAAGTTACTTATTTTAAAATTTGAAATCAATAACCTGAAATTTAATTTATAAATTAGTTACAAACCCAAGATGAGTTCAATAATTCAATTCAAATAGGTGAGAAGTTTGTTTTTGAGCAATAGCACCCGGTGTTATTTTCATTACAAAATTTCTTAATGAAATGCCGATAGTATTTTCAAGATGCGCTATTTTTCCTATTTTCCAACTGGTATCTACTACTTTTACAGCCTTCTTTTTTCTAATGGTTTCAAAATTTTTGAAAGCAGTCTCAACTTCTTTTTCTTGTGAGAGACAGTTGCTTAAAACATAAGCACTTTCTATGGCTTGACAAGCTCCTTGTCCTAGATTGGGAGTGGTGGCATGAGCTGAATCGCCAAGTAAACAAACATTTTTAAAATACCAGGTAGGCAGCAGTTCTAAGTCTGCCATTTCGTTGGTTATGATATTATTTTTTGCAGTTGAGCTAATGATCTTCCCTATTAAAGGATGAAAATCGGTAAAAAAGGTATTCAATTCCATATTTTTAAATTCTTTTTTGTAATTGTTCTTATAATTCGCCAGTGCATACCAGTAAATTTCATCTTGATTGATATGTACAAAGCCGAAACGTTTGCCTTTTCCCCAAAGTTCATTAAGCTCGGTTTTGTATTTTTGAGGAATATTTATTTTTGCAATTCCTCTCCAACATATTTGCTTTGCAATGCGTATTTTAGTGTTGTCAAAAATAGCCTGTCGTACTGCTGAATGAATTCCGTCAGCACCAATTACAATTGTTGAAGTATGTGTAGTTCCATCTTCAAAAGAGAGATTAATTTTAATTGATGATTGAGACAATGAGCTTAATTTTTTATTGAGATGAATAGGAATATCAGAAAAGTGTTTTAATAGTATTTTGTGTAATGTTGCCCTGTGTATTGCAACTGACCTTACATCAAATCTTTCTTCAAATTTGATCAGATCAATTTTAGATAATGGTTTTAAATTCTTATCGGCTATTATCATTGAATTTGTGTAACTCCCAGCTTGCAGAATGTCGTCATAGATACCTAAACGTTTATAGACCTGCATTGCATTTATTGCTAAGTTAATTCCTGAACCTGCTTTTTTAAACTCGGGTGTTGCTTCAAAGATCTCAACATCAAACCCTTTTTGTTTTAGGGCAATTGCTGTTGTTAAACCTCCAATTCCTGCTCCTATAACTGTTATTGTCATATTCTCTTATTTTTTACTGCGTTTTTTAGCATTGATCTTACTATCAATTTGTGAAAAGGCATAATTAGAGTCATATAAACTTTACCGAACAAATTATTATATTGTACTAAAGTGCTGATAGTAACTTCGCAATTTTGTTTTAAAACGGAAACTCTAAAGTTGAGATGTTTATCGTCTTCACCTGCTATGATCTCATTATTTGTAACCGCATAGATCCTAAATATACCTACTTTTGAATCTACCTTTAGATCTTCTTTAGAGAGTTGAATTTTTTCTGTATTGATCTTTAATCCAAATACTCCAACAATTTTATTTCTTAGAATAAGAAAATTATCGATCCATTTCGGACTATGAACAAAAGCATTCAAATAAATAGTTTCGATGGAAATAGTATTATCAGTTAATGTTGCTCTGTACGCATCTTTAAAATCTATTTTAGAAATGTATTCTTTGTAAATACTTTCTTTAGGAACAGGTACTGACAGAATAGTATTGACCATAATTATTTAATTTAGGTCAAAGTTACTAAATAAAATTAAATTTAGGTCGAGTTTACTATTTTTTTATATTTGTACTGTGAAAGATACTAAAGAAAAAATAGTAGAGACTGCATTAAACTTATTTAATGAATACGGATTAGCAAAAGTAACGCTACGTACCATTGCAAAAGAAATGGGTATAAGTCAAGGTAATTTAAATTATCATTTTAAAAAACGAGATGATATTATAGAGTTTTTGTACTTTGAATTGGTGTCAACTATTGATAAGAGTATGACCGAGACCCAAGCTGCTGAAATAAATTTAAAATTGTTATTTGACCTGTCAAAATCAATAATGACCAATTTTTATGCCTACCGTTTCTTTTTACTCGATTTTGTACAGATAATGAAAGATAATAAAATCATTAAAAGTCATTATTTAAAACTGTCTGAATTAAGAGAAGATCAATTTACAGACTTGTTTTCTGTTTTGGTAAAACAGAAAATAATGCGAAAAGAAGAATTGCCAAATGAATATAGTTCTCTATACACTCGCTTTCAAATTTTGGGTGATTTTTGGATATCTTCAGCCGAAGTTGTCAACAAACGCATAAGTAAACGTATAATTTCTAACTATTATACTATAATTATTCAAGCTATTTATCCTTATTTAACGCCAAAAGGGAAAAAAGAATATTATTCTCTTATGGTTACTTGATTGTTTTGTGTCATTATATTATTTATCTAAATTTAACTGCACAATAGAAAGTACATGCATAAATACAGCAGAAGGCATTAGAAATCCTGCTACTAAAATATATGGATATACTCCAAATTCTTTTGGTAAAAGCGGGGAGTTGCTATCAAATATTTCCGGAAAATAAATACTAGATAGAAATAAAAATATTATAAAAGCGATTACGCATAGTCCTATGTAATTCCACCAAACAGCAACTTTTTTAGGAAACATCTTTTTTTGAAAAACTAGAAATGCAATTAAAGGTGCTGAAAATGCAAAAATCATATCATAATTATAACCTTCTAAGGTTACATGGTGATGTAAGATTCCTTTAGCTACAGAAAAAATAAATATGGTTTCAATTAAAACCCTAAATGATTGATAGTAGATTAGCCATTGTTCGGGAATATTGCGTATCCATACATTATTTCTATTCTTATAAATAAATATACCTGTAAATAGAAAAGCAGGTAAGATAAGCAGCAAAACGAATCTTGGCGGAAATTCATAATTCTGAAGTATACCTGTTGATGCAATTACAAAAATATAAATCTGCCATACCATTAGGGATAAAATAAGTGTCACCCGCTTTTTTTTTACAACTAACCTATCATTAAATGTTTTATTAATTGTCTTCAATCCAATTAAAATAATTATCAAAGTCATTACTAATGATAATCCGAGATAAGCGAGTTTTAAAATCATAGATAATTAATTTTTGTTTAAAAGTTTTGTTACCACAAGGTCTAAAGCAGTTTCACCATCTTCTTCTAATAGTTGACAGATTTCAGCCATTGCTTTTTTCCATTCCGGAATGATCTCGTTGATCATTATTTTACCTTTACCGGTTATTCTGATAATAGGAAAATCATCTCTTGACAAGTAGTTTCTTACAAAAAGTCGCTTGAGATTTCTATTCAAAGATGATTTTTCTAGTTGGGCTATTTCCGACAACTGTTTTTGAGTTAATCCTTTTCTTTTAGTAAGAACAAATAAAATACTCAATTGGCTGTTGGTAATGTTAAAAGGACTTATATATTTTCTAAACACATTGGCTGTAATACGATTGATCCTCATTATTTTACCTGAAATACAGGTAGTTGGGTCAAAAAATTCAATATTTTCAAATTCCATAGTACAAATATAGTTATTACAGTTGTATATACAACTATTTTATTTATAATAAGTATTCAACATTAATCATATAAAAAGTTTGTTTAATTTATTTGGAACGTTCGTTCTTTTATTTATATATTTGCAATTGGAACGATTGTTCTAGTATTATTAATTTTAAAAATATAGATTATAATGAGTAATTTAAAAAGTAAAGTAGCCGTAATTACAGGAGGTAATAGTGGTATTGGTTATGCATCTGCCAAAGAACTTAAAGAAAGAGGTGCAAAAGTTATTATAACAGGTAGATCCTCAGAAAGAGTACAATCAGCTGCTATTGAACTGGGTGTTAAAGGGATAGTTGCAGATGTGACTGATCTGACACAAATTGATAAGCTTGTTGCTCAAGTACAAGATGAGTTTGACAAAGTAGATATATTATTTGTAAATGCCGGAATTTTTGCACCTGCACCTGTTGGACAAACCACTGAAGAAATGTTTGATAACCAACTGGGAATTAACTTTAAAGGAGCCGTTTTTACCATTGAAAAGTTTTTACCTATTCTTAATGACGGAGCTTCAATTATTAATCTTTCATCGGTAATTGCTTACACTGGTGCATCAAATACTGCTATTTATGGTGCATCAAAGGCGGCTTTGAATTCCTATACAAGAACAGCTGCAACTGAATTGGCAACTAGAAAAATAAGGGTGAATGCCATCAACCCAGGCCCGGTAGCAACTCAAATTTTCAGTAAAACCGGAATGCCGGAGGAACAACTAAACGAAATGGCTGAAGCTTTTCAAAATAGAGTTCCGTTAAAACGATTTGGCGAAGCAGCAGAAGTTGCAAAATTAGTAGCATTTTTGGCTTCAGATGATGCATCTTTTATAACAGGAGGAGAATATAATATTGACGGAGGTATAAACATTAATCATCTTATTGGTTAATATTTTTATTTTATTTCGGAACAATTGTTCTGATATTTGTACTTTTGAGGGTTGGGTAAATTTATCCAACCCATATTTTTTATAATGCCAAGAGTTAAATTATTTAATGAGGAAGATGTACTTCAAAAGACCATAGATCTCTTTTGGAGAAAAGGTTATAGTGCTACTTCTATACAAGATCTAGTTGACTTTTTAGGTATAAACAGAGCAAGTTTGTATGATACTTTTGGAGGTAAGAAAGAACTGTTTGAGAAGGCATTCAAACGCTATAAGGAAGCCAATAAAAATGTAATTGTCAATTTTTTAAAAAATCAATCATCTGTTAAAAATGGATTGCTTAAGTTATTTGAGCTACATATAAATGCTTCTGTTTGTGAAAGCGGAGTGAGAGGTTGCTTTATTGTAAATACTACTACCGAACTAGTTCCGGAAGATGCAGTAGTCCACTCTATTTTAGTAGAAAACAAAAATGAGCTCGAAAAAATATTTTACGATTATCTAAAAAAAGGAGTTGAAAAAGGAGAAATAACTAAGAATAAAGATCTAAAATTGATTTCATCTTTTTTGTTTACTCTTCTTAATGGAATAATGGTAACTGCTAAAGTTAAACCAAACAAAAAAGACCTTCTCTCTACTGTTAAGACAGGCTTGTCGGTATTAGACTAAATTAAACTAAATTTTCTATCTAACTTAATTTCTACTTTTTATAATTTTGGCAATTTGGTATTTATTGATTTAAATCGTTAGCAAAACCTATGTATTAGAATCTTATAGCGATTTAGTTTCTATAGATTATCTGTAAAATGACCTCTGTGCTTTTCTTTACTGAACTTTTTTTGATTATAAACTGTCGATTGATTTTTTGGCATTGACAAACTTTTCCAGTCATTATTTTTAATGAGTGTTCCTATAAAGACTATTTGCCCAATATGATAAGCATAATGAGTTAGTTGCCTGTTGATGGCTTCTATCACTGTATGACCTTCGTTCCTGATATAAATGATACGCTCTAAGTCTTCCGCTTTAAGTGGTGTAATAGCATCGAATAAACATTGCCATCCTTTTTCCCAAGCTATTATCATTTCTTGTTTTGTGCTGTATGAATCTTTAAACTCTGAATCTCTATCTCTCCAATCTTTTTCACCATCTTCCGTTAAAAAGTTTGTCCAACGTGATAACATATTACCAACAATATGTTTTGTTATAATGGTTATATTATTGCTGTATTCATTATGTCTCCAATGAATATCTTCATCATTCAATTGCTTAAATGTTTTATCGCCTAAACTTTTGTTATAGGTAAATTGTTTGATAACACTTTCTATATAATTAGAATCCATATATTTTAAAATTAAAAAAGCTGTCTAAAAAGTTATTGTTCAACTGGAATGTCACCTTGAGCCTTTCGTCTTCGCTCAAGATAAACTAAAGTCGAAAGGTTATTATTTATAGAAATTATAGTTCTTGTCTTTAGTTTATTCTTGAGTTAAACTGAAGGACTCGAGCGGACAACATTTTTATTACTCTGACTTCACAAATTTGATAGAACTGGTATTTACACAATAGCGTTTACCTGTAGTTTCTTTGGGTCCGTCATCAAAAATATGCCCTAAATGACTATCACATTTGGTACAGGTAATTTCTGTTCTAACCATACCTAGAGAAAGATCTTTCTTAAAATCAATAGTACCAAGAATAGCATCGTCAAAAGAAGGCCAACCACAGTGAGATTCATATTTGCTACCCGATTCAAATAATTGTGCTTCACAGGCTCTGCAAACATAAGTACCTTTTTCAAAATGTTTAGTATAACCACCATCACCGGGTCTATCAGTTCCTTTTTGACGTAATACGTAATATTCTTGATCAGTTAAAGTTGACCTCCATTCAGCATCAGTCTTTACCACTTTATCAGTTTTCTGTGTCATCTGTTTCTTATTTTTAGATACTTCCGGATTGTTTTTTTGTGCTGTACTATTGCAACTTATTAGTAAAGTGGTTGCTAAAAAAAATACGATTTTTTTCATTATATTACTCTTTTATAAAATCAATAATTCTATCAATTACTTTTTTATCTCTTAAAATTCTTCGATGGCCTAGTCCATTAGTAATTAAAAGCTCACCTTTTATCAGATTTTGACGTATTTTATAAGCATTACTTACATCAACATCTTTGTCTTGAGTATCATGTAAAATTAAAGTGGGGATTGTCGTTTTTTTAGCAGTTTCACATGGAGAAACAGATGCCATACTTGTTTTGAAGAGAGTACTAAGATATTTCTTTATTTTAGTAGCTACGGGTTGTTTCAATTGTAGTTTTTTTACAAAGTTATCTATAATGTCATTGATTGAGCAATCAATGCCAATAGTAACTAATTTGTTTACAAATGGATTATCGACTAATGCAGCCATTGAGGTAATGCCACCGAAAGAATGTCCTATAACTGCTTCAAACGGACCATATATTTCATTGATATAGTTGATTGCTGCTACATATTCGATAAAATTGGTCGTTTTACCTTCTGATAAGCCATGAGCAGGAGCATCAAAGCTAATAGTCATCATTCTATTTTCCAATATTTTATCGGCAATCTGATAGAGTTGAGTTCCTCTTCCAGCCCATCCATGAACCAATAATACCTTTTGTTTAGAATAACCATATTCATAGATCATAATATCTTTTTTAATAGAAGGAATAGTGATCATCTGTTTTTTAGCACTCTCTCGCATCATTTCTTCTCGTTCAGGAGTTTTAAATTTTGGAGGCGTTGCAAATATTTTTAGTGCGAAATTTGTAGCTAAAGATGTAGAGAAAAACTGCAACACTTTTCCAGTACGGATAATATAAGCAGGTATTTTAAAAGTATTTTTTTTACTTATCGATTTGGTTTTATCTTTCATATGATACGAAATTAAACAAAATTTGTATATTTACTCTTAATAAAATTAATAAGGTAGGATTATGAAAAAAATAGTTTCTTTGGCGATAGTTTTTGCATTTATGGTTAGTTGTAGTACGGTACCCATAACAGGTAGAAAGCAATTCAGTTTAGTGAGCGATGCACAGATCTTACCAATGGCATTTCAGCAATATGAAGGTTTTTTAAGAGAGAATAAGGTCTCAACCAACGCAGAAATGACCAATCAAGTTAAATCTGTTGGGAAACGAATATCAGGTGCAGTTGACAGATATATGAGGGCAAATGGTATGGCAGCTAAAGCAGATGCCTATCGTTGGGAGTTTAATTTGATTGATGATAAAACCATAAATGCTTGGGCAATGCCGGGAGGAAAGACGGTTTTTTATACTGGTATTATGCCAATTGCTAAAAACGTTGATGGTGTCGCTGCAATTATGGGGCATGAAGTAGCACATGCTTTTGCCCGTCATGGTGCTGAGCGTATGTCAACAGGAATGTTAGCACAAGCTGGTGGTTTAGCAATTGCATTGGCAACAGGAAATAAAGACCCTAGAAAACAGCAAATGTGGATGACAGCCTATGGTGTAGGCTCTCAATTAGGTACCTTAAAATTTAGTAGAACTCATGAAACAGAAGCTGATAAATTAGGTGTGGTTTTCATGATTATGGCAGGTTATAAACCAGAAGAATCTGTAAATGTTTGGATTCGAATGAGTCAAAGAGCAGGAGCAGGGAAAGCGCCTCCGGAAATTTTAAGTACACACCCTTCTAATCAAACAAGAATTAAGGCATTAAAAGATTGGATACCAAGAGCAAAAGTAATGGCAAAAAAATTAAATGCGCAAACACTTACAAATAATTAGTTTCAAAAATAAATAGTACATTGTGAGCCGTTCTTGAAAAAGAACGGCTTTTTAATTGAAAAGAACTCCTCAATATTTATATTGAGGTTTCAAACAAAAATGTCATTCTCGCGGATGCGGGAATCTAAACAATCAACCCAAAAAATAAGATTCACATTTTCTTGAAAGAGTAGAGCTTGAAAATTATTTTTGAAACCTATAATTTTATGTTACAAAAAGGAAATAAAAAACTAATTAATGCCTGGGCATTTTACGATTGGGCAAATTCTGTATATCCACTAGTAATAACCACTGCTGTTTTTCCATTATTTTATGGAATTATTACAGGAGGAAAAGATGCACAAGTTACTTTTTTAGGAACTCAATGGAATAATACAGTATTGTATTCATATACCTTGTCTTTTTCTTTTTTAGTGGTTGCCTTTATATCACCTGTACTTTCAAGTATTGCAGATTATATGGGTAATAAAAAACGTTTTTTACAATTTTTTTGTTTGCTAGGTTCTTTTTCTGTGATGGCATTGTACTTTTTTGACGGTATTGATAGGTTATGGGTAGGTATAACATTTTCCATTTTAGCAAGTATAGGTTTTTGGGGTAGCTTGGTATTTTACAATGCTTACCTTACCGAAGTTGCTTATCCTGAACAACAAGATAAGGTAAGTGCAAAAGGATTTATTCATGGATATCTAGGTTCGGTTATTTTACTTATTATTATTTTAACAATGTTGCAAAAACCTGAATGGTATGGTTTTATAGACCATCCATTGCAAGATGGTGAAACAACACCTGTTTTTGCTTTTCAGATATCTTTTGTATTGGTTGGAATTTGGTGGTTGGGTTTTGCACAATATACATTTCATCATTTACCTAATAATACATTTAAGAGAAAGCCTGAAAAGGATTTTATATTTAAAGGGTTTAAAGAATTAAAATTAGTTTGGAAAGAAGTTAAAGAACTACCAGTTTTAAAAATTTTTTTAGCATCATTTTTTTTATTTAGTGCCGGTGTTCAAACCATTATAGTTTTGGCAGGTAAGTTTGGCGATGAAGAATTAGGTTTGCCTATTTTAAATTTAATCATTACAATATTGTTAATTCAGTTGGTTGCTGTTTTAGGAGCCTATCTATTTTCTAGAATTTCAGATAAAATAGGGAATATAAAAACATTAAAAATTACTATTGTAATATGGGTTCTTGTAAGTTTTGGAGCTTACCTTTTACCTGGAGAAAGCCCAAATGTTGATATGTATTTTTACGCCTTAGGAGGAGTTTTAGGTTTGGTGCTAGGAGCAACTCAAACCTTAGCACGTTCTACATATTCAAAGTTAATACCTGAAGATACTCAAGATAATGCTACTTATTTTAGCTTTTTTGATGTAACTGAAAAAATAGCTATTGTTATAGGAACTTTTTCTTTTGGTTTAGTACAATCATTAACAGGCTCTATGCGGAGTTCTGTATTAGTATTGTCTATATTTTTCTTTTTAGGATTTGTAGTGATGAGTTTTATGAAGAAAACAAAGTATGTGAAATGATGTATTTTGTTCTTATTTTTCGGAATAATGATAAAGAAATAGTAGTTTTTTGTATAGAACTCGTTTAAACTTTTTCTATTTCCTAAAAAATGACTAAAATTTGCCCATATCTTGTTACTTTTCTTGTATGTAGCGGTGCTATATCTTTCAAAAAGTGCCTCATCTGAACAAATTCTATCTCATTTTCGGTTAAAAACAAAAAGTTTAAACGAGTTCATAAACAGTTATATCTCTATCATCAATTAAAAGATATTTTTATTTATTAAACACATTTTTAAGTTGATAGAATAACCGTTCAATCAATCGCAGATCTTCCGTAATAATTTCTACAGTACCTCGCATTTCTTGTTTAAATGCTATTTCTTTTTTATAGGTAGTAATTAGTTTTTCGGGTAATTTTACATCAATCAAATAAAATCCATCTTTATCAGGCACCAAAGAAATACTTTTAATAATACCTTCTAACATACCAAATTCGGTATATGGATAATTAGCCAAACGAATATTTACGGGTTGTCCTACTTTTATTTTACCTGAATTTTGAGCAGGTGCTTTTATTTTACCTATAAAGGAATTATTTCCTTTTGGGATGATGGTAAAGACCAAATCTCCTTGATTTACAGTTTGGTTTTCATTCCAAAATGATAAGAACGAAGTTTTACCATCAATAGAAGATTTTAATACGAACTTTAATTCCCAAATTTTCAAACTTCTTTTGAGTTGATTATAAGACTGGATTACACCCTTTAAAGCTTTATTATCATCTTGGGTTTTTCTGATCTCAGTACCTTTTAAATTTTGTTGAGAATTATTAATAGTTTCCCTTAGTTGTGATATAGAAGAACGAATATTTCTATAAGAGCGTTGAGCTTGTAAATAATCCAATTGCTTTTGGTCATATTCTTGAGCAGAAATGACTCCTTTTTTATATAATATTTCAAAACGTTCTAAATCTTTCTTTTTTAATTCAATTTCTTTTTTATTTAAAGATTGTTGTGAGATAAGAATGTTCAATCTGCTTCTAGCTTCAGTAATTGATAATTGACTGGCTAAAAACTCATTGGAAAAAGGTTTCAGTTCTTTATTTAATTTATATTCGGTATAGTTTCTTTCAAACAGGGCATAATCAGATTCGACATCACCTAAAAAAAGCATGGGTAGTTTCTCTATCGGAAAATAGAAATCATTGTAATTAATCGCTAAAGTATCTATGACGTTTTTAAGTAATAAAACATCTTTATAATTCGCTGAATTTTCTAAGATTGCCAATACTTTATTTTTAGAAACCTCATCATTATCATTTACCAATATAGCATCTAACTGACCACTGCTTTTGGCATATATCTTTTCAGGAGGAATTGAAGTAGTAACTATAATTTCAGCAGCAATAGTATCAGGATATTTCACAAACCAGGAAATGAATAACAAACCAACGATCAAAGCTAGTATCAACGCATTTCCCCAACGGATCATCCAATTGGGTACAAAACTTAATATTTCTTGAACTTCTTCACTACGTAGTTCTATGTCTTCTTGTATTTCTGGCATATAATATTATCTAATAAAACAACTCAGAAGTAAGTGAATTCACTTATTTCTGAGTATTTAAACAGTTATCAAAAAATTCTACATTCTTCAAACGCTTCACACGGAACACATACATGTCGAAATCCGTAGGCTCCGGTAACATTAGGATTACAAACCGATGAACAATTTGTAATGCAATCACTTCCTATAAACGGCCCCCCACCTCCATTGATTGATTTTTGTTCATTTTTGTTTAAGGCTTTCACACCTTTTAAATTTGCTAATTTTTTCATAATAAAAATTTTAAAATATTATTAGCCTTGAATAGTTAGAGACTGTCAAGGTTTGTGTCTACCTTTCGCGAAAAGATATTTTCTCATCCTAACCCTTCCCTAAAGGAAGGAGGTTTGAAACGTTATTTTATTAAATAGATTCCTGCTCCCGAAGCCTCGGGACAGGAATGGAAATTCTTGTTATTTCCCCAATTCTAATTGATTTTTAACTAGATTATAATATTCTCCTTTTAATTTGGTCAATTCTTGATGATTTCCTTTTTCTACAATTTTACCTTTATCTAATACCACAATTTGATGCGCATTTTTAACCGTACTTAATCTATGAGCTATAACCACCACTGTTTTATCTGTAAAAAATTCATTTAAATTTTCCATGATTACTTTTTCATTATTAGCATCTAAGGCTGAAGTTGCTTCATCAAAAAACAAAAATTTAGGATTTTTATAAACGGCTCTTGCTATTAATAAACGTTGCTTCTGTCCGGTACTTAAACCAGTACCTTCTAGACCAATTTTAGTATTAAAACCTAAAGGCAGTTCGTCTATATAGGGTTTTATGTTAGCTACAATAGTAGCATGAATTAATTTTTTATGATCTACAAAGTCATCCCCAACCGCTATATTTTTAGCAATGGTATCATTAAAAATATATCCTTCTTGCATCACCACGCCACAATGTCCTCTCCATGCCTTTTGTGAGATGTTTGTGAGGTTATGGCTTCCGACTGATACATCTCCTTTATCAAGGTCGTAAAACTTCAGTAACAATTTCATCAGTGTGGTTTTTCCGCTTCCACTTACACCTACTATGGCAGTGACCTTATTTGCAGGAATTGTTAGATCTAATTCTTTTATCACAGGTTCTAATCCACCAATATATCTAAAAGTAACATTCTTTAAATTGATATCTGCATTTTCAGGAATCTTTGTGATTTTTTGTTCCCCTGCTTTTTCTTCATCTTCTTTATTATGAATTTCTCCTAATCTATCTAATGATATTTTAGCATCTTGGGCATCTCTTAAAAAGGCAATGAGTTGTGCAACAGGTGCATTTAATTGACCCACGATATAAGAAATTGCCATCATCATACCTAAGGTAATTTCGCCATCTATAACTAGTTTAGCCGAGAGTACGGTTATCAGAATATTCTTTAATTCATTGATAAATGAAGAACCAACCGATTGTGTTTGTTCCAAAGCCAAGCTTTTCATACCCACTTTAAACAAGCGTGCCTGTACAAACTCCCAATTCCAACGCATTTGTCGCTCTGCATTATGCAATTTAATTTCTTGCATACCATTGATCAATTCAATGACCTTACTTTGTTCTTGACTAACTTCTGAGAAACGTTTATAATCCAGGTCCTTTCTTCTTTTAAAAAAGAACAGTACCCATGCAAAATAAAGGACACTTCCTATCAAAAAGATACTGAAGATCTGGAGGCTATAATAACCCAAGACAATTCCGAAAATAACCAGATTAAACATAGAGAATAATACATTTAAGGAAGAAGTAGTGAGTATTTTTTCTATACGTCTATGGTCATTGATACGTTGTAATAGATCACCTGTCATCTTCGTATCAAAAAAGGAAATAGGTAGGTTCATTAATTTGATAAAGAAGTCTGATATTAATGAGATGTTTATACGAGTACTCAAATGCAATAATATCCATCCTCGAATAACTTCCAGTGCTGTTCTACCAAAAAACAAAAAGAGTTGTGCAAATAAGATGAGATAGATAAAATGAATATCTTGATTTTGTATACCTACATCGACAATACTTTGTGTTAAAAAAGGAACGATGAGTTGTAATAAACTACCTGCTAATAAGCCAATAGCCAGTTGAATAATAAACTTTTTATATCGTAATAAATATTTAGAAATGAATTTAAAATCGAATTTAATGTCTTCTTCATTTTCTAGATCATCATTATAAAATTTTGGAGTGGGTTCAATTAGTAGCGCCACACCTTCTTCAGTGGTTTCATCTGCATTATTGCCTATCCAATGTTTTATAAATTGTTCTTTGGTATATTCTAGTCTACCATGAGCAGGGTCAGATATATATATGATCTTACCTTTTTTTACTCTCCCCTTTGGGGAGATGCCGAAGGCAGAGGGGACTTTTATTTTATAAAGAACCGCAAAGTGGTTTTTATTCCAATGTACAATACAAGGTAAAGGTGCTTCTAATAACTTTTCAAAATTCACCTTTACACCAATGGTATGAAAGCCTATCTTTTCAGCAGCTTCACTCAAGCCTAGCAAGCTACTACCTTCTCTAGTAGTTTCTGCCAGATTGCGTAAATTCTGTATATGTATAGTTTTACCATAATGTTTAGCAACTATTTTTATGCACGTTGGTCCACAATCTTTTGATTCGGCTTGTTTGTAATGTGGGAATTTTGACATTAATAATATTAAAAGTTAAAAAATTTATTAAGGCGCACAATTGTGCGCCTTAATAAATCTTAATACATTAATAATTAACCCATCCACCATTTCCATCACACATACCTGGGCAATGAGGCGGACCACATTCTGTTCCATGTGGAGAAGTTGGACATATATCTTCACATAAGAAAGGCATAGGTTTAATTCCTCCACCATTAATATTTTGTTGTTCTTTTTTGCTAAGTGCTTTTGCACCTTTTAAATTTGCTAATTTTTTCATAATAAAAAATTTTAAAACTATATTTGCCTTGAACATTTTAAGACTGTCAAGGTTTCAGCCTATCTTTTGTGAAATGATATTCTATTAAAACCTAGAAGAAATTTCTTCTAGGTTTTAATTTGACTAATTTTTATTCTAAATATATTACACTACATACAGCATTGACCATTTTGTATTGTGCCAAAACAAGTAGTTCCGTTAAACCCAGGAATAGCACAACTGTTACCTGAGCCTTGAAAGAATGGGGTAAAACACCCTGATGGACAGTCAATTAATCGACCACCATTAATACTCTTTTGTTCTTTTTTGTTAAGTGTTTTTACACCTTTTAAATTTGCTAAATTTTTCATAATATTAAATTTTAAAAATCATAATTTGCCCTGAACATTTTGAGACCTTCAAGGTTCAGTCTATCTTTCGTGAAAAAATATTTTATAAACCCCAAAAGGATTCCTTTTGGGGTTATTTAAGATTAATAACATACCCAGCAACAACCTCCAGACCAATTTCCGCCACAATGGCAAGTAGTATCACAATGTACTATAGTTCCACCTGTTGAACCACAAGGGCCATCTTTTTGGAGTCCACCTCCATTAATAATTTTTTGTTCATTTCTGTTAAGTGCTTTAGCACCTTTTAAATTCATTAATTTTTTCATAATAAAAAATTTTAAAACTATATTTGCCTTGAACATTTTAAGACTGTCAAGGTTTCAGTCTATCTTTTGCGAGAAGATATTGTTCTAATCCCCAACCCTTATAAAATAGGGAAGGGGATTTTTTAGAAATGTTATTTTAGTTAAACATTTTAAAAATTAATTTACTTGTTTTAAAATAAGTCATAACTTTCCTCAAATTATCTAAAACTGAGAAAATAAATATTGACTGGTTTTCTGATAAGTATTTTAGGTTATTTAAAACCAAAGACAAGAACCGTTTATACAATTTCCTGGTTCACAAAGTTCAAAACCATTACCAAAGGTTATACAACATTGACCTCCTTGTTGAGTACAGCCATGACAACTACCACCACTGATACTTTTTTGTTCATTTTTGTTAAGTGTTTTCACACCTTTTAAATTCACTAATTTTTTCATAATAAAAATTTAAATTATATTTGCCCTGAACATTTTGAGACCGTCAAGGTTTCAGTCTATCTTTCGCGAGAAGATTATTGTTCTTAAGTCCTCTCTTTAATTAGAGAGGACTTTGATTTTATACGAGTTTTTTTTCAGTTTTTGTTAATTCTATGCTATTGCTTTCATTTTGTTCGATTAAATCTTCAATAAAATAATTCAAATCACTTCTGTTGTATTCTTTTGGGAATTGCTTACCATTAACATATAATGCCGGTGTAAAATTGATACTATTTTCATGACACCAATCTTGCTGCATCTTTAATAAGTTGTTAAAAATACCATTACTTGGCTCTCCCCATTTAAATATCCATTTATCCAAATCTACATCACTTTTATAAACCTCATGCAAAGCGTCTATACATAGTTCTTCTGATTCAGTATTATAAATTTCAATCAGTTTTTCTGTTACCCGATGAGCAATACTATTTTTATCTTTGATGTTTATATTAAAGCGGATGGTGATGTTAACGGTATCAGAATTTTTCTTTAAGATATTTTCTAGATCAGTATGTGCTTCCTTACAATAAAAACAAGATGGATTGGTAATAATAAGAATACGTAATGAGGCATTTTTATTGCCTAATATAATTTCTTTAGGGTCAATTGGGCTTGTATCGATTACTTTACTTTTACTATACACAGCATTGAATAACTCAAAATTTCGTTTAAATTTATAATGCTCAATTTCTAGTTTTTCTAATTCTTGTTGTTTTTTTAACAGAGGTTTTATAAATAACCATAAGGTAGTGGTCAATAAAAAGCTAAAAAAAAGTATAAAACTGCTGTTAAAGTCAAGTTTTATACTTATAAAAGAAGTTTTTGTTAGAAACAATGTACAGCATTGTAACCATAAAACTGCTACTATCCCTAAACATAAAGGGCACCATTTTTTTACAATAGCATATTGATAATAGATTGAATACAGTGTTATAGGTAATGTAATTAATGAGATTATAATTATTATACTATTATTAGTAGAAAAGTTTACTAAAAGAATCCATGACAAGACTATTCCCGCAAAGTAGATTAGACTTATATCGCTTAATTTAAAATGTTTTGATATAGAAGCTCCTTTAGAATTTAAAACGGCATCACAACTAGTTGACTCAGTAGCAGTACAAAATTTATCAATAGCTTTTGATTGAAAACCAAGTTCATGTTTTACTATTAAAGAACTAATTCCTATACCAATTAAAGACAAAACAAAATGAGTAGATTGAAATAAAGATGGTTTTAAAAAGAAAAATAAACCTAATACCAATATAGCACTTGATAAATAGACAATATTTAACAATGTTGTATTTGTTATTTTTTTATTTGGTGCTTCGAAGGTGTCTTTTTCAATTACTACTATAATTCCACTCCAGATTTCTAAGAATTTATCTAACGAAATACTCTTTTTTTCCTTGTTACTGTATGTTAGTTCAATTTCTTTTTCATGTTGAGTTACGATGACAAATTCATTTTTTTCAATAATTATAGAAATAAAATTAGTTGGCAGTTGAAATAGTGTTTCCCTATTTTTAGGGACTTCCAATGCCATGTTTTCTATATTAAAATGACCAAGAACACCTGTAACAGAATGTAAACTAGGGTAAGAAGGATGGCTTAGCAACTGTAGTTTTAATTCATCTTGATTCAAATGAATATTTTCTTCTTGTAAAAAAGATGTAAGTAAGTAGAATAGAGCATCTCCCATGAATAATAATATTTAGAGCAAATTTAGGGATGACTTAGACTATTGGAACACAAGATACAGAATTATTGATTAAACTTTTCTTAATGGTCTATTTTTTTAATAAGCGGTTATGTAATCCTGATAAACGGAAAAATTTAGAAGTAATTTTTAATAGTTGACCATTTTCTTCTGGAAACTGATAAGATTGTACCGGTTGACAATGTTATTTTTCTTGACTCACTATTATAATAGGATTTAAAATATTTCATATTAATGAGTTCATTCCTATTAATTCTTAAAAAGTGAAAATCAGATAATTTTTTTTCAATATCTTTTAAAGACTTTGAAAATATTTCAGGTTTTTTTTTATTGAAGAAATGGATAGATATTAAATATGAATCGCATGTTATATAAACAATATTCTCAATACTTATTTGCCTAACTCTTCTTGCTGATTTTAAAATAATTGTTTTGCCTTTCTGAATAGAGTAATCCATTAATTATTTATATAAATATTTAGCTTATACAATATTACAAAAAATATTACAACTTTAAATATCTATATCAGGGGATTTTCCCCTTTTTAACAGGTTTTTTCCCTAAACGTTTTGTTTTTCCTCTAATATATTTGTTATCAGCATATTGCTAAGAATTATAAAAAATGAGATTGCATCATAAGAAAGCTAAGACTATTTAACCTTACAATCAGATTTTAACCGTAAGTTTAGTTATAATATTCAAATTAATGGATCTTTGGATAGGGATATACTATCTATTCCGCCAATGTTAATACAACCTTTTATTGAAAATTTAATTGAACACAGCATGAATATTATGTAAAATTATAGATAGGTTTTCACCTGTTGGTAATCAGAACCCACCTTAATATGTAATTGAAGATAATATTAAGTATTATTATCTTCTACTCCTTCTACTACTAGGTTTTGAATTACTAAATTTACCGCTTTTTTTATTTCCATAACCTCCTGAAGATCTTTTACGACCGCTAAACCCGTTACCGCCACGTCTTTCTCCACTACCAAAACGCCTTTTTGAACGATTACGTCTTTGTTTAGGTTTTGTAGTTACTTCAACAATAACAGCTCTACCATCAAATTCAGCATTTCTAAAAGCATCTACTACTTTATCTGCGTATGCTTTATCAATCTCAAAAAATGAGAAGCTTTTTAAGATCTCTATCTGACCAATTTCAACATCATTCTTATTTAAATGCTCATTGATCAAGCCCATTAATTTTGCAGGGTTTAATCGATCCATTTTCCCTAAATTAATATAGAAACGCGTAAAGTTTTCGTCACTACTTCTTCTACGCTCTCTTGAATCATCACCATTTAAATCTTCAGCATCTTCATAATAAGATAAAAACTGATTGAATTCAATTGAAACAAAACGTCTAATGAGCTCATCGTGATCAATATCTTTTAATTGAGCATAAATACTTTCTAAATACGGATTTATCTGTTCGTCATTTACTTCAATATCCTTTATTTTTTCAATAAGTTTAAATAGTTGTTTTTCACAAATTTCTTTACCATTAGGCACTTGTTTTTGTACAAATGTTTTGCCTATTTTCTTTTCTATAGGTCTTAATTTACCTTTCTCTTTATTAGTGATAAGCGCAATTGAAATACCTTCTTTACCGGCTCTACCGGTTCTACCACTTCTATGTGTGTAATTTTCAGTTTGATCAGGTAATTTATAATTAATTACATGTGTAAGATTCGTTACATCTAAACCTCTGGCAGCAACATCTGTAGCAATTAAGAGCTGCAAATGTTTTGCTCTGAATTTTTCCATGACAATATCACGTTGTGCTTGTGATAGATCACCATGTAATGCATCGGCATTATAACCATCTGCAATTAATTTTGAAGCTATATCTTTGGTTTCTCTACGTGTTCTGCAAAAAACAATACCGTATATATTCGGATTGATATCTGCTAATCTTTTTAAAGAAGGGTAACGATTCCTTTCAGAGACCAAATAATATTCATGAGAAACTTTATCAGCACCGGCATTACGTTTACCTGCATCTATCTCAACAGGATTGCGCATATAATTTTTAGCAATAGCATCTACCTCTCTTGGAAATGTAGCTGAAAATAATAAGGTTTGTTTATCTTTAGGTGTAACTTTTAATACCTGATCTAGATCTTCTTTAAATCCCATATTCAACATCTCATCAGCCTCATCTAATACAACCCATTTTATATTTTCTAATTTAAGTTTCTTGCGTTTTATTAGATCAACAGTTCTACCGGGTGTACCTACTACAATTTGAGCTCCCTTTTTTAAACCTCTTATTTGGTCTTCAATATTTGCACCACCATAAACGGTAATTACATTGATATTGTTAAGGTTTTTAGAAAATTCTTGAATATTTTTTCCTATTTGTATAGCCAATTCTCTTGTTGGTGATAATATAATTGCTTGCGTATTTTTACTCTTACTATCTACCAATTCTAATATTGGTAAACTAAAAGCCGCAGTTTTACCTGTGCCGGTTTGAGCAAAAGCTTTTACATCATCTTGCGACGATAGTATTTGCGGAATTGTTTTTTCTTGAATTGTTGTTGGTTGCTCATAACCTAGATCGGTTAACGCATCAGTAATAGCTTGACTTAGACCAAGCTCTTTGAATAAAGACATATTTTATATTTATCAAACGTAGGCTCCAAGATAAAATGCACGACAGCAGATAAATAAGCCTTTAGTTTTATGAGTTTGCAAAAGTAGACTTATTTTATGATATACAATTATAAATTAGTGGTTTTTAAAACTTTTAAGGTGTTTTTCAAATCGAGGGCTTGATAAATGTGTCATATTATTTTGAACGATACCATTTTTATCAACTAATATTGCTCTAGTAAAATTAACATCTAACCAGTCAATACCACAATCGAACCGATATTGATTATTAGCATTTAGTTTTTTTGATTTGATATATTTTTTCCAACGATATTCAGAATTCTTGGAATTCAAACCAATAAATAAATAGTCAGGATATCTTTTTTCTAAATAATTTATTCTCTTAGCCATGTTTTCTATTTGGCGCAAATCTATTGGCCAAGTATAAATAACAATATTTTTATTTTTAATGATTGAATTTAAACTTAAGCTAGCATCGTTAAAATTATAGATATTTACTTCGGGTAGTTTTTGCCCTTTTGGTAATTTTTCAGATGCTTTGATCAATAGTGCGATTTCAGCAACACTTTTTTCATCACTACAATGATCAAAGAATAAGCGTTGTGCTTTATCTTTCTCCTCTTTTGAAATATTTTGATCCAATAAAGTATACCAGATACCTTGATGCAAAAATTTATTCTTTACAACATCAATCTTTAAATTTTCTAATGTGGCTTTCATGAAATTAACATCCATTGTACTTGTATGATCATCTAGAACTTGCTTTTCATACGCCAGATGATATATATACGTTTTTACATAGTCATGATAAGGATAAAAATTAATTAATTCTTCATCATTAATGTCAATATTTTTTCTAAACTTATAAAAAGTGGGATTAATATGAGGATATTTTTTTGATTTTGTAACTTTCTTGTGCCTATAAGGATATGCCTCTTTTTTCTTGTATAGTGGGTAATCTATAACAACATTAGCCAATTTTTCAAATAATGGAGAATTTTTGGGATTTTCTTCTTTAAATTGATTGTATAATATTTTCTTTCGTTGAAGTACTGAGTCAATTTTTAATTCGAAAAGACTGTCGTTAAGATGATAAAAATTATAAAATAATTTATCTTCTTTTTCATTTTCTAAAAATAAATTGATCAAAAAATTATTACGTTCAGCACCTTTACCACTAAACACTAATGATTCGTCAAAATCCCATGTATTCAAACGTATTAATAAACTATCAGTAGGTTCTAAATAGAGATATTGCAATTCAGGTCCATGAACAAATGTATATAGCCCTAATGCCAAAGAATCAATTATAAATAAAAACGTATGATTTGAAGTTAATTTGACAGAATCAAGTAATTGTTCACCTTTATAAAGAAAAACTTGATTAGATTTCGGATTTATTATTTGTCCGCCAAAATAAGTAATAGAACTCTCTTCCCTACCTTTACATGATAGAAATAATGTTATAGAAAATAATAAATACAAATACTTTATTGAGTTCATATGCTTGTATACTATTGCCAGATCTACAATTAATATTGCCTAACGTACAAAACTAGCTATTAGCATAAACAATTTAGTTAATTAGATGTTAAAATAAGTAGTCATTATAGTTAAAATATAAAGGCATTTTGCTATTTTTGCCCGAATTTTAAATCGCTATAATGTTAACAGTTTCAAATTTATCTGTACAATTTGGTAAACGTATTTTATTTGATGAAGTAAATACTGTATTTACACAAGGGAATTGCTACGGAATTATAGGTGCTAATGGTGCAGGAAAATCTACTTTTTTGAAAATACTTTCTGGAGATTTTGATCCTACTTTGGGTAATATTTCTTTAGAGAAAGGCAAACGTATGTCTGTACTTACACAAGACCACTTTGCCTATGATGAATTTCCGGTCTTAGAGACTGTATTAAAAGGAAACAAAGAATTATATATCATTAAAACTGAAATTGATAAGCTCTATGCTGATTATTCTGATGAAAATGCCGATAGAATAGGTGAGTTGCAGGTAACCTTTGAAGAAATGAATGGGTGGAATGCCGATAGTGATGCTGCGGCATTATTATCAAATTTAGGTATTAAAGAAGAGTTACATTACACTTTAATGAAAGATCTAGATGGTAAAGCAAAGGTACGAGTGCTATTAGCACAAGCTTTGTTTGGTAACCCAGACGTGTTGATTATGGATGAGCCGACCAATGATCTGGATTATGAGACCATTGCTTGGTTAGAGAATTTTTTGGCTAATTATGAAAATACAGTTATTGTAGTTTCGCATGACAGGCACTTTTTAGATGCAGTTTGTACACATATTTCTGATATTGATTTTAGCAAGATCAATAACTATTCAGGTAATTATACTTTTTGGTATGAGTCAAGTCAATTAGCAGCTCGTCAACGTGCACAACAAAACAAAAAGGCTGAAGAAAAGAAAAAAGAATTAGAAGAGTTTATCAGACGATTTTCTGCCAATGTTGCTAAATCAAAACAAGCAACCAGTAGAAAAAAGATGATTGAAAAATTAAATATTAAAGATATAAAGCCTTCTAGTAGACGTTATCCTGCCATTATTTTTGAACAAGAGCGACAAGCCGGAGATCAGGTCTTAAATATTGAAGACTTAAGTAAGACAATAGATGGGGAAGTATTATTTAATGATATTCATATCAATTTAACAAAAGGTGATAAAGTAGTTGTTTTATCTAAAAACTCTAGAGCAGTTACAGCTTTTTATGAGGTTGTAAATGGTAATACAAAACCAGATGCAGGGAAGTTTGCATGGGGAGTTACTACGACTCAAGCATATTTACCACTAGAAAATGCAAGTTTTTTTGAAAGTAATATGACCTTGGTCGATTGGTTACGTCAATGGGCAACAACAGAGGAAGAACGTGAAGAAGTATATATAAGAGGATTTTTAGGAAAAATGATCTTTAGTGGTGAAGAAGCATTAAAACAGTGTAATGTTTTATCGGGTGGTGAAAAAGTGCGTTGTATGCTTTCACGTATGATGATGTTAAGAGCCAATGTTTTAATGATCGATGAACCTACCAATCACTTAGATCTAGAATCTATTCAAGCTTTTAATAATTCATTAAAGAATTTTAAAGGTACTATCTTGTTTTCTACCCATGATCATGAATTTGCACAGACAGTAGCTAATAGAATTATAGAATTAACCCCTAAAGGTGTTATTGATAGATATATGACCTTTGACGAATATCATGCTGATAAGAAAATAAAAGAGCTGAGAGAGAAGATGTATTTGTAATTATTACTAAAATATAATATATCGAACTCACGTTAATATATAAAACCAATTGAAATTTTCAGTTGGTTTTTTCGTTTATACTCTTACCCTATATTATTAATTCTAAAGTATATATGGATTATAAATCAAAATCAACCATGAAAAAAATCTTAATATTAGTTTGTACTCTGTTGTTACAGTTTAATTTTTACGCTCAAGATAGTGGTGTAGATATTCCGCTTGAAGTAAAAATGACTGACGTCTTTGAGGATGATCATAAAAAAACAGCATTTGCTTTTTCAACTAAAGATAATAACGGAGGTGTTTTTATAGGTCGTCGTTATAAAAAAGGGTATTTTATTGAGCATTATGATAAAGATCTTGTTTTAGTTAAAAGTTACGATTTTGAAATTGACAAAAGAAGAGGAAAAATTGACAATGCTTTTTTAAGTGGTGACAAATTATGTTTAATAGAATCTTTATATAATAAGAAAGGTAAAAAGATAGAATACTATATAAACAAAACATCTAAAGATGCCTTTTTGTTTCAAAGAAGTTTATTGTTCTCAATACCTTTAGATGATGTTAAAAGAACAGTTTCATTTTTTGGTATGGCAGGTATTAATAATGCAGATGCAGATGCCAGTGGAAATTTTAAAATATCAAAAAATCAAAAATATATTGTGTTTACAATCGATATAAAAGATAAAGATTTTGAAACACATCGCATTTTTGTATTTAATAATGCACTGGAAAAATTATATCAAACTGAATTTAAACGAGGTATTAAAGATAAAAATTTTAAGTTAGAGAATATTGATGTTGATGAAAAAGATGGTACTGTTTATTTGTTTGGAAAAGTATATGCAAAGGAAAACAGAAAGAAAAAAGAAGGCGGTAAATACCAATTTGAATTATATAAAATTAAAGGAAATTCTACTCAGTCATTAGTTTTTGATTCAAGTGAAAAGTATATAGGTTCCATAACAACGGTAATTAATAAAGATAGATTATTTTGTGTAGGGTTTTATTCTGAAAAGAATGATAAACGCTATAAAGGGGTAGCGTACTTTGATATAGACAAAGAAAACATGTCGTTAATAAGCACAGTATATTCGTCTTTTACAAAACAATTCATCATAGATAAATATGGAAAGGAAAAAGAAAAAGAACTGAAAAATATATCTTTTAAGAGTATACATATTACTAAAAAAAATGAATGCATTATAAATGCAGAAGAATTTTTTATTAGATCCCATCAATTGCAGAATCAACAAGGAAATAATTTTAATTTTACATATCACTTTAGAGATATAGTGAGTGTTAAAATAGATGCAAACGGAAAATTAGTTTGGGCTCGAAATATCAATAAAAAGCAAGCTGATAATTATTATTCTCCATACTTATCATATACTTCTACCTATCATGATAATAAAAGTTATTTCTTTATTAATAGTTCTGATAAGATTAAAAAGCTATCAAATGACAGATTACAATTTAAAGGAGTTAGAGCAAAGAAATCTAATTTTTATGTAATTACGTTAGATGATAATGGAAGTTTTGAATACAAAAAATTATTAGATGATGAAGATTCTGAAGTGCCATTCTCAGTTGGAAAAGGCATCATAGATAATAATCAAACCGATATTATCTTTCAAGGACGAAGAGGAGGGAAAAAACAGATTATGAAAGTTTCTATTTAGTAAGTGGCGAGCGCAGTCAAGACGTTATAATTAGTTTTCGATTGAGCTCACAGACAAATTGTTTATTTTAAGGCCTAGCGACCTCATAGATACTTCCTTTTAGTTTTTTATAAAAAACACCATTAGACTTATAATATTTCTTACCACCCATAGTTACCATTTTTCCATCTTTTGGCAAAAAAGTAATTCTTGCACCTTTTGGAGCTTGACGTAAAACTAGTTTATTTTTAAACTTTATATGCCAAATACCATTGATAATATAGTAGTTGATGCCATCATAAGTAATTTCACTAACCTTTTTTTCCGACTTATTAATGGTTGCTTTTTCAGTACTATCTTTTTGAGCATTAACTTTAGTAAAAGAAATAAAAGCAATTAGTAGTGCAGCAATTAATTTCATTTTTTTCATTTTCATATTCCAATTTTTTAGGAATTTAGTTATTTAACGTCTCAAAATCTAAATTCTTATACTGTTTCAATTTCTTTTTAATCTTTTTTCTCGCAATCTTTTCAATAGTTCTTTATTAAAACTTTGCTCAGCCCTTAATAGTTTTATCATCTTTTTTGAAGAAATAATCCCCATGAGATTTTTATGGAGCCTCTTTTTTTCATTAGCAATATTAAAATCTATTTCAATAAATTCGCGTAAAACAGCATCTGATTCAGTTTCTGAAAGTTTTTCTATGCCACCAGCCAAACGTATTTTACGAGTTAATTGTCTGGTTTTAACTATTTTTATTTGATGAATTTTTTGATCATATTCATTGTAGACAGGCCAAAACTTTTCTGCTTCATTAGAAGTAAGGCTTAAGGCATTTGTAATGTGAGCAGTTTTTAGAGCTTTAATTCTATCTCTACTAATGCCTTGAGCAACAACCGTAAAAGTTGTAAACAATAATATGACTAAGCTCAATACTAATTTTTTCATTTTTTTCATTAATTTTCTAATAGTAAACTTTCAATATCCGTGCCATCTAAATATTCTATTAATTCATTTTCATCCCCTTCAAATAATATTGAATTTTCTAATTCGATATCATTATATACTTCAGCAATTTCATAGGTATCAAATGTTATTAGATCATTTTCAATCCATTGCTCTATATCAGTAGATGCCACATTATCAAAACTAATTTTTTTAGTATTGTAATTTATATAGATCAATAATAATACTGCTGCCGCTGAAGCAAAAGGTACAATTCTTTTTAAAAGAACTGTTCTAAAATCAATAACTTTTACCTGTTTTGTATCATCATTGAGTTTAGCCGTTACCGTATCTTCTATAGTGTTTAAATAGTTTTCAGGAATTGAAAAACCGGTTTGTTTGTTAGCTGGCAAAGTTGATTGAAGACTTTCTCCTTTCTTGATTTTTTCAAGGACATTATCCTCAACAGAATCAAAATATGAGTCAGGCGTAGAGAAACCTTCCTTTTCAGATAGTTTTTCGGCAGACAGTTTTGCAAATACAGCACCCTCTACAGTATCAAAATATCCTTTAGGGACTTTAAAGCTGTTTTCTGTTGGTTTTATATGTTTTAATTTGTCTTTGTTCATTACGCCTTTTTGACTGTAAAACAGATCAAAGGTTTAATTGAAAAGAATTCTCCAATGCCAAGCATCGGTTTCCAATGAAAAGCCAGCCCTGAGCGCAGTCGAAGGGTCATTCCCACAAAAGCGGGAATCTGATTATTCAAATTTGTTTTAATTCTAATCATCGGTTAAAAAATTTTCAATTTTTTTTACTGCATGATGGTATGATGCTTTTAATGCACCAACCGATGTATCAAGTACTTCAGACATATCTTTATACTTCATTTCATCAAAATATTTCATATTAAATACCAATTGTTGTTTTTGAGGCAAAATAGCAATTGCTTTTTGCAATTGTAATTGTATTTCATCACCATCAAAATAAACATCCGCTTCTAAACTTTCAACTAACTTATACTGCATTTCATTAACATCTACATTGTTCTGTTTTGCTCTTTTATTAATAAAGGTAATAGATTCGTTGGTAGCTATTCTATACATCCATGAATACAATTTACTTTCAGCCTTAAAGTTATTAATATTTCGATAAACTTTTATAAAAGTATTTTGAAGAACATCATCAGCATCGTCATGTGAAATCACAATCTTACGTATATGCCAATACAAACGCTCTTTGTACTGAGACATTAAGGTTCTAAATGCCTGTTCTTGGGTAAGCGGATCTTTAAGTTGCGCTATCAGCGTGTTTTCAGCAATCAATAGACTTGGGTTTTCCTTTAAGACTAATAACGGAGTAAATGGTTTAATATTGGTAATTTTAGTTATGAGTTATGAGTGTTGTTGTACAGGATTATGTTTTTTACATGTAATTTGTAAATCTAACCTCGCACCTCAAACTTCGTACTTCAAATCTCGTACTTCAAATCTCGTACTTCTAAAATTGAGCACTTACTTTTAAATTCAGAACCCTGCCTGATAAAAAATTAGGAATTGCCACCGATTGTTGTGAAGAAATATCTCTTACCCAAGTATTGGTTATAGAATTTTGAACATCAAACATATTAAAGAGCTCTATACCGACAGAAAACTCCTTAAATTTTTCTAGCCATTTGTCATTTGATTTATTTTCATTATCCTTAAAAACATAAGAAATTCCGATATCTGATCTAAAATAATCTTTTAATCTATTTTGAAAAATATAAGGATCGGCAAAAGATGGAGAGCCACCGGGGACTCCTGTATTATACACTAAATTCAAATACATTTTAAGATTAGGATAATTTGGTACATAATCTTGAAATAAAATTGCAAACTTCAATCGTTGGTCAGTAGGACGAGATATATATCCTCTGTTGTCAATATTTTCTTTTGTGAGTAAGTATCCAAAACTAAAATAAGATTCTGTTCCGGGAACAAACTCTCCATTTAAACGGGCATCAAAACCTGTAGCAAAAGCTTTTGCATTATTTCTTGCTCGGTAACGAATCTGAACATTATCAATCGTAAACGGATTTACATCTGTCAAAGATTTATAATAAGCTTCGGTAACCAATTTAAAAGGTCTACCCCACATTTTAAGACTGTATTCATTGCCCAACACAAAATGAATAGAACGTTGTGCTTTTACTTCAGGATGTACAATGCCTAATGAGTCACGTAATTCTCTATAAAAAGGAGGTTGATAATAAAACCCACCTGAGACTCTAAAGATCATATCTTTCTCCCAATCCGGTTTAATAGCGAATTGCACACGTGGACTTATAACTGTATGATTATCTGAAATCAATCCATCACCTTTTATTTTCCATTGTTGTGCTCTTACACCCAGGTTATACCAGAGTTGATGGTCATTTATATAGGAAGTTTTACTCCATTGCGCAAAACCTGAAATTCTGTTGATTTGTACTGAATTCATAGCTCTGGTGCTTATAAACGGAACTATAGGGCCGGTAAAAGGCTCGTAAGGTTCATCATTTCTTGGTAATAGGTGAGGAGGTCTCAATGAAAACCCTGCTGAATCTATGACTTCCCATTCTATAATTCTGTCTTTAATATCTTCTATTTGGTATTTTACACCAAATTCAAATATATGATCTCCTTTTTTTAAGGTTGCTTTAGCTTCAATATTAGAGATCAAAGCATCGAGATCATTTCTGGCATGATCTAATTGAGAGCCAATAGATTGTACAAACTCTACATCACCTGCATTTGGACTACCTAAGTCAAAATTGACATTTCCGAGTCCATAAAAGGCCAAAATATCGAAATGTTCTTCTTCTTGAGTATTATAAGTAGTAGCAGTTAAATTAATATTTAAATTATCATTGACCTGATAGTTCGCTTTTAAGGCTCCAAACATGGTAAGGTATTTGTCATTTTCTTTACCTTGATAATTTACTATTAATGCCTTTGTATCTGTTACAGTTCCAAATACTGTTCTTCTGCTTACAGGTATATAATCATAATTATTCAATGAAAAAGTTCCTAAAAAATCTAGATTGAACTTTTCGTTAAATTGATATGATGTATACGTTTGTACATCAGTAAAATTGGGCTTGAAATTTGCTTCAATGTCTTTACTATTTACAAATAGGCTATTATCTCTATAGCGAACACCTATAATTGCAGAGAGTTTATTATGTAGCGATACATTTTCAAAGGTCAAACTTCCACCCAATAAACTTGCTTCCACTCTGAGTCCGAATTGTTGAGGTTTTCTATATGTGATATCTAGTACAGACGATAATTTATCACCATATTTTGCTTGAAAGCCGCCAGCCGAAAATTTCACATTTTGTGTAAGATTAGGATTCACAAAACTCAACCCTTCTTGTTGACCAGAACGTACTAAAAAAGGTCTATACACTTCAATGCCATTTACATAGACTAGATTTTCATCATAATTACCACCTCTAACATTATATTGAGTACTCAGTTCATTATTACCACTAACGCCTAAACCAATATTCTTTAAGACACCTTCAACACCGGCATTTGCGCTTGGTAATTTTTTAACGGTTTTGATATCAATTTTATCAATGCCCTCTGCTTTCTCTTTATTGTTTTTAACAACAACATCTTTCAATTTTTCTGTTTTAGTAGTGAGTTTTGGAGAAAAAGTAAGTGTTCTTCCTTTAGGAATTCTTACACGCTTAGTATAAGTTTTAAAGGTTAAATGACTAAAAATAATAGTTATCATCTTTCCTGAAGGTACTTCCAAACTATACTCTCCTTTACTATTTGAGGCTGTTCCTTTTTTATTATAGGTAATACTTACATTTTCAATCGGTTTACCATCTTCATCTTTTACAATACCTTTAATTGTAGCAGTTTGTCCAAAAAGAGAACTGGTAAAAAAAGATAAAAAAATAATAATAGGAATAAATGCTTTCAAATAAGTAAGTTATTAAGTTATGGAGTTAATTGAGTTATTCAGTTTAATCGTTGATCTTATAATTAAAGTGAGTTTTAATCTAAAGAATTCCTCGATGCTCAGCGTCAGGGTTTCCAGTTCACCTCTCCTCTCCTCTCCTTTGGAGAGGTCGTAATTGCATTTAGCGATTACGGATGAGGCAAAATACCTCTATAACTCTGCCTCAAGGATAGTTCGTTTCAAGAAATTATTTATTGATGTAACTATCATTAATTAACAGCTAAATATTTGATCTTATATTATTAACAAAACTGTCTTCGTACTTCACTTCGTACTTTTTTCTTTTCTCTTTCAGCCTTACTCTTTTCTGTAAAACGTTGCAATATACACATTAGTATTATTAACATTATCAACAGCAGTAATTTTTAGTGTATGTTTAGTACCTTCTAATATTGTATCATTAAAATCGTAAGTTAACCGGTTTCTTTTTGTATCGTATTCTAATAAAATCCATTTACCGTCAATTTCACCTCTATAAAATTTTACACCAGATAGGTTGTCAGAAACTTTAAATTTTAAATATCGGTATTTTGTGAGTAGCTGTTCATTTTTAAAATTTATAGGTACTATTTTAGGTTTAATTGTATCTAAGGCTAAAGTATACCTTCCTAATGTTTTACTTAAAGTGTATAATCTATCCTCTTTACGGCGGGTACTACTATAGTATAATCTACCCTTAGAATTTTTTCGAGCAATAAATAGCTGCTTTCTCTTTTCTTTAGGATATTTTGAAACATCAAAAGTTAAGGTGAAGTTTTTATGTAACGGAACACTTTGACTATGTAAACTTACAATACTGTCTTTATAATCAAAATCGAAATAGACATCATTATAAAAACTTTTTTTAGGAAAAGCCACAGTTACATTACTTCGAGAAATTTTATTGAATTCATTTGCTTTAAAATAATGTGGCGTTTCAGTAACTTGCTTTTTTACCAAAATACTGGCTTTTTTCCCTTTTACAGGAATAATAAGTGAGCGGACATTACCTTTAAAATCTTTGGCAGTTATTTTTACGGTATAAGATAATCCGTCTTTAACTTGTAAATACCCGTCATTGACCAAATTTCTATAAATACTTAATTTATTAGCAGGTTCAACAAAACATTTTTGAATGCGTTGTCTTTTACGATAAAACCTTTCGTAATCAATAAGTGTATTTAAATATCTGGTTTCACTAAAGGCGTAAGTATCAATTGTATGATGATATACTGTTTCTCCGTTAACAGTCATATTTAAACTAAAAATACCATTATTATTAAGCGCACCATCTTGTTTGTCAATGACATTAATACCAAATCCGATAGTACCATAAGCTTCAATTTGATTTGCTAAAAGAGTACCATTAGCTTGTTTTTTAAATCGTAATTCTTTTATTTTATTAGATTGGTTTACTTGTGAAGAGTCTCCAAAAGAGTACACAACACCAGCTCTAATTTCCGGATTTTTAGAATCAGGTATGTCTATACCAAAGAACATCGGATTTATAGGATTTGAATTACTATGACGAATTTCATAATGTAAATGTGGACCGCTAGAGCCTCCAGAATTACCGCTATAAGCAATAATTTCATCTTTTTCGACTACTAGATCATTAGATTCAGGAAATAAATGAATGGTAAAACTTTCTTTTTCATATTGACGTTTCTTTACATAAGCTTCAATTTTCGGTGCAAACTTTTTTAAATGTGCATAAACCGATGTATATCCGTTAGGGTGTGTTACATACAATACTTTACCATAACCCCAATGTGATATTTTAATACGAGATACATACCCTTCAGCAGATGAATGTACATTAAACCCTTCGCGTTTCTGAGTTTTTATATCTAAACCCGAATGAAAATGATTGCTGCGTAATTCACCAAAAGTACCCGATAATATCAAAGGTATTTTTAGAGGTTTTACAAAGTAATCTTTCGGATATTTTGTTTGAGCAGCTATAACTGTACTCAAACTAAAAAAAAGTAATAAAAATAATCTCCCCATAATTTAAGAGGCTAAAATAATGATTAGAAATTGAATTTAAAAAATAAAATACAATTATTTAATTATCAAATAAATATTGAGTGAATACCTTTAAAATAAGTCGGTTAGTTTATTTGTTAATTTTGGAGAAAAAAATGTAACTTTCTTCTTTCGTATCTTAATACGTCTTGAGTAGGCTTGAAAAGAAGGGTGGCTAAATGTAATTTTCACCGCTTTTTCGGAAGGTATTTTTATTGAATATGTTCCGTCTAGACTAGATGTAACTTCCTGCTCTTTACAAGTAACAATAGTTTTCTCAATAATTTCTCCATTTTCATCTTTAACAATACCTTTTATTATTGAGGTTTGCCCAAAGGCAATATTTGTTATAAAGAAAATAAATAAACTGAATGTAATGATTGTTTTCATACGTTTAAGATTTTGTGTAATAATAACGGTATAAACACACTATTTAGTATAGTTCTGTTTTGATCTGCATATGTAATTGTAAAATTATTATAATCTTAAACCCACAAGTATGTTCGTAGCGAAAAGTTGAAATGTACGCCAGTATTGGCGTAGCGCAAAAAAAAGTAACGCAGACGTATCACCCGTTACGGTGAGTAAGTTTTTTTGAGCATTCTCAATAATGGTGTGCAGTTTGACTTTGCAGTAGAAGATACTTGCGGATTTAAGGTATAAGCTAATTCTGAAATTTTTAGACCTTAATTTTTAAATATGATTATCCTTACCTAATTGTTTTTGTTAAAATAAAATATTAATAATCAACATATTAAAGGGTTTAACCAGTATTATTGATAAAAACTGTTGTTTAGTTCTAGCAAGAACACTAAATTTGTTGATATGGTTTAGAATCTTTGTATTTAATGAGTAATGTTTTAGAAATAGTTGATTCTCTGCAAAGTAAGCTTGATAGGTTGCTTTCAAAATTTGAACTATTACAAATAGAAAATCAACAGCTTTTAGAAAAAAGTGAAAAGTTGGTTCAAGAAGTTCAAGAACAACAAGAATCTGTTCATACTATTGAAAATAAATATGAATCATTAAAAATTGCGAATGCAATTGTAGGCAGCAAAGAAGATAAACATACAACAAAGCTTAAAATAAATACATTAATACGCGAAATTGATAAATGCATAGCCCAATTAGATGAATAAATTTAATAAATGGAGGAGAAGCTTAAGATAAAAGTTACAATAGGTGATAGAGTATATCCATTGACTATTAATAGTGAAGGAGAAGAAGAAGGGGTTAGAAAAGCGGTAAAAAGAATAAATGACCTTATCAAGAAGTTTGAAGAGAACTATGAAGTTAGAGATAAGCAAGATGTTTTAGCAATGTGCGCATTACAATTTGCATCATTACAAGAAGTAAAAAGTATTTATAATGAGCAAGATGGTGAAAAGATTGAAAATAAATTAAAACAAATGAGTGCATTATTAGATACTCATTTATAATACGTTCTTTAAAATAAAATCCCGAGCAATCGGGACTGCCTACATTAGTTATTTGTTTAATAAACTCAACATTATTTATTTAAAAAGGGTGAGTCTTAGTTAGTAAAGCGTGCCGCTTATACTGAATTTATTTTCAGTATTTCGGATACTTGATCAGCTAGTTAGCCCTAAACTTGTCTTACAAGGAGTTTATAAAACCACATCTAGTGTAGGTTTTTTTTTACAATACTTTTAAGTAATCTAGTTGGAGAGAGAAACTAGTTTAGAAGGTTGCACAAGAGGTTCTTAAACTTAAAAATTAACACAATGGAAGGAATGATCATGCCAATAATTATTGGTACAGTAATAGGATTGATAATTGGTTTTATAATAGCAAAGGTGCTTGAAAAAAATAAAGCCTCACTAATTTTAAAAAGTGCTAAAAAACAGGCTTCAAATACACTAAGGGAAGCGAAAATAGATGCAGAAGCATTAAAGAAAGATAAAATATTACAGGCAAAAGAAAAATTTATTGAACTAAAATCTGAGCATGAAAAAGTAATATTGAGTCGTGATAAAAAAGTTTCTGAAGCTGAAAAACACATTCGAGAAAAAGAATCAAAAGCCGCACAAGAGCTTGATAAAAATTCAAAATTAAGTAAATCTTTAGATTCTAAAATAGCCGATTATGACTATCGGATTGAATTTTTAGATAAGAAAAAAAAAGAGTCAGAAAAAATGCATAAAAGACAAGTAGAACAGCTTGAAGTAATTTCAGGTCTATCTGCTGATGAAGCTAAGAAGGAATTGGTAGAATCATTAAAAGAAGAAGCCAAAACAGATGCGATGGGTTTTATTCAAGATAAAATAGAAGAAGCTAAATTGACCGCCCAACAAGAAGCAAAGAAAATAGTATTAAGTACCATACAACGTATAGGTGTTGAACAAACAGTAGAGAACTGTGTTTCAGTTTTTAATTTAGAATCTGATGACGTTAAAGGTAGGATTATTGGCAGAGAAGGGCGTAATATTAGAGCCTTAGAATCAGCTACCGGAGTTGAAATTATTGTTGATGATACGCCAGAAGCTATTATTTTATCATGTTTTGATCCTGTGAGAAGAGAAGTGGCCCGATTATCGTTACACAAACTAGTAACTGATGGTAGAATTCACCCTGCACGTATTGAAGAAATAGTTTCTAAAACCAAAAAAGAAATTGGACAGGAAATTATTGAAGTAGGTAAACGTACAGTTATTGATTTAGGTATTCATGGGTTGCATCCTGAATTGGTTAAGGTTGTAGGTAGAATGAAATATCGTTCTTCTTATGGTCAAAATTTATTACAGCATTCGCGTGAAGTGGCAAATTTATGTGCTTTGATGGCAGCAGAATTAGGTATTAATCCTAAAGTTGCTAAAAGAGCAGGATTGTTGCACGATATAGGTAAAGTACCAGATACTGAAAGTGAATTGCCACACGCATTATTAGGAATGGAATGGGCACAGAAATACGGCGAAAAACCAGATGTTTGTAATGCCATTGGTGCCCACCATGATGAAATAGAAATGAAATCATTATTTGCGCCCATTGTTCAGGTTTGTGATGCTATTTCAGGTGCAAGACCAGGTGCAAGACGACAAGTATTAGATTCGTACATACAACGATTAAAAGATCTGGAAGACATTGCTTTCGGTTATACAGGTGTACAAAAAGCTTATGCTATACAAGCTGGTAGAGAGTTACGTGTTATTGTAGCTAGTGAAAAGGTGGATGACCTTAAAGCATCTGAATTGTCATTCAATATATCTCAAAAAATACAAAATGATATGACCTATCCCGGTCAAGTTAGAGTAACGGTGATTAGAGAGACCAGAGCGGTTAATATTGCGAAATAATAATTCTTAAAGTGGTTAGAGATGGAGATTAAGTTAACTAAGCGCATTACTGGTCTTACCATAATGACCGTTAGTATTGGAATTGTTTATTTATGGTTCGGATTGTTAAAATTTTTTCCTGATTTCAGTCCAGCTGAAGATTTGGCAAAAAACACGATACAAGAGCTAACATTCGGACTTATTCCTTCTAACATTTCAATCATTTTACTTGCCATCTGGGAAACAGGAATTGGCGTATCATTAATTTTTAACGTTTATAAGCGATTTACGATTATTTTCGCTTTGTTACATATGGCATTTACATTTACGCCGTTATTTTTTTTCCCCGAATTATCATTTAAAAGTTTTCCCTTTACCTTTACCTTGCTTGGTCAATATATAGCCAAGAATATAATCATTGTGAGTGTACTAGTATTTGTACTTATTGAAAACAGAAAAACTGCCCATAGCAAAAAGATATCTTAGGGTAAAAAGAAAGGAGTTTTTACTTCCTTGGATGATATTTTTCTATCACACCTTTTAAAAAACTCTTATCTAAGTGCATATAAATTTCAGTAGTGGTAATACTTTCATGCCCCATCATTTGCTGAATAGAACGTAAGTCAGCTCCATTTTTCAGTAAATGTGTAGCAAAAGAGTGTCTAAAAGTATGCGGACTCACTTTCTTTTTAATACCGGCTTTTTCAGCCAAGTCTTTTATTATTATAAATACCATATTACGCGTCAGCTGTTTTCCTCTTCGGTTTAAGAAAAGCGTGTCTTCAAACCCTTTTTGAATATTGATATGATTGCGAATGTGATTCATATAGATAATAATATATTTTTGAGTTTCTATATTAATAGGTACAAAACGTTGTTTATCACCTTTACCAATAACCCTGATAAAACCCTCTTCAAAAAACAGATCAGAAATTTGCAGAGTAATCAATTCAGTTACACGTAAACCACAACTGTACAGTGTTTCTAAAATGGCTTTATTGCGTTCGCCTTGCGGATGGCTTAAATCAATCTGGTTTATAATCATATCTATTTCATTAATAGCTAAAGTATCAGGAAGTTTTCTACCTATTTTGGGTGTTTCTAATAATGAGGTAGGATTATCCTTTCTATAATTTTCAAAGATCAAGTATTCAAAAAAACTACGGAGACCAGATATGATACGTGATTGACTTCTAGCATTAACACTTTTAGATACTTGATAGATGAATTGTTGAATAATCTCATCAGAGATAGAAACAGGAGATACTTTAATATCATTATCCTCTAAAAATAATAATAACTTTTTAATGTCTCTAGAATAATTTTCAACTGAATTCATAGAGAGACCTCTTTCAATCTTAAGGTATAATTGATAATCATATAGAGCGTCTTTCCATTTCATCTGGCGATATATTATCTTCTTAATACTGTGATATATACTTAATCAAACTTATATAAAAAATAGTTTAATATAACTTTTTTATGAAATAAATTTCGATAAATTTGTTATATGAAAGTTTGTATCATTAACGGTCCTAATTTAAACCTATTAGGCACAAGAGAACCTGATGTTTATGGAAGTTTATCTTTTACTGAATTTATGGATGAATTAAAGAAGAAATATAAAGATATTTCAATAGACTATTTTCAATCTAATATTGAAGGGGAATTGATAGATAAGTTGCATGAAGTAGGTTTTGATTATGATGGAATTATCTTAAATGCTGCTGCTTATACACATACTTCCATTGGTATTGGTGATGCTGTAAAAGCTGTTGAAACTCCAGTTATAGAAGTGCACATTTCTAATGTATATTCACGTGAAGAATTTAGACATATCTCTTATATTGCACCAAATGCTAAAGGTGTTATTGTAGGCCTTGGGTTAAAAGGATATGAATTGGCTTTACAGGCTTTTTTATAGTTTTAATACCATTTTTATATCACTTCTATTATAAGGATTATCAGTTTCTAGATCAACTTCCTCAAAACCATATTTTTTATAAATATATATAGCATTCTCTAAGATTGTGTTTGAATAGAGTAAAAGTTTGCTCCATTTTTTATTTCTGGCAAAATGTATGCTGTATTGCATGAGTTGTTGACCAATTTTAAGCCCTTGAAATTTAGGGGAAACTGCCATTTTACTCAATTCATAACCTTCTTCTTCATTCATTAATGCGAATGTTCCGGCAACTTCTCCTTTATAAAGAGCAAAGAAAATATAACCGCCTTTATCAATTATATATGTTCTAGCATTATTCAATACTTCTCTGTCATGATCTTCAACATAAAAGTATTTTTCTAGCCACTCAATATTCAAATCTTTGAAATGTTCTGCATATTCTTCTTTGAAGGAAATTATTTTAAGCTTATTAATCCTATTTTTAGGTTTTAATTTAGATAAAATTTTAGAGCTTAAAGATTCAGTACGGAGCTCTTTTTCAATAAAAGAAATATGTTCTAACAAGGTTTTATTTTTAGCGTTTGAACTTAAAATTTTAAGTTCTTGATCGAATATGTCCCATATCGGAATGAGTTTCGATAACATTATTTTCCCTTGTTTTGATAAACTTATTTTTTTCTTTCTTTTATCATTCTTTCCTGTTTTTGAAATGATTAATTTCTTTTGATCTAATGAATTAATATATTGTGTTACAGCTGGTTGTGTGACATCTAATAATTCACTTATTTCACCAATTGTTAAATTATCTTGTTCACTAATCAATTTAAATATTGGCATTTGATAAGGGTCAAAATCAATAGCTAATGCTTTATATGCCTTAGCTGCCTCTTTCATCATTTGATCGCTTAAACGTTTTAAGCGTGAACCCAATGCTAATTCTTGATATTGTACTAATCGATCTTGATTGATCATTTACATAAGTATTTATATAAGTACTTATGCAAATATATAAAAAATTTATGATATTTCTTTTTTATAGAGGTGTATATGCCATGACAACAAGGTCTTATTACTATAGATTTTTTTAAATCCGGCATTGGCAATATTATTCTCTACTGATAAAGGTGAATGGATAAATGTTCTAAAGGGGTTTCCTCTTAGCTTTAATATTAAGTTCAGTAATTTAACGGTGAATCTAGACATCCAATTGGCTTGAGGATAAACCAATGCATAATATTTTTTAGCCTTTGATAGTGAAGCTTTTAATAATTCGTCTATAAATGGATAACAGCAAATTACCTTATCTAGTGTTACTATATCATGCGGTTTAATTTGTTCTTGTATGTCTGTAAAATCTCCCAGATGTGAAGTGATCAAATCATTATAATTACGTTTTTCAGCTTCAGATTTTGCTATATACATATAACCTTCTGAAGCATCAACATTTGTTACTTTATTTAAACCATGTGGAATTAATTGCAATGGAATTGAACCAATACCACCACCAATATCTAATAATGTTAGATCTTTTAAGTCGATTTCTTTTAAAGCTTCAATCAATAACTTTGTTGGCTTGAGAGGGCCTTTTTTTAAATAACGCTTTAAATCCTTTTTTGCGCTTTTTAGATTAAATTGTTGATTGGCTCCACAACAATGATTGCAACTCATAGCCTATATTTTTGAGTTAATATATGATATAATTTCATTTTCAATTTTCTGTGCATTTTGATATACTTTTTCTGCTTTGGCTACAATTGTATCAGCAAATTTTCTATCCTTTATATCTTTAGCATTGATGCGGACATTAAAATAAGCGCCCAATACAGCAGTCCTGGCACATAAAACGCCTACACCTGCATCTGATAATGAACTAGGTAAACCATCTTTTACCATAGCCTGCATTACCTCCATAGAATTACAAGCTGCTTCCATGACTTGAAGCGGAATTTCAGTTGCATATTTGGTTGCATCTTCTATAGCCAATTTTCTAGCTTCTTTTTCTTCAATAGAATTTTTTGGCATTCTAAAACCTTCAATGATCTTATTAAACGCATTGGTATCTTCATCTACCAAATAGAGCAACTTATTTTTATACGCTTGTCCTTTTTCAGCCCATTTTGAGTAAAATTCCCAGTTGGCATCCCAACCAGCTTTATGAGCAGATAAATTGGCAACCATAGTACCTAATGATACACCCAATGCGCCAACATAAGCAGCAATAGAACCACCTCCGGGAGCCATAGATTCTCCGGCAGTTACATCTGCGAAATCGTCTAATTTAAAATCAATTAACTTTTTACTACCATCATCAAGTAAGTATTCTATGATCTTTTCTTGCGGATTAAAAGGTTTTAAGTCATCTAATCCTAATGATTTTACGGCAATTTTAATTTTTTCACTCTCAGCTATGCCCAATGAACGTTGTTGTTTTGTTAAAAAATAATCGGCAGCATCTAACATAGCTTTTAAAGGAACCAAACCTACTAATTCTGAACCTGTCACACGTAAACCGCGTTCTTGAGCAGATTTACAACTTTCATCAAAAGCAATATGCATAGAGGTGATTGAAATATTGGTGAGGTTATACGATATTTGTGCAATACCATATTCTTCAATATACCAACCGATACCTTTTACCGCTTTTAATTTCCCGGGAATACGTATTGGTTCGCCATTTTTGTCTAGTATTTTTTTCCCTGTAATCGGATTCCCTTCACGTTTAATACGCCCGGCTTCTCTGATATCAAAAGCAATAGCATTGGCACGACGAGTGGAAGTGGTGTTTAAGTTGATATTATAAGCAATTAAAAAATCACGCGCCGAAATGGCAATAGCGCCGGTTTTAGTGACATTACCATTAAATTCTGCCGAACCAAAATCAGGTTTCCATTCAGGGTCAGATAATTTTTTAACCAATCCTTCATATTCACCAGAGCGACAATTGGCTAGATTTTTTCGTTTTTCTTCTTTTGCAGCATTTTCATAAAAATAACCTGGAATACCTAATTCTTTACCGATACGCTCACCCAATTTATGCGCATATTTCGCAGTTTCTTCTAAACTAATACCCGAAATTGGAACTAATGGACAAACATCTGTAGCGCCAAAACGAGGGTGTTCACCACTATGTTTACTCATGTCAATTAGCTCAGCAGCTTTTTTAATGAGTCTGAACGCAGCTTCAATTACTTGTTCAGGTTTTCCCACAAAAGTAATTACAGTTCTGTTAGTGGCTTTTCCGGAATCTATATCTAATAGCTTAACTCCTTCAACAGTTTCTACTGTATGAGCAATTTCATTAATTTTTGTACTATCTATCCCTTCACTAATATTAGGAACACATTCTATCAGTTGTTGCATTATTATCGATTTAATTAGCTATTAATATTCAAATTTAAAGTTGTTTTCTAAATAGACATATTAATAAGGAAAATAACTCATTAAATTTTTCTATTTTTGGCGCAAAATAAAATAATAAAAATAAACAGATGAAGGTAATAAAATTTTTAGTTGTTCTTATAACAATTACGATGGTATTTTCTTGTAATAGCCAAGGAACTACAAAAAAATTATTAGAGAATGAAATTGATACAGTAAGTTATGCTCTTGGATTGGATATGGCTCATAAATTGAAAGCAAATTTTGCAGAAGTAAATGAAGATCTTTTTATACAAGGGTTTGACAATGGAATAGATTCAACTAAGATGTTGATTGAAAAAGACAAAATTCCAGGAATTTTGAGAGCTTTCTTTCAAAAGAAACAGTTAGAAGTGAGAGAGAAACAACAAAAAGAAGCATTAGAAAAAGCTGAAAAAGAATTTGCAGCTGATAAAGAAGCAGGAATTAAATTTTTAGAGGAAAATAAATCTAAAAAGGGAGTTCAAGTTACTGAAAGTGGTTTACAATATATTGTTATGAAGGAAGGTTCTGGAGATAAACCACTAGCAACTTCTAAGGTAAAAGTCCATTATCATGGTACATCAATTGATGGTAAAGTCTTTGACAGTTCAGTGGACAAAGGCAAACCTGCTGAATTTTTTGTAAATGGAGTAATTAAAGGATGGACAGAAGGTTTACAATTAATGAATGTAGGTTCAAAATATAAACTCTTTGTACCTCAAGAACTGGCCTATGGAGCATTTCCACGTCAAGGAGGTCCAATTAAACCTTTTGCTACATTAGTTTTTGAAGTTGAATTATTGGAAATTGTTAAATAAACAAAAGTTAAAATTTATATAAGTTTAAAAATGAGAGATTTTCAAATCTCTCATTTTTATTTTAATGATTTATACCAGATAAGTGTAAAGATTTAAAAACGATATTTAAAAGTTACAACATAATTCTTGCCACCACCATAAAACCCTAGATCAACTTTTTGTTTGTTATACGGTTTAGTAAATAAATATGTGCTACCAATACCAACTGTTGCACCGCCTAAGACATCCCAGATATCATGCCAACCGTCTGGACCTTCCATTCTACTTACACCAACAATTGCAGCTAATAAATATGCGTACTTTCCATATTTCCAACCATATCGACGTTGAATAAAAGATGCGCCCGAAAATGCAGAAGTTGTATGCCCGGAAGGAAAAGAATCATAAAGTTCTCGTCCCTCTGGTCTTTGCCGTCTGACGATATATTTTAATGAATAAGTTACTGCTAAAGAAGTTCCATATGAAAAGGCTAATTTTTTTGTACCCTCATAATCCTTTTTTATGAGCGTCATTATTCCTGCTGATAATGGAAGGGAAAATTGTAACACATCACCTGTATCTTCTAATATAAACTCCCATTTCTCGTGTTTACTTCCTGACGAATCCATATCCTGTCCAAAGCTATTGTTAGAAGTTATTAAAATAATAAAAAAAGAAAAAAAGGTTGAAATAGGATTGTTCATTTTTGACATGAAAAAGTAAAAATTAGTACATTTTAGTTTGTAATTTCACAAGTCTTAATTTCTACTATTATGAAACATCCATAAAAAATAATTATTATGATGATATCCAAAGGAATGATTATATTGATATGACAAGTTCTATAATTATCCCGTAATAAAGTCTACAGATAATCATTGAGAAACAATAAAAAACAAACGCATGAAAAAAATATCTTTAATAGTATACATAAGTATTTGGTATTGTTGGTGAAAAACACCAGCAAAGGTAAAGTATTTTATTTTTCTAGTTCTAGGATAAATCTATCAGCACCATTACCTATTGATAATTTATTTTGATCTAGCATGAGATTGCCGTTTATATGTCTTTCCGCTTTAGGCGGACATTACAAGGTTTTCCTTATACTTCTACATATTTTCTTGAACTGCGTAGTACATCACGAACACCATTAAAATAATAAAGATGTGAGTAATTAACAAGTTAGTCCTTTGAAAATCTGAATCGTCTATGAAATCCCGATAGTTATCGGGATTGAAAAGCTGTAAGAAAATCTTACATCTAACTCAGGTTGTTAATAACCGGCATACCTACAAGGTTTATAAAACCTTGCAGGATGATTATGGATACGTAGGTTTTTAAATGGATTCAACTTACTGAAAATCAATATGTCTTGTGTCCAGCGTCTGATAATCTATTGTCACCATATTATTAACCTTTCCGTATCATTTTCAAAGAAAACCATCCCAGTAATAAAATTATGATTGCCATAATTGCCCATAACCAAATTTTATTTTTAAATAGTGGTTCTACTGTTGGTACTTCTTTTTTATCAATAATTTGTTCACTTTTTAATGTTAAAGTTGTCAAAGTACTCGGAATGTTAGTTGCAAGATGGTTTAGATCATAATCAGGCTTACCTATTTTACTGTTACCGTATGTTAAGTAGTATTTTGCAGGTTTTGTAAACCGAGCAATTAATTCGTGTGTGTAACCTTTTACTTCAAGGGTATTGATTTTTAAAGGTTCATTGTCATGATTATGAATTATAATTTTCAGTTTCTGTAGAGTGGTACTATTGAATTTGAATTTATTTTTTTCAATAGAACTCAATGTTCCTGAAGATAAAGTTCTATAATTATAATGCCATCCTTGTTCTGTTTTGACACTATCGGTTAGATATTTAATCGTTACAGGGCGGTAATAATCAAATGTATCTGTAATTTTGATTTTAAGAATACTCACCGGAACAGGATTTTCTAAATCAACGTCAATTATCGTTTGTTTAGCTGACTTTTTCTCACTTATCTTTACTTTTTTTATTACATAGTTTTTAAGATTTGCACCTGAAACTTCATCAAAGGTTATTTTTGTTGTTTCTAGTTCAGGTTTCTTTTTACTGTTTATTAACATTCTAAAATAACGATAATTGGAATTTGGAAAAGTAACTTTTGTAAATTGGTAATCAGTCTGTTCATTACTAATTGATAGAATTCTATAATTTTCTAAGATACGAAACCATTCTTGCTGATTTTGACTGCCTTCAAGTGTTAATTTCCAATCAAAATTATCTTGTTTGAAGTCTAGTTTGATTTGGTTTATAAATTCTTTCGTTGGTATTTTAAAAGTAAAATAATATCCTTTTTCATTATGTGAACTATTGATAGTTTTAAAACTTACCTCATTACTTGATGTTTTTCCTCTCAAAATCTGCAGTAAATAAGGAGCTTCAATAGTATCATTATCAGTAGTTATCCCATAAATTCTAATATCAGACAGGTTAGATGATACTTTTCCAAAAAGGGCGTCAGGCAGTTCTACTTTATGCCATTGGTCAGTAATGCCCTGTAGTTCTCGTTTATAGTTATATTCGTCAATTTGTCCATAAGAATATGAACATACTAATAGTAACAGATAGATATTAATTTTCAATTTCATCAGAAATAAGATGTTTGTATTTGTTATATAAAAATGATATCAGTAAAAGTAATACACCAAGCGATACAAGCACTATGGTTTTTGAAATAGTGTCAAGATGTTCAATATCATATAAGAAAAGTTTTAGTAAGGTAACAGCAAATAAAACGATAGCTGCTATACGTAAATATTTTTTCTTTTTCCAAATTCCAAAAGCAATTAATAGTAAGGAATATGTTCCCCAAAGGATACTTAATCCGAGTTTGTATGATTGGGTTAATTCTGCAATATCCATCCAATTAATTAATTCACTGCTGGCAATCCATAAAATGGAAATGTGTAATAAAAGATTAAAAACTATTTTAAAATTCATCTTCATAAATCTTTGACGAATGTATTGATAGCATATTATTAACAATACTGCCACAAAAGCAAATGAAATGTACCTAATACCAATATTTAAAATGCCTCTGTGATAATATTCAGGTAGATTTTGCTCAAGGTAGCTTTCACGTAATTCACTTAAGATAAAAAGTCCCGATGTTAAAAAGATGAATATTGCCAATGTATTTAAAACAAGATTTATGATACCCAGTAACCGATTTTTTAGTTTTTTAATATTTACAAAAGATAATATTGTAAAAAATAATAGTGTGTAGTTAATTACCCAAATAGTTTTGTACATAGACAAATCATAATTATGGTAATAATCAAGATACTCTTTTCCTTCTGGATTGATGGCTATAGAAGAATCAGTATATAGTTGATTCCAATAGGTATCAATTTCAATTTTGAATGCATAATAAAGTACAAACAGGAGCATAGCTGGAATTGCATAAGGTATAAGTTTTAAAAGTCCTTTTCTATTACTCAATGATGAAGTATATTTTTTGCTTTGATTTAGAAAGTTTATAAATCCAAATGAAATAATAAATAATACCGAAGTCAAGAAATTGATATTAAAAAGCGGAGTTATTCTTGTATCCGGATAATCAGGATCATAGTTGTCATACACTGTTGACCAATCATGAACGATACTAAGCAAAGCTAATATCATCAATGGATAGGATAGTTTTTCATAGACAGTAACATTTTTTGTTCTGCCGATCCAAAATAATAATGCAGCTTCACCAGCCCATAAAAGTGTTACCCAATTTCCGTCTAATTGAACAGGAATGGCAATGGTTATAAATACCAATACGAGCCCTGAGATAAGATAAAGTAAATTTCGGTCAGCCAACTTTTTCTTATAGATAACAGCACTAATAATAAAATGTAAGACAGCATTACAAAGTGTGAATAAACCTAAAAATTGCCAGGCTGTTTCGTGGTTATCTAAAATAGAATAACCAATACCATAAAATATAAATGAATTTGACAGCAATAACATTATGTCGCTTTTTGCATATTTTTCTTTTTGAAGTAATTTATAGGCAAGGAAAGTCAGATAAAATATTATGAAAAATATAAAAAGAAAGATCAATGCAAATCTAAAATATTCATGAGTTTGGTATTCAGAAAAATACCAAACAGAATAGATGATCCAAGTTATTGCAAACGATGAATAATAAAGAGGTTTCCAGTATTTTTTAAATGCAATGACAAGAATTCCAACATTGATAATTGCCATATAACTGAATAGTATTTCTATTCTTCCGGAATCATCACTCAATAAAAACGGAACGGCATAAGCACCTACCAATCCAATATGTGCAATGACCTGTTTGTTATAATTTATAGCTGCTACAACTGTAAAAGCTGTAAATAGTAACATTAGAATAAATGTAAAGGTCTGCGGTATCAGGTCATAAAAATTATAAGCTGCAAAAGTTATAAAGTACATGATCGCCATTGCGCCACTTACAAGTACAGCACTATAATCTTGGTAATTTTTCTTGAGTTTTATTCCAAATCCTAGAAGTCCTAATCCTACAAAATATCCTAATATTATCCTTGTTAGCGGACTTATCAGATCATGTTCAATAGAATATTTAGCACCAATAGCTACACCAATTACTGTTATTGCAATACCAATTTTATTGATTAGATTTTCACCAATAAATTTTTCAAGGTCAGTTTTGACCTTAGGTGGTTTGCTGACTTCCTGAAAAGTGTTTTTAGGAGGTTCAATTACTGTCTCAGTTTGATGTACCTCTTTGTCTAGTATAACTTTTTCTTTTTTTATTTCAGTTATAAGATTATCAGGTTTTATTTCTTCTTTAACCTCACTAGTTTTGGAAGTTTTCAGTTTGTATATCTCTTCTTTTAGTTCATTTACTTCAATTGAAAATACTTGCTGTTTTATCAATAAGGATTCTAATTTTTCAAGGAATTTATTTATTCTATCTTGGTTGTTTTCCATATTATTTTTTATATTTTTTCTCCACTAATAAATACTGTATCTATTAAATTACTACCAAAAGCATAAGGTAAAAATCCATAAGATGGTATAGGTTTCGTAATTATAAAACTCGCTTTTTTACCTATGGTAATACTGCCATGTGTGTTAGAGAGATTCATGGCATAAGCACCATTGATGGTTGCTGCATTGATAGCTTCTTCAGGAGTCATTTTCATTTTAATACAAGCAGTACTGACTACAAAATTCATGTTTCCACTCGGTGTTGATCCGGGATTATAATCACTTGCTAAAGCCAATGACAGTCCGGCATCAATGATTTTTCTTGCCGGAGTATAAGGGATGCCTAAAAAATAAGAGCAGGAGGGAAGTGCTACCGGCATCGTATGACTGTTTTTTAATACGGTGATATCATTGGTATCTAATACTTCTAAATGGTCAACTGATAGTGCATTATGTTTTACACCTATTTGTACACCGCCCATAATAGTAAATTGATTGACATGTATTTTAGGTATCAATCCATATTTTTTACCTGCGGTTAGAATTCTGTCAGTTTGTTGTGTTGAAAAATAGCCATCTTCACAGAAAACGTCAATAAATTCAGCTAGATTTTCTTCAGCTACTTTTGGAATCATTTCATTAACAATTAAATCGACATAGGCATCTTTATTGTTTTTGTATTCAGATGGAAATGCATGTGCTCCTAAAAAAGTAGCTTTAACCTCTATAGAATAATCTTCAGTTAATTTTTTAATTACACGAAGCATTTTTAGTTCTGCTTCAAGGGTTAATCCATATCCTGATTTTATTTCAACAGCTCCGGTGCCTAAAGTCATTACTTCTTCAACACGTTTTGATGATTGTAAGTATAATTCTTCTTCAGAAGTGTGTTGTAGTTTTTTTGCTGAATTTAATATACCGCCTCCTTTGGCTGCAATTTCTTCATAAGAAAGTCCGTTAATTCTATCAACAAATTCTCCTTCACGATTAC
>CAYXAZ010000010.1:0-58779 GCA_964463085.1 uncultured Flavobacteriaceae bacterium | reverse complement strand
ACCTGCTGATTACAAATCAGCTGCTCTAGCCAGCTGAGCTACATCGGCTTTTTTTTCACTTTTTTTCACAAAAAAACAAACCGTTATTTTTAACGGTTTGCAAATGTATAAAGTTTTATGTTTTCTACAAAACTTTTATGTTTATTTTTTATATTAAATTACAATTGATGACTTCGTTGTTTCTCTTTCTTTTTTCTAAGTTGTCTTTTTAATGCACCAGTTGCTAAATCAACTCCTTCCTCAAAAGATTTACATTGTTTTTTTACCATAAATTCATCTCCTGGAATATTCAATTTAACTTCAACAATTTTATTTTCTTTTTCACTAGTACTTTGAACCTTTAAATAAACATCTGCCTCAATTATTTTATCATAAAATTTATCTAAATTATCAACTTTTGTATTTACAAATTCAATTAAATCTTTATCTATATTAAAATTTACAGATTGAACATTAACTTTCATACACGTTAGATTTTTGTGCTCCTAGGATGAGCTTGATTATACACTTTTTTTAACTCGTTCAAACTACTATGAGTATATATTTGAGTCGAAGCCAAACTTGAATGACCGAGTAGTTCTTTAACAGAATTCAAATCTGCACCTTCATTTAATAAATGTGTCGCGAATGAATGTCGAATTACATGCGGACTCTTTTTTACTTTTGAAGACACGCTACTAAAGTACTCATTTATTATTCTATAAACAAGATTTGGATAGATTTTATTCCCCTTTTTTGTAATAAACAGATGTTCATTATTAGTTATTATTTCTTTACGTTTGTCTAAATGCTTTCTTAAGGTTTGTTGTACCGAATTCAAGAGTGGAATATATCTCTCCTTATTTCTTTTGCCTAATACTTTCAGTGTTGAGTTTGAAAAATTTATATCATTTATTTTTATTTCAATCAATTCTGATCGCCTCATTCCTGTTGAATACAATAACTCAACAATCAACTTATTACGTATTGAATCAAAATCATCATTAACTTCTAAGTTATTAATTACTTCATTAATTTCTTTTTCAGAAAAAGGCACTTGCACTCTTTTAGAAACTTTCAATGCTTTATGCCCTAATAAAGGAGATACCGCTAACTGTTTTGTTTTTACTAAAAATTTATAGAATGTTTTTAAACTACTTATTTTTCTATTAACCGATCTATTAGATATATTTTGGTTTACCATCTCGACAATCCATGATCTAATTTGAGAATAATTAACATCGACTAATTGCTGATCTTTAAAAGTAGTATTACAAAAAAATTGAAACGAATTTAGATCATCGTGATATGCCTTTATAGTATGTGGCGAATATTTTTTTTCAAATGAAAGGTATTCTATAAAGTATGGTATAGGCATAAAAAAACCGTTAGTAACAAATTTACAAAATGTATTTTTGTTATACTAACGGTTTAACTTTTTATATCAATTTCCACCACAGCAGAAATATCACTCACAATTAACCTTGTTCTTCTTCGGTTCTTAATCTTTGTACATATTGTGCTTTTTGAGTTTCAGCACGTTTAGATACAGAAGGTTTTGTAAAATGTTTACGATTACGCAATTGTTTCATCGTTTTAGTTCTATCAAATTTTCTCTTAAAGCGTTTTAGCGCTCTATCAATATTCTCTCCGTCTTTTACTGGTATTATCAACATAGTATTGCACCTCCTTTCATAGTATTCTCTTTTAAATTTGGGGTGCAAATATACAAAGAAATTCTACAGAAGCACTATAAGTTATATTTTAATTTGATACGACATCTTCTAAGACTTAAGACCGCTTCGCTTTAAGAAAAAAGAGTAAAGACTTGTTTTATTACAAGGCAGACGATTATAGTTTTTAATTTAAATGAGATGTGTTTTTAATTATCTTAATTTATTATTGTTTGGTAAAAGACAAAAGATCGCTTCGCTATTAGATATTAGACCGCTTTGTTATAAGCATAATAATTACTAAATCTGTTGAATATTAGTCGGAAAGAACTAAAATATTAATGTACTTTGCTGACATGAAAAAAGTGTTGAAATTTTTAATGTATCTATTAATAGGTATCATCCTATTTATTGTAGTCTTCTTTTTCTGGGCATCATCTCCTAACTATTCCCTTGAAGATTACTCAAAAGTGACAACTAATGACTATCCTCAAAAAATTGATACTGATTCTATTTTTAGTATTGTCACCTATAATATAGGATACTTAAGCGGGATGACAAATAATAGAGCTATAGAAAAACCAAAATCATTATTTGATAATAATCTTGAAAAGGTAAAAACTGAATTTAAACTACTAAATGCGGATATTATAGCTTTTCAAGAAATTGATTATGCTTCTGCCAGATCATATAAAATTAACCAACAAAATGAAATTGCTAAATTGGGCTATAATTATGTAGCTAAAGCTGTGAATTGGGATGAGAAATATGTACCTTTTCCAGAATACCCTATTTCAATGCATTTTGGTGAAATGCTTTCAGGACAATCAATCATAAGTAAATACCCTATTAAAGATCATCAAAGAATTGTATTAGAAAGGATAAAAGACAATCCGTTTTATAGAGATGCATTATATTTAGAACGTTTAGCTCAAGTTGCTACAGTAACTATTGAAAATAAAGATATTATCATTATCAATATTCATTTAGAAGCTTTTGACAAACCAACGAGAACCAAACAACTCAACTATGTAATTGGTCTATTTAATGAATATAAAGAGAAAATGCCAACCATTTTGTTAGGCGATTTTAATAGTAATCCTGATGATGATGACCCGGCAATTAAAAAAGTATTTGATTTAAAAGGTGTTGGCAATGCTGCTTTTGGAGACTCTTATGAATATACTTTTGATTCTGCGAATCCGCATAAACGAATAGACTATATTTTCTATACCAAAAATACTATTGAATATATAGATGGAAAAGTATTGACTCAATTTGGCGAAGCTTCAGATCATTTACCTGTTGAGATGAGGTTTAGATTGAAATAGAGAATTAATAGAGATACCCTTTATCGGTTAGTACAAGAATAATAGTGGATTTTAAGGCATGAACTTATCATCTAACTTTGCACCAAAATACTTACTTTGAATTTAGCACTAAAATCGCTATTGTTTTTAGGAGACTTTGTTGTTAGCAGTACTTCTCGATTTAACTTTTTTAAATGGTAATGAAAGCACTTTAAATATCTCTGTACTTGTTGGGTAAAGTTTTACATTTTCGACACCTAATCTTTCTGGAGTACGATTTGGTTTGTAGTAAAATGTTCCAAAGACGATGTCCCAAATTGTTATTACAGAGCCATAATTTTGTGCCTCTTCCGAATTGGCACTATGATGATAGCGATGTAGTTCTGTTCCGATAAAAATGTAATTTAGAAATCCTGCTTTTATTTCTACATTAAAATGAGAAATAAGTCCTTGTAATCCCATTAAAGCATTAAATATAAATATAGATTCGGGTCTTGCTCCCAATAAAATCAAAGAGCCTTGTATAATTATTTGAGTAACAATCATGTTAATAGGATGAAAAACAGGGTGCATCAATAAATATACTTTATCTGGTAAATGATGGGCAACGTGTACTTTCCATAACCATTTTCTGAATTCACCTGTTCCATTATGACTGATTCTGTGATACCAGTATTGGAAAAACTCATATACAAGTAAAGTGATTACTGCTCCTGTAAAAATGGAAGTATCTCTCAATATTCCTTCATTGGATGCACTTAAATCAATGGCAAGTAATGGCAAACCAAATTTGGCTATTCCAGCAATTATAATTCCAACTGCCATCCATTTCAAATCTCTGATAAAGGATTTTTTGGTCATTTTCCATTCTTTTTTTAATGGAAATAAAAACTCTACCAATAGTAATATTCCAAATCGGAAACCAGCCATCCAAGCGAATACGATTTTTAAGTCCCAATCGTATTTTAAAGTAATTACAAACAATCCAATCGTTAAAAAAAGTAAAATGGGATATAAATAATAGGTGATTAATTTTTTCATCAGCTCTAATGTATTAAAATTCAATTTTATAACTCAGGTTAGGAATCACAATAGTTTCTCGGTTTTGGTCCACGGTTTGGTCAATAAGATTGTATCGAAATCCCTGAAAATCTCCATAACTAGTTGCATTCAATACTTTTAAGGCAAATTCGTGAGATGCTTTTTTCTTATTTATTTTATAACTTGCTGTGAGATGTGCAATGAATGCAGGGTCAATTTGTTGTGAAAACGCATTGGTTTCATCAAAAACAACTTCTTCAGCTAGAATGGATTCGTTCAATTTGTAAGGGGTAAATCGTTCTCCTCCTTGATAGGTCAAACGAACATTTAGCCCTAAAACATTTTGCTGGTTTTTACCAATATTCCATTCTCTTCCGCCAAGCAGATTGAACAAATAGTTCATATTAAACCTTGTATCTCTCCATATCTTATCTCCTCCTGTATATTCTGAATTGAATAGTGACGTGGTCAGCATAAAATAATATCCTTTTGTCAGATATTTTTCAAGAGTAATATCAAGTCCATAATTTCTTCCTTTTCCTGTATTTTCAAATTTGTCATTAATAAACCAGTCATCTTTGAGGTTAATAAATGAAAATGAGCTATTTGCCATTACTGGAACATTAAATAGAATTTGATAATACGGTTCAACTTTAAGCAATAAGTTATCCGATAGATTATTACTATAACTCAATACAAAGTGATGAGCTTTCGTAAAGTCCATATCCTGATTGTTTAATTCTCCTGATACTGCGTCTTTTGTAAAAAAGTAATTTAGTCTTTCTAAACGACTGTGCAAGCCATAACCAAATCCAATTTGTTGATTAGTTGTCCATTGCCATTTTGCACCAAATCGTGGTTCTATCGTATAGTTGTTATTTAATGTAAAAATTTGTGTATTAAGACCGACATTAATAGTTAGCCTATTGTTTAAATGAATTGCTGAACTACTATATGCGGAAAGTAAGGTGCTAAATCCGATTTCGTCAATTATAGTTGTAAGCGGTGTGCCTGAAATTAAAGCATCTTCAAGTAGCATATTGTATTGCAACCCTGTAGCTGTAATACCTGTTTTGTTGGTGTGCCTTTTACTTATTTTAGTGTTTAGAGAGGAGTTTAATACGAAGTTCCAAGTAGTATTTTCTATGTTGCTTTGAGGTAGCAATTCTACTTGCTCATCCAGCCGTTTTATTTTCCAATCGATACCACTTACGGTCGTTGCTAAAGTTGTTTTTAATAGCGATTTATCATTAATAAATATCTTGTGACTTATTCCTGATGTTGCCATAAATTGTTTGGCATCATAGTCCTCTTTGTCAGTTGCATAATACCATTCTTCACTATCTTTGACCTTCACTTTTGCTCCGTCAATAAGACCGAGACCCCATACAGAAAATACACCTGCCTTTTTTGTTGGAAAGTTCAGTTTGAACGAAAGGTCTTGATATTCAATTCCTTCATTAGCATTGGTCAATTGACCTACAAGACCAAAGGTAGAATAGCGATAATTAAATAGGTAAGACGCTTTTTTATCTTTTTTAAAAGGACCTTCAGATGCCACATCAATACCCATAACTCCAACCTGAAGCGTATGTTCATAATCATCATTATTACCGGTTCTCATAAATATGTCAAACACACCAGACAATGCATTGTTATATTCTGCTGGAAATGCACCGGTAAAAAAGTCGGAATTGGCAAGCAATTGACCACTCAATGCTGTAAGTGCTCCGCCACCCATACCTGCCAAATCAGCAAAATGATTGGGGTTTGGAATTTCTATGCCTTCCATTTTCCATTGTAAAGATTTAGGAGCATTGCCTCTTACAACTATTGCATTACTATTCACACCACTTGCCACTCCCGCAAATGAGGACGCAAGTCTGGCAGGATCGTCAAACCCTCCTGCGTATCGTTTGGCTTCTTCTACACTTAACATTCTGGCGCTTACTGTTGCCATTTTATTTAAAGGTTTTTCTTTATCCAATCTTGGTTTTATTATCACTTCTCCAAGTGATACTGCATTTTCTTTCATACTTATATCCACAGAAGAAGCCTTAGAGGAGGATACAATAAGTTCTTTTACAATCACAGATTCGTAACCAATAAATGAAACTTGAAGGCTATATCTTCCAACAGGGACATTTTCTAAAATAAAATTTCCATTGTCATCTGTTGTGGAACCGATAACAGGGTCTGTATCCAACAATATTATATTAACATACGGTAATGGAATTTCTGAGTCTTGGTCAACTATTTTTCCTTTAATAGTTTGGGTAATTTGTTGAGCAAATGCAGGTATTCCTAATAATACAAGACCGAGTATCATCAAATATTTTTTCATCTTTCTTATTATTTTTGTGCAAAGAAAAGATGAAATGGAAAAGAAAACTTTACAATTCTTGCTATTTTCGCTCTATTTTCAAATAAATAGTTCTAACAGCGGAGAAATAGTTAAAATCAGATGGGTTTGTGGGTAATTTTATTTTCTCGATTGCGATAAAAGATGAAATTTGATAAGGAGAAGGGTCTATGATTGTTTCTTTATATTCAATAATTTGCCTATTCACACTATCAAAATCACCTTGAATATTAAAATAGGTATAATAGCCTTCTTCTATGTGAAAATATGGGGATTCTTTTTTGCTGTTTTCAACGTTGGAGCTGCCAAATTGTTCATCTTCTAATCCTGCAAAATATCTGCATTCATTGAGGTTGGTATGAATAGGCGTATCAATGTAAAATCCGATACCGTAAGTTGGTTTTTCAATTTTATCAATTAGTTTTTTATATAGATTTGAAAGGTTGTTCGCTAATAGATTGGAACGAGCAACGAATATTTTTTTCTTCTTTAAATAGGTGATATCAAGATGCGAATACTCTTTTGATTGATGCTTTCTTAATTTTTTTGCACCTAATTTTTTCTTACGAAAGTCCATTGGAGAGCTGCCATAAAATTGTTTGAATATTCTTGCAAAAACTACAGGAGACGAATAACCACTTTCAAAAGCAACTTCTAATTGTTTACTATTGGGGTACATAATCAGAAAGTGAACTGCGTGTTCTAACTTTAACTTGTTAATATATTTTAATGGCGTAGATCCTGTTTCAGTTTTGAACAACCTATGGAAATGAAATTTAGACATTCCTACCTCCCTTGCTAAACCTTCAAGTACTAATTCTGTTCTGAAATTTTTGGCAATAAAAAATATAGACTCCTCTATTCTGTTGTCCATTTTGTTGGGTCATTTTCGTATTCCAAACAATGTTAAAGTTAATTAACTGTTATTTAGCGATTTGCTTTTTATAAAATTCATTTTTCGTTTTAATTTCCCTAGTTCGTTGTCGAAAAAACTCAACTCGATTTTTTAGTAGGGAGATTGTTACTAAGATATAATTCCTTTTTAATGAACTATATCGATTGAAACTAGTTCAGCACAAAGTAAGCGAAACTAGCTGAAATTAGGTTAAGAAACAAGCTAAATTAACTCCTCAAGAATACACTTACCAAATATTTACAAGACAATGATGTTGGTATAATAATTGATAACATATACCCGTTGTGCATTTTGTGTAAAATTCGTCTCCAGATAGCTATCGGGACGAGTGAATTTTAAGAATTGGAAATGTGAAAAATTAGTATCGAGAATAGTCCCGAAGCCTCCTCCTTCACAAAGACGTAAATATTTAACATATAAGTAATAAAATTATTCTGTTTCGTAAACTAAACAAAACAAGTAAGGGCTTCACTTAGAGTGAAGCCCTTACTTGTTTATCGTTGATTAATAATGAGATACTGAAACAAGTTCAGTATAAAAATTATTTAGGATCCAAAATATTATCAATCCTTTTAAATACATCTTGTAAATGGTATCTACTCATTCTATCTGCCGTTCTACCAATAGCATTTCTAGTAGTTCTTTTTAATATTTCTAACTCGGCTCTGACCACTGAACGAATATCTGATTGATTGATAGTTACTCTAGTTGGCTTAAAATATGGACTTTTAAATTTTGGTAAATTTTGTTTTTCAAGAGTCATTAGATATTTTAATCTGTCAACATGTACTTTTTGAAGGTTTCTACGATAGGTATCTATTTTTCTACCGGAATTTAACTCAGACCAAATACCTCTTCGTAAATCAGACATCATATTGATAAGTGTATATGCATCAGAACCATTCAAGGTTTCATTATCAATCATACGTGACATTCTTCCTAAATTCAGTATATTATTTAAGGCTCTCTCTTGTGTTCTTCTAACGCGCTCAATAACCCCTGAATATTCAGTTTTACCGATTATATTTTTATCTATCAACCAAGTAGGCGTTTTAAACAATTCATTATTAATAAACTGCATGCAATTTTTTTGATGTGTTTTATCAACATGTGTATATACAGCTCCTTCTTGATCTGAGGTTTTATAGTATTCGTAAACACCACCTATATTAGAAGAAACGTGTCCCATATACCGATTGAATTGAGATATTACATGGTTATACATTGTTTCTAAGTCATCGTAGTTTTTACCTTCTTTAGATGTCCACTTTTCCAAATTCGGTACAATTCTTTTTAAATTTGCAATACCATATATACTTGCCTTTATGGCATCATCGCCTAAGTCTTCGGTTTGAGAACTTGGATCAACTACACTTATTACTTGTTGGTGACCAAATCTATACAAAGGATCACCCGCATGTTTTAAAATCCATTTATCTAAGATTGGTTTTTCATCATCAGTAGTTTTAGCTTCTAAAATTGGACGGTATCCCCATCTGATAGCATGCTTGTCATAGACGCCAATATCAGGCATTAAAGCTACACCTTCATCACCCGGTTGTGCTATATAGTTAAAACGTGCATAATCCATAATTGAAGGTGCTGTTCCGTACTTTTTAGTAAATGATGCAGAGCGTAAAGAATCGACAGGGTATGCTATACTACTACCCATATTATGCGGTAGACCTAAGGTATGACCCACTTCATGTGAAGATACAAAACGAATTAAACGACCCATCACTTCATCTTTAAATTCTACACTTTGTGCCTCAGGGTTTATAGCTGCTGTTTGCACAAAGAACCATCCTTGTAACAAACTCATTACATTATGATACCAATTGATATCCGATTCTAAAATCTCACCAGATCTCGGATCACTAACATGCGGTCCATTTGCATTCGGAATTGGAGAAGCCAAATAACGAACGACAGAATAACGAACATCTTCCGGACTCCAATCAGGGTCTTCTTCTTTTGTTGGCGGATCTTTTGCAATGATTGCATTTTTAAACCCTGCTGCTTCAAAAGCTACTTGCCAATCTTCTATGCCATCTTTTATATACTTTCGCCATTTTTTTGGTGTGGCTCTATCAATATAATATACTATCTGTTTTTTTGGCTCAACCAATTCACCCTTTTTAAATTTTTCAATATCTTCATCTTTCACCTCTAGTCTCCATCTGTCTAAAAATGTTAATGTTTTACTTTTTTGAGCATCTAATCCATAATCTACCTGACCACGTGCAAACCAACCTACACGTTCATCAAACATTCTGCGCTTCATAGGCACTTTTGGCAATAAGATCATTGAATTACTCATTTCTAGTGAAATGGAACCTGTACTTGAATTTGAAGGTGGTGCTCCTGCATTATAAGTTTTTACATGACGTGCCTCAATATTTAAAGGGTAACTTTTTACACTTTCAATATAAGATCGTTTATCGTCTAACCTTGAAATTTTATATTGCTTTCGTCTTCTATCAGGAAAACCTAATGCTTTTACATCTTTAGTGAATAGTTCAGTTACATCAATTACGGTAGCCGTTGAATCTTTGCTAAATGCTTTTATTGGAAAAGCATATAATACAGGTTCAAAATTTGAATTGACAACTGCTTCATGTATAGGTAAAGAGTCGGCAGCTACAATAGAATGAGAAACGACTCTTAATAATATTTTTTTACCGTTCTTCTGCCAACGTAATACTTGGGTATTTTGTTTACCACCACCAAAACCAATTCTGGTAGCTGTTTTAGAAATTCTGGTAACCATTAACATTTCACGTTCTAAGAGCGAATCAGGAATTTCATAGAAATACTTTTCATCTAGTTGATGTACTTTAAAAAGACCTTCATCGGTTTTAGCCTTTTTAGTAATTACCTTACCATAAGGAAGAATTGCATCTTTTTTAGGTTTTGGTTTTGGTGCTGCTTGTTCTTTTTTATCTTTTTTTCTTTTCTTTTTTGATTTTTTTTGTGCTTGTATATCAGTTGTAAATCCCAATATAAAAAGCACCAACAATAGTTGAGTTATTTGTTTTAACATGCTGTATATATTTATTTTATTGTTAGTGTTAACTTTAAAGGAAAAGTTACAGGCTTCGAATTTATAAAAACACATTATTATTATTTCTTAATGAAATGTTAAAGAAAAATATATTGAGAAATTTAAAAAAGAATTGGCATCACAAACTTAAACATCAATATCAATAATAATACTGCTATTAAATTTAAAATAATTCCAACTCTAGCCATTTGTGGTACTTTAACAAATCCGCTGGCAAAGACAATAGCATTAGGTGGTGTGGCCATCGGAAGCATAAAGGCACAACTACTGGCAATAGTAACCGGAATGAGCAAATACAAAATAGGTATTTCTAAACCAATTGCGATACCTGCTACAACCGGAGCCAAGACAGCTATCAATGCCACATTACTCATCAATTCTGTCATAAAAAGCATTAATAATATCAGTAAAGAGGCAGTAAAAAGTATACTGATATTACTTGCAGCAATGGTATCTGTAACAATATTAACAATACCACTAGCTGACATTCCTTTTGCGAGTGCCAAACCTCCACCAAAAAGAATTAAAATACCCCAAGCTAACTTTTCAGTATCTTTCCAGTGAATGATAAAATCTCCTTTTCTAAAATTAAACGGAATTGCAAAAAGTGATACCGCTGCCATCAGACTAATAATAGTATCAGATAATGCTAAACTAGGTATTAACTTATTTATTAAGGTTCTAAAAATCCATAAAAAAACAGTAACACCAAATATCAACAATACTCTTTTTTCTTTCTTGGTAATTTTTCCTAGTTTATCTAATTCAGAATCAATGACCGTACTTGAAGCATTAAATTGAACATTCTTATTAGGAAACATCCATTTTACCAACACGAAATAAATGATGGTAATCATTATAATAGAAAATGGTAAACCTAAGGTCATCCATTTTAAAAATGAAATTTCAATATTATATTCATTTTCAAGCAGACCAATTAAAACAGAATTTGGTGGTGTTCCGATAACTGTTGCAATACCTCCTGCATTTGCAGAAAATGCGATACCAAGCATAACACTCAATGCAAAATTTTGATCGTCTTTTGTAAATCCATCTTCATCATCTATCAGTAATTTAATAACTGACATAGCAATAGGCAGCATTACCACAGTACTGGCGGTGTTGCTGATCCACATACTCATTAAACCCGTAGCTATCATAAAACCCAACACTACTTTATTTGGTGTTGTGCCTGTCAATCTAATAATATTAAGTGCTATCCTTTTATGCAGATTTACTTTTTCTAATGCCAGTGCCAATACAAACCCACCAAAGAATAGAAAAATAATAGGACTGCCATAGTTAGCTCCTACTTCGGCAATGGGCATAATTTTTAATAATGGAAATAAAATCAAAGGCAATAATGCCGTAACTGAAATTGATACTGCTTCTGTGATCCACCAAATAACCATCCACAAGGCTATGGCTATAACGGCATCTCCTTTTTGAGAAACTATTTCAAAGGGAAGATTTAAGATTATGAAAAATAATAAAGGTCCTAATAGAAGTCCGATCTTTTTTGAAATTGGCATTTGATTGTTTTTCGAAAGCGAATATAATTGATTTGAAATAAAAAAGAATTACTCGTTTGTAATTTCTTTTTACCTTATGGATTCCTGCCTGCGCAGGAATGACAGGGTAATTTTACTTTACAAGTTCTTTAGGTTTTTTTGAGTTCTTTCAGGTGCTGAAATAAATTCAGCATGGTAATTGTTAGCTAACAATTGTCACAAATAAGCCATCATCTGTTCGGGTTACACTTGCCAACTTGTTTTTGGTTAAGCCCTTGATGGTTTTATCCCACTTTTTATTACTTAAACCTGATTGGGTTTTAAGTTCACCTAAATCAATTGGAGAATTGGCTTTTAAGATCTTTAAGACTGCTTTTTCTTCATCGTTTAATTCAATTGCCTGTGCGGCTCGCACCTCGGGTCTCATTTGTGGGAAGAACAGTACTTCTTGAATAGAACTATTATTGGTCATAAACATTACCAAACGATCAATACCAATACCAATACCTGATGTTGGCGGCATACCATATTCTAAGGCACGAACGAAATCTAAGTCAATAAACATAGCTTCATCATCACCTTTTTCAGACAGTTTTAATTGCTCTTGAAAACGCTCTAATTGATCTATCGGATCATTTAATTCTGAATAGGCATTTGCCAATTCACTACCATTTACCATCAATTCAAAACGCTCAGTTAATTCAGGATTATCACGATGTTCTTTACAAAGTGGACTCATTTCTTTTGGATAATCGGTAATAAAGGTAGGTTGGATATAATTATGTTCACATTTTTCACCGAACAATTCGTCAATCAATTTTCCTTTTCCCATCGTTTCATCGACTTCAATCTCAACTTTTTTACACACATCTCGCAATTCATCTTCATTCATTTCTGCAACATCAAAACCTGTATGTATTTTTATGGCTTCCAAAATTGGAACTCTGGCATAAGGTGCTTTAAAATTAATTTTATTTTCACCAACCATCACTTCGGTAGTTCCGTTAGAATCTAATGCTACCTTTTCTAATAGTTGCTCGGTTGTTTCCATCATCCAATGATAATCTTTATAAGCAACATATAATTCCATTATGGTAAACTCAGGATTATGAGTTCTATCCATTCCTTCGTTTCTAAAATCTTTCGAAAACTCGTATACCGCGTCAAAACCACCAACTATCAATCGTTTTAGATACAATTCATTGGCAACACGCAAATACAAAGGAATATCTAGTGCATTGTGATGTGTAATAAATGGTCGTGCAGCTGCACCTCCCGGAATAGGTTGTAAAATTGGAGTTTCTACTTCTAAATATCCACGTTCATTCAAAAACTGACGGATAGAATTGGTAATTTTAGTACGTTTTATAAAAACCTCTTTTACTTTCGGATTCACCACCAAGTCAGCATAACGTTGTCTATAACGTAATTCAGGGTCATTAAACTCGTCATGGACATTTCCTTCAGCGTCAACTTTGGGTAATGGCAAAGGTTTTAAAGCTTTACTTAATAAGGTGAAATCTTTTACTTTTATAGTCTTTTCTCCCACTTGAGTGGTAAACAATTCTCCTTCAATACCGATAAAATCTCCAATATCTAAGAGTTTTTTATAAATATCATTGTATTTACTTTTGTCTTCGCCGGTACAAATTTCATCTCTTTTAAAATATACTTGTATTCTACCTTCGCTATCTTGTAGTTCAGCAAAACTTGCACTTCCCTGAATACGACGAGACATTAAACGACCTGCAACAATAACCTTTTTACCTTCTTCATAATTTTCTTTAACCTCTTTTGAAGTATGATTTACCGGAAATAGATCTGCCGGATATGGATTGATACCCAGCTCTCGTAGTTTGGTTAATTTTTCTCGTCTTACTTGTTCTTGTTCGGAAAGCTGCATGCTGTATAATTTTTTAAAACAGCAAAATTACATTATTTAACCCGATTAAAGAAAAACGAAAAGGCTCTTTTAATTATTATTTTTTAATCGTTGTATTGTTGTTTTTAATTTTTCGTTATCCGGATTTAATTTCAATCCTTTTTCGTAATTGACCAATGCTTCTTCTTTATTATCTGAACTATAAAAAGTATTGGCTAAACTCACAAATACTCCTGATTTTTCAGGAAATAGTTTGGTGTTTAGTTTTAATACTTCAATGGCTTCTTTAGTTCTATTTGTACTCTTCAAAATACGCGCATAGGTATTTAATTCATACATATTTTTAACGTTTTTTTTTAATACCGGAATCTGCTTTTTGATTTTTCGATTGAATTTTTTAGTACCAAATTCTTGCAATATCTTATTTACTTTTGTCACCACTTTATAATTTGGCTCATAGTTATTATCTAAAATGCTTTGAATATCTTCTTCTAAAGATACAACCGGAGATTCTACAATTCTATTGACTTCAACACCATTCTTATAAAAAATAAAAGTAGGCACTCTGTGGATGTTCAATCCTTTTTCTTCATGATCTGGGCTTTGTTTATACATATTGGGTTTACCACTTAATGCAACAACAGTAAGTTGTTCCATAGGATAGTTACTAGCTTCTAACACTTTATAAAACCTAGGCACTTCTTTTTTGCTATCACCACACCAAGTTCCTAAAAACATAGTAATTGTATAATCATTTAAAATATTAGAAATTTTATTTATAGTTTCTTGATTGGGTTGATAGTTATCATATTCTTTACTAAACCAAGTTTTGTAGTTATCAGAAGTTAATCCTTCTTTATTAATTTTACCCAATAAAAAAGGTGTGCCTTGATCTGTAATTTCTTTGTTTAAAGATTGACCAAAATTTAAATGATAACATAAAATAGTAAAAATTAAAATGCGAATTTTCATATAGATTGAATTTTTGAATTTAACAGTATGCTAAAATTCAAAAAACATCAAAAAAAATAAAGAAAGTATGGGTTGAAATGGGTACTAGAACTAGGGTTGATTTTATTTATTATCTATTGAATAAAGACTTCAGCTGTTCTCTTGAACCTATATTTAATTTTTTATATAGATTATTAATATGGGTTTTTACTGTGCTTAGGCTTACAAAAATTTCAGTTGCAATTTCTTTATTGGTCTTATCTTTAAGAATAAGGTCCAGAATTTTTTGTTCTTGCTGAGTTAACTGATTTGTTAATCCTTTTTTTTGTTTTTTCTTAGTTCTTTTAAGTTTAAACAGGAGAAATACATTGCCTAAGATTGATAATAACAACAAACCATATGCAATATATTTCCATGAAAATGTATTTGATTTTGATTGAGATGAGATAAATCTATCTGAAATTATTTCGTTTTCGTATTGTTCAGCATATAAAGAATTCGGGTACTTACTTTTAAGCCTTTCTAACAATTCATCATAATATGTATTAGCATTAATATCTTTCAAATAATATGAATACAGATTGCTACTTCTGTCAGATAAAAAATTATAAATATACAACTCCGCTAAAGGTTCTTTTTGCTGTTTGCCAAATTGTTGCAGTTTAGTAAACCATTTTTTATTGTTTAGTTTTCGATTGGCTTCACTTCTGTAATTACCATAGTCATACCTCATTTGTTCTTTTAATGAGTCTATTTGAAAAAAAATATTGGAATGTTTATTACTTGATTCGATAGCGCAAAACATCTGATTATCTAAAGAAATAGGCAAATTAATAGTATCGTTATTATTTGCAATGAAAATAATTTCCCTGCTAGCATCACATTTTCCGTTAAAATGATTTGCATCTAGCTCATCATCATTACAGTTATCAATATGTATTCTATAGATCTTATTCTTTACATCAAGGTTATTTCCTTTGAACTCAAAAAAATTAGCATTGGTTTTAACTTTACTGATAATTTGATCTTCATGTACACCTGAAATTTTTCTATAATCTTCAATGATAGATAAATAAGCTGTACTATGTAAGCTATCATTTTCAACATTTCCGGAAAATTGATATTGTGCCTTGCATAAAAAAGGGCTCAACACAATAAAAATTACGCAACATATTTTACATATTTTCATATTTACGAAACTACCATAAATTATTCTTATTAAAAAACGTAACAACAACTAGGTGTTGACGTCCTATTAAATGAATTTAATTAAATATATTTGTAAAAGAATTAACTATGGGATGTTTTCGTGTATTACTAGCTATTATTTGTCCGCCTTTAGCAGTTGTTGATAAAGGTTGTGGTTCAATTGTAATTGTATTAATTCTTACCGTGTTAGGTTGGATACCCGGTATTTTAGCTGCACTTATTATTTTGAATGGTGCTAAAAATTAAAGTCCTCTCCCCAACCCTCTCCTAAGGAGAGGGAGTTTACGCAGTATATAAAACATCCTAGAGTTAAAAAAATCAAATACTAAATTAATTACTATGAAAATCAAAACTTTACTACTTTTTATCGGCTTAATAACAAGCCTTACCAACTGTATGTTTACAGAAGAGATCTATATTAATAACAATGGCAGTGGTAACTATGCTTTCAAAATTGATATGAGCGAAATGATGAAATCAATGGGAGAAATGAGTCCTAAAGATTCTTTAAAAGAATCGAAAGTTTTAGATACTATCGTATTTTTTAAAGACATTTTAGAAAAAAATAAAGATAGCATAGCAACACTTGACAAAGAGGATAAAGAAATAATTGAGGCATTAAAAGATCTAAAATTGCATATGCAGGTAGATGAAGAAAAAGGTAAAATGTTGATGGATTTTAAAATGGATTTTAAAAATATTTCTGAATTAAAGAATATGGAGCAGAAAATTGCCAAAGCGCAGGCATTAAGTGATAAGAAAAAAAAGGATAAAAGTTTGCCTTCAAATTCTGATGTAAGCTATTCATTTAAAGACAAAATTTTTTCAAGAAAGGTTACACTAAAAGATCTATCTGAAGAACAACTCAATGAAATTAAAGAAGCATCTTCATTTTTAGAAGGCGGTCTGTATAAAATTATCTATCATTTTGAAAGTGAAATTAAAAGTGTTTCTTTTAAAGGAGCTCAACTTAGTGACGATAAAAAAACAATGACTATAGAGATTCCGATGGATTCAATTATTAAAAATCAGAAGTTGTTAGATTTTGAAGTGAAGTTGAAATAAAAGCCCCTCTCCTCCAAGGCGGATCTCCCCAAAGGGGAGAACTCTGAGGTTGAAAAAAGGGAAGGGTTAGAGTTCCATTAACATTTAGAAATGAAAAAAATACAACTTCAAGATCTAGGCACAAAAGACTATAAAGAAACGCTAGATTATCAAAAATTATTATTTGATGCTATCATCCAGTGTAAGCGAAAAAATAAAGACGAAAATTTAAACGTCGAAACATCAAATTATTTCCTATTTGTTGAACATCCACATGTATATACGTTAGGTAAAAGTGGAGATATTAATAATTTACTACTCACAAAAAAGGAACTCTCAGAAAAAGGAATTTCTTATCACAAAGTAGATCGTGGTGGCGATATTACCTATCATGGTTACGGACAGATAGTAGGTTATCCTATTTTAGATTTGGAGAATTTCTTTACAGATATTCATAAATATTTGCGTTTATTGGAAGAAACTATGATTTTAGTTTTAGCCGAATATGGTTTAAAAGGTGAACGTAGTGATGGCGAAACCGGTGTTTGGTTAGATGTAGGCACACCGTTTGCTCGCAAAATTTGTGCATTGGGAGTTCGAAGTAGTCGTTGGGTTACTATGCATGGTTTTGCATTGAATGTAAATACCAATTTAGGTTATTTTGACCATATTATTCCTTGTGGTATTCGTGGGAAAGCAGTTACTTCTTTAGAAGTTGAATTGGGTGAAAAAATCGATATTGAAAAAGTAAAAGAAAAAATTTTAAGGCATTTTGGGACGCTTTTTGAAGCTGAGTTTGAATCCTCTCCCCAACCCCTCTCCAAAGGAGAGGGACTAGAAATTATTTAAAATTTAATTTGAATATTAATATCTAATTGTATTTCTGTCTTTATTTCTGTCTTTATTTTTTATTCTTGGGTAATTTTACGTATTTTGTAATTCTTTCTATCTGTTATATATACATTCATCAAAGCATCTACCGTTACTGCAATAGGAATATCAAGCTGTGCACTAGTTCCTGTACCATCTGCAAAGCCTTGTGTGCTTCCTGCCAAAGTACTCACTATGCCTTGAGGAGTTATTTTTCGTATTTTATGATTTCCTCTATCGGCTACGTATACATTTCCTAAAGCGTCTATTGCCACTCCTTCGGGTTGAAAGAATTTTGCATCAGTACTTGCGCCATCAGCAAAACCCTGTGTGCTTCCCGCAAAGGTAGTTACCACACCTTCTGGCGTGATTTTTCGTATTTTTTGATTGCGTGAATCTGCTACAAATAAATTGTCGGAAGCATCAACTGCAATTCTTGTTGGGAAAAAGAATTGAGCATCGGTACCTGTACCATCGGCAAAGCCTTGTGTGCTTCCTGCTAAGGTACTTACCACACCACTTAGCGTCATTTTCCGTATTTTATCATTACCCCAATCTCCAACATATACATTACCCGAAGCATCTACTGCTATACCTGTAGGGAAGCTAAATTGAGCATCACTACCGTCTGCAAAACCTTCGCTACTTCCTGCCAAGGTAGTTACGACACCTCCAGAGGTTATTTTTCTTATTTTATGATTACCTCTATCGGCTACATATACATTTCCTGAAGCATCTACAGCTACTCCTTGTGGGAGTGTAAATTTAGCCTCTGTTCCTGTACCATCTGCAAAACCTTGTGTACCTCCTGCAAAAGTAGTTACAACACCATTAGGAGTAATTTTTCGGATGCTATTATTGTTAGTATCAGCCGTGTACACATTACCTTGGGTATCTACTGCTATTCCAGCAAGCCAATTACTGAATTGAGCATCTCCTCCTGTTCCATTTGTAAAACCTTCAGTACTTCCTGCCAAGGTGTTTACTTCTATCGTTAGAATATATGTAAACTCTGGTCCTGTAATTTCTGTACCATCAACTACTATTTTAACGAATCCTGTATTGGCTTTTGCAGGCACTTCTGCCTTAATTTCATTATCACTAACAGATTGTACTACAGCTTCTTTGTCATTAAAAAAAACACTTACAGCGCTTGCATCTGTACCGAAATTACTCCCGGTAATGGTTACAATAGTATTCATTGGACCAGATTTCGGACTAATACTGCTAACCGTTGCTATTGGTACAGGATTGTTATCATCATCATTACTACATGATAAAAAGTTCATAGCTAATATGAGTATTGTTAATTTTAAGAAATATGTTTTGCACATACTAAATCTATTTTTTTTAATGTCTCTATTATTTTTCTTTGAAATTTTCATATTATTATTTTTAGATTTCAGTAATTTTTATTTCTTCAAACTTAAAAGTCGGTTGATGCCAACTTGTTGAATTACTACTACATTGCATAGTACTAAAAAGTTTATAAATCACAAGTTTTCCTGTAATATCAGATTTGATTAAAAAATCTATAGTATTAGCATGTTCAACAATACTAAAAGACTGCTCATATACTCCCATTTTGACTATTAGCTTAGGATTACCACAACTGGAAAAAACACTATTATCTCTAGCATAGTCGAATTTAAGTGTGATTCTATATGTCTTACCCTTTTTAGCATTAAAATAAACTGAAAAAAAATTATTTGAGCCAGTAATAAGTCTCCGGTCTTTATAAATTTTAGGAGAGAGATATTTTGTTATCTTGACCATCATAATTTCCTGTAAATTTCAACCCAGCTTTATTAGTAGAAAGCTTTTTGGGAGAAGAAAGAGTAACATTTAAACTTGAAGTTGTTGATGACCATACTGAAGGAATAGCAGTTAAAGTATTTTTAGGTAATTTTCTATTAATAGACGATTTATTCTTAGCGTTTTTAAGTAAATCTTTACTTGTAGCTACTAACAAAGGAATCTTATTCCCTAATTTAATATTTTTACTTTTAATATTTCTTGTTGATACTTTCGTATTTATCTTTTTATTGATTTGTGCATGGTTATTTATGCCGAACATTAGAAGCATGCTAATAATTATTATTTTTTTACTTATGCAAAATCTATTCATTTTAATTTGTTTGTGATTTTTCTTTGAAATTTTCATGATATTTATTTTTAGTTAATTCTATTTTTTATTTACAATCCTCCAACTTATCTTCCATTCCCATTGCTTTGGCTATTTCACATTCTAGTTGTTTACCTTCTTCTTTTGCTTCTTTAATTAATTTTTTATAGCGATCCATACATTCATATGAAGTACATTCTTTTTTTTTCTTTTTATACATCTCCATTTTAGCAGTTAATTCTGCCCATCTTCTTCTAAAATCTTTGCTTTTTCGTTTTATATCCGTACCCATCATTCCTGCTATTTTCCCAGGTTTATAATCTGATGTATTAAAGGTTTTGTCAAACTTATTTATAGAAAGTAATCCTGCTTGTATATAATAATTCTTTGATGGTATTTCCATCTTTGTAAAGACAGCTAAACGATTGCATTTTTTAATAGTAAAATCTTTAACAACGCCTACCAAAAACCCTGTAATTGGTTGATTAGTACGTATAGTTTGTGTAGGGTTGGTATCAAAATACATGGTTATTTTCACCTCATCTCCTTTATCACTATAAACTTTACCTTTATAACCCTGCGTTACTCCACTCCAAACAACTGTTTCCGGTAGTGGTTCAGGATGCTCTGATGTTTCATTAAGGCTATTTAAAAATTGCATCATTCGTGTATAATTATCTAAACCTGCGTCAGATAATGACTTATTTGATTGGAAGTTTAATGCTCTTTTTTTATCAGATTTAGCATCATATACATATACTGTTATTTGACCATTCGGAAAAATTATAGTTCCATCAACTTTTCCCATTCGACTATCAAATGGTAGGTCATCAGAGCCAAAAAAACCAAACTTTTTTTCAAAGAAAATAGAGCCATCAGCAGTATTGACATAATAATCAACATTATATCGTTTAACAATACCGTCACTTGTTTTCATTTCAATATCAGATTCTATTTTATAATCGAAATGAAAATCACCTCTCTTTCCGTTTTCTGGATTGACTGAAACAGTGCTTTCATCCATTAACCTTGCAAGGCATTGAGAATTGCTTTGAAAAGCAACTATTATGATGAGCAATAAAGTTGTAATGCGTTTTTTCATGTGTTTAAAACTTTACTGTTATAAATTATTTTCTATAGATAATACCAATGAATTATTGAGTTCGCTTCTTGACCTAAATATAAAAGGAGCTTGAACTTTTAAAATCAATAATTACAGAGATAAATATTTTCTCTGCTGATATCTATTCTTTTCACATAACCTACGTTTAATTTTCTTATCTCAGGAGCAAAAGCATTAGCCAGCATCCTCTTCACTGAAGAATCATTAAAGGTTTTTTCCATATTCGATTTAATAATTTTACCTATTTGTCCTTTAAAATAGGCTGCAACTGATGGAAAAAATTTACTTGTTGGGCCATTAAGTTTAAATTTCCCCATTGTATCAACACGAATTACTTCAAAAGACATTGAACCATTATAGGCTATAGGCTTAATTAATATGTGAAGTTTTGGATCTGTCCAATTAATATCCGGGGCTCTTTTGTCTTTTCCAAACCTACAGCCAGGACACCTCCCTTTAATTTCATTCCCTTCTCTTTCTAAATTGATTGTTAAGTAAAAAATATTCTTACTGTAGGATACTCTGGTGATTTCAGACTTGATATCATTTAAGGAATATTCCCAATTATGTGCTGGTTTTTTCACTTTGTATCTACTAAAGTTTACATTATGTTTTTTACCCATAATTTCTATTGAGCCATAGTCTTTATCTAAATGCACTTTTAATGTTCTTCCCACTTTATCTCTAAGAATAGATTCTATATTTCTAATATTCATAGATTTACATTTTTTAGCCCTTGATGATATTAGTGTTGCTTTATTAGTAATTCTAGATGAGTTTTCATTTGGTTTTGCAGTTTGAGTTTGTTGTGCATATACCGTTGAATATGCCACAATAATCATAAAGATGATCATACTATTTTTTAAATTTTTCATAATTCTCAATTTTAAATTTCTATTATTTATAGTTTTATAAATTCTACACGCCTATTATTGGCTTTCCCTTCAGTCGTAGTATTATCTGCGATGGGTTCACTTTCCCCCTTACCTTCGGTCTGCAATCTGTCCTCGTTAATTCCGAATTGAGAAACCAATATGTTTTTAACCGATTGTGCCCGTTCTTGCGAAAGCATGATATTATTTTTATCATCACCATCTGCATCGGTGTGTCCAATGATATTTAGATTCATGTCTTGTTCTTGCTGTAAAGCATCAGCAATTTGCTTTAACACACCATAAGACTCAGGTTTAATCTGGTCTGAACCTGAATTAAATAATATACCCGTGGTAGAATATTTTCCATCATTTAATAGTTTATTACGCAGGTCTTGACCACCCTCAGCAATTTTTAAATTTGTAATAAACAGTTGACCATTTCCTAAACCCCAAGGGTATAATTTAAATGAGGTAATATGATCAGGCACTAGTCTTGGCACATCAACAACCTTATTTTCGTTGAGCCACATCCTGAATCTTTTTCCATTAACGGAAATCGAAATATGTGTTTTTTCTAAAATAACTGAACGAACATCTTTCTCTATCGAATTCCTAATTACAACCTTCCCATTAATCCTATTCTCTATTAAAAATTTTGTGGGTACATACTGACCAACTCGTATTCCAACCTCAGCTGCATACTTTGCACCATTAAATGAATTGTGATTGTGAAGTAATACTTTTAGTAATGCTGCAGAAGTGCTTCCTCCTTCTAATTCATTTGTCAGCATATCAAACTCAACAGTATAATCTTTGGGGAGTAATTTAGACACATCGGGAATATAAATTGATTTACTTGTAAGCAGAAACCACTTTTCGTCATTAATAGTTACCAATTCACCTGTACCATTAGTATTCCATTTTGATGGAAAGTCTCCGATATTATCTAATTCAAAATCATCAAACAAAAGGATTTTGTTTCCTGGCACAAAATCAAATTTTGAATACATTCTAAATTCTTCAGATGTATTTTCATCATATACTTCTCCGTTCGTTTTACTTTTTCCTTTTTTCCCTTTTTTATTTTTAGGCTTTTTCTTTCTTTTAATTTTCTTATCGGCATTCAGGAGGGTATCCATTACTTTTCCTGTTTTCTCAGCAGTTTTATTTTCAACTTTTTGGGCTATCGTTTCTTTTGCAGCTTCTTCAGCTCTTTTCTTCAATCTCTTTAAAAATTGCGCTTCTGCTGGCTGTATATTCCCTAATAAAGCGAATAAAAAAATGACAATAATTGATGTTTTTTTCATGATTTTATTTTTAAATTAGACATGCTGTTCTATAAATAGCAAAGGTGAAAGAGACGGTCATGTTATTATCGTCTTTTTCAGCAGTGATATAGTATCCGTTTTTCTTTTTTACTATTTTAATATTTCGTAATAGATGAAAGTATTGTGTATTTCTAATATCTATTGTAATTCCTTTTCCCTCTTTCTTAATTCTCACTGTTGTTTGTAGATCCCTTTGATAACTGGTTTGTTTGACACCTATTTGTAATGGAAATATTGCTTTTAACTCCTTACCATTTAATTCTAAAAACCCTTTCCCATGCCGGGTTTCTTGGTGAAAAGAAATATGAGCCTGATTCCTTGCATTTAATTGTAAAGATGTCTGCACTATTTCAAAGCATTTTCCCTTTTTTATATCACTTATAATTTCATCAAATGGGGTAAGCAATCTTAAAGGTTTCGTTGTAGTTATTCTTGGCTTGATCTTAGGTTTATTTAAATTGGGTTTTGTAATTTGTGCTTGTATTGCTATTATGCTTAAACTAAATAATAGCGTTAGTACTATTGTTTTTAAAGTTTTCATGATTTAAGTTTTTATTGTTTCTCTCTTTATGGTTTACACTTGAAAAGGCTAACAATCTGTTTTATTCTTTTGTAAAATGTGTACTCTTTATAATTTTATTTTTGTGTATTATTTTTAGTTTATAGTTACCCTTTTCTAAATGATTTATGTTCAAATAGATCTTGTTTCCAACTATTTTTTTAACACTTCCTACATATATATTTTTCTTCATTTATAATTACTTATAGTATATCCATATGCAGATAAGGCAAAATCCAATTGTAAAAGTAAAGTGGTAAATACTAGCAGGTTATAAAAATTGTAACAAAACTTGTAACTATTGTAACATTATTTACGTAGAGAGGGAACCCCCTAGTTTATTAGGTAAAAATTTCCTAAAAAGGGTTTTTCTTGTTATCAATAAATGAAGTTATTTTGTACTATTAACGTACTCAGTAGGTGTACAGTTAAACATTTCTTTAAAGCATTTACTAAAATAGGCATGGTCATTAAATCCTACACTATAGCCAATTTGAGACACATTAATATCTGATTTTTTTAATAATTGAGCAGCTAATTTTAATCGTTGTGAACGGATAAACTCTGAAGCCGACAAGCCCGTCAGTGCTTTGAGTTTTCTGTGTAGTTGCATTCTACTCATGCCAACCGACTGGCTAAATTCTTCTATACTAAAAGATGATTCTATTAACTTATCGTCTAATACCGTTTGAACACGTTCTAAAAATTGTTCATCAACTGAGTTTATGGTAATATCTTTTGGTCTTAGAATAATCTCCTGACTGTATCTCGTTTGGAGTTTCTTACGGCTTTCGATAAGTTTTCCAACTTTTAACTGTAATAAATCTTCACTAAAAGGTTTTGTTATATAGTCATCTGCTCCGGTTTTTACACCTTCAATTTCGTTCTTTTCACCAGCTCTTGCTGTTAGTAAAATAATAGGTATATGACTTGTACATTCATCTCCTTTTAAGGTATTACACAATTCTATTCCATTTTTAACGGGCATCATTATATCGCTAATGATAATATCAGGAATATGCTTAATAGCCAAATCTATTCCTTCTTTTCCGTTTTTTCCTAAGTAAATGGAATACTCATCCTTAAACAAATTACGCACATAGGTTCTTACATCGTCATTATCATCCACAATTAATAAAATGGGAGCTTCTTCGTCTAAATGACTATCAGCATCTTTTGGACCTTCTTCATCAATATTCGTTTTAAATGCACTTTCAGAATTCTGAATTTCTTTATGAATACCTTCAGAATTTTCGTTAGTAAGTTCACTTTCATCAAAATATTCTTGAACTACAGGTAGTTCAACTTTAAATATTGTCCATTCATTAGGTGTACTCTCAACAGTAATTGAACCTTTATGTAAAGTAACCAATTCTTTTACCAATGCCAAGCCTATCCCTACACCTTGCTTATCACTATTTATCTGGTAAAAGCGTTCAAAGACTTTTGTGATCTCATCATTTGATAAGCCTTTACCCGTATTTTTTACTTCAAAATGTAGTTGTCTGTTTTTTATAAAAGCATTACAAACTATTGACCCTTTTTCAGGTGTATATTTTACAGCATTGGAAAGTAAATTAATAACAATCTTTTCTAAGACATCTTTATCAAACCAAGTATCAATTATTGTTGTATTTACATTCGTACTATAATTGAGTTGTTTTTGTTTTACAGTAAAAGTAAAACTGTCTGCTAAAGTACCTACAAAAGGTAATATTTTATTTTTTGAAATGGCAAGTTTTAAACTACCTGTTTCAATTTTTGAAATATCTAACAACTGGTCAACCAATGAAAGTAATCTATTAGAGTTACGCTGCATCATTTCAAGATTATTTCGCTCATCATCTTGTAAATTGTCTTTCTTTAGTTGTTGTTGAATGGGTCCTGAAATGAGCGTTAATGGTGTACGAAATTCATGTGAGATATTAGTGAAGAAATTTGATTTAGTACTATCCAATTCTTGTAGTTTTTTGGTAGTTTTTTGACGGTTACGATATAAAAAGAAAAAGAACAATCCTGCCAAAGAAGTTAATCCAATACCACCGAGCAACAAATTACGTTGATTGGTTTTTTGTTGTTCGCTCAATTTGTTTTGTGATTTTAATAAGGCTATTTTTTTTTCTTTTTTTTCAGTTTGGTATTTGGTTGCTATTTCTTCTGTTGCTATTTTATTTTCCTTAATAATAATACTATCCTTTAGCTTATAATACTTCTTATAATAACCAAGAGCAGATTTATATTCTTTAAGACTGTCATATGCAGTTGCTAAATTCTTGAAAACTTCAGGTTTATTTAATGAAACTCCCATTTCATCATAAAGAAAAAGTGCTTTTTTTAAATTGTTCACAGACAATTTTATTTTTCCCATTTTTTGCTGAGTTGCTGCTAAACCAACTAAAGCATTAGATTCAAGCATTTTACTTTTTGCTTCAATAGCTACTTTTATAGCATCTGTATAATAAAACTCTGCTTTTTTATAATCACTGAGGTTTAAATAAGCATCAGCTATAATAATGTTTATGTCTGCAATTTCATTGAGGCTTTTGGATTTAATGTAGAAATCAAGAATTGGTTTCATTAAATTAATACTCTTTTCATAATTCCCTTTTTTTAATTCTAACTCGCCCAATTTCTTGTTAGAGTAAATCACTCCTTCTTCTTTATCAATAACTTCATATATTTTCTTTCCCTTTAAAAAATATGTTTCGGCTTTATCTAAATCACTAAATTCCATATAAATACCACCAATATTCATCAATGAGGCAGCAAGCGCAGGCTCTTTTCTTTCGTGATACTCAAAAACGGAATCTACTTTCAAGTAATTAATTAACGCATTTTCAAAATCATTTTCATAATAAAAAGTATTCCCAAGTTTATAATAAGCAAAATATAAACCTTCCCAATCATTATTATTTTTTGCAATTTCTAAAGCTTTTAAGGTTAGACTCTTTGACGCTTCATAATTACCTAAGTTTGACTGCACCATAGCCAATCTTACATAACAATTACTAATTTTAGTATCGTCTTTCATTTTTTTGGCATAATTTAAGGCTTCATTCATCCCTACAAGAACACTATCAAAATTAGATTGATACCAGTAATAAGTAGACTTATATAAGTTTCCTTGATAAAACCCTTCATTATAATTTTTCTCTTTTGCCAAAGAGAGCATCGTTTCATATGATACTTTAGCAGAGTCAGGTTTATTATGTACATATTGATCAAACAACCATGCTAAAGTTTTTATTTTGACAGTATCATTTTGTGAATCATTTAAAACTTCTTTAAGAGAATCAATTTTTTGTTGATTCTGTCCAAAAGAAATCAATGTTAAAAGGAATAAGAAGCAAGCTAAAAAATGTTTCATAGCTCAATAGTTTGAGGTTGATTCAATAAATTTAAGCAATTATAAATAAATCAATTAATTACAACTGTAAATTTTGTAACAAATAAAGTTACATATATTATAATTATAAAAAGAAAAAACCGAAGTGTAGGCTTCGGTTTTTAAATTTATCAGGTATCAACTATATCATTCCTTCATACCTGTCAATTCGGTAAATCCAATAAGTTTCCCTTTTTTATTATAGGATTCTGATCTTACCAATATCTTATCACCTTGATACCATTCAACACCGCTACCTCTTACTTTAATTATACCGAACTTCGAATCAAAATCAAAAGTTACTTTCTGACAGTCAAAGGTTCCTGCTTTCGTAGTTATTGTTTCCTTACCGGCAATTTTTCTATTAGTTACATTAAAAATCATCGTTACTAATGTAAAATTATCTTTACTTACTTTAACCGTAATACTGCCATCATTCATGGCACTGCCTTCACTCATATCTACCGGAAATTCCAACACATCGCCTTCCATTTCAACTGAAAACTCTTCAGTATCATATTGTTGTAGTTTACTGGTATCAAAAAAACGAGCCATATCTAAAGAAAATAATCCATCTTGACAACTTGCTTCATATTCAGATGTAAAAGAATTTTTCCCTTTTATATCTTCAGACATCACTTTAATGATAGCTGATAATTTATTTTCTTCTTCTTTTATAGATAGTGTCTCATGTGATGCTTTAGAAAGCGCTTTTCCTTTTTTATCGTAGGATGTATACTCTAATACATTACCTTTTTTTAAAAATAAAGCTGCATTACATTCTTGGGCAGTAATACTAGTAATAAATAGCAAACCAATTATTAGTAAAATAATTTTTTTCATATTTTTTAAATTTTAATAAATTCTACTCTTCTGTTTTGCGCTTTACCATCAGGTGTATTATTATCACCAACCGGTACAGATTCGCCTTTACCATTAGTTTGTAATCTATCGCTTGAAATATTATAAGTAGTAACTAATGCGTTTTTAACCGCTGCCGCACGTTTCTTTGAAAGCTCTAAATTGGCTTCCTCTTCACCATCAGCATCTGTATGACCAATAATATTTAAATTCATTGAAGTTTCTTGTTGTAATACTTGAGATATCTGACGGATAATACCATAAGATTGCGGTTGGATATTTGCGGAACCCGAATCAAACAATATTCCATTGGTAGAAACTGAACCTTTTTCAATTAATTGTCTTCGCAGATCAAGACCTCCTTCAGCTATTTTCAAGTTTCTTATAAATAAACGTTCTTTACCATCTTTAAAGGTCTTAACATTAAACTTAATAAACTTTAGCATTTTATTTGGTGACACTAATCGGGGTACATCTATATATTTCTTTTCATTTACCCAAAGCCTATAGCGAAGTTTATTTACTGCAATAGAAATATGAGGTTTATTTAAAATGGCTTGTCTAATATCTGCAGTAACTTTATTATCGACAGTTTCAGTACCATTAATTCTATTTTCAACTCGAATACCTATAGGTGTATATTGGCAAAATGGCAAATACGAATACACATAATCGTTACCGTAAGAAAAACCATTATTATTATCTAAAATAATACTTAATATAGCTCCTGAACTTGTATTTCTGTCAATACCTGAAGTCAACAAATCAAACTCTATAGTATATTCTTCTGGTAATTCTGTAGGTAAATCGGGTATATAATAGGTGTGATAACCTGATTTCATCTCAAACCATTTTTCGGAAGAATCATTTATAGTTACGACTTCACCACTTCCATTTGTATTCCATCTTGAAGGGAAATCGCCTATATAATCTCTAGAAAAATCTTCAAAAAACAATAATTTATCACCAGGCACAAAATCAAATTTACTTGATACTTTAAATTCAGCAGTTGAATTTGTATCACTTTCAGAACTATTATTTCCATCATTACCATTAGGACTGTTTGGATTTTTATTCCCTGAAGTATTAGGTTGACTTTTGGAGCCTTTTTTCTTAGAGCCTTTATTACCAAGAATAGTATCCATAGCTTTCCCTGTTTCTTTGTCAGTTTTTTCTTCTGTCTTGCGAATTACAGCTTCTTCCGCAGCTTTTTCAACTCGTTTTTTTAATTTCTTTAAAAATTGAGCCTCAACTGTTTGATTAGAAAAAAGGAATCCTAAAACCAAAATACTTGTGATTAATTTGAATGAAGATTTCATTGTGTTGATATTTTTTATATGAAGAGCCTTACAAAGTTAATACAAAGAAATATACTTAGCTGATTAAAATTGTAAAAAGGGGAAAAATCCCCTTTCTATAGATTAAATTTTAATTGATCTGGTATTAACCGAAACGACTTTCTATGATGCTTTGTAATACCGAATTTTCTAATAGCATTTCTATGCTCTTTTGTAGGATATCCTTTATTTTGCTTCCAATTATATTCTGGAAAATCTAAGTGTATTTTTTTCATATAATCATCACGATAAGTTTTAGCCAATATAGAAGCTGCAGCAATACTCATAAATTTACTATCACCCTTTACTATAGTTTGGTGTGGGATAGATTGATAGTTATTAAACTTGTTACCATCAACAATAATAAATTCAGGTTCTATATTTAATTGTGTTATTGACTGATGCATTGCCAATATTGAGCTTTGTAAAATATTAATCTCATCAATTTTATTTTGCCAAACAAATGCTACCGAAAACGCTACTGCATTTTCTTCAATAAAAGGTTTTAAGTTAAACCGTTGCTTTTCTGTAAGCTGCTTAGAGTCATTTAGTAAAAGATGTTTAAATTTTTTCGACAATATTACTGCAGCAGCTACTACAGGTCCGGCAAGGCAACCTCTACCTGCTTCATCTGTACCAACTTCTAATTCAAAGCCTGAAAAATTGTGCTGTAACATTGTTCAAAAATACTAAAACTATACTAATTTAAAACTTGAAGTGGATAGCCGATATAAAATATTTCGGTCTTCCATCTCCCAACTTCTAACCTACTATTTTATAACAAAATTTTGGCTAAATATTTTCAATCAAAAGGTTTATATTTGCCTTCATGTTAAAAAGTTATTATTTCATATTTTTTTTATTTTTTGTAATAGTTTCCCAAGCTCAAATTACGCCTAAAAAACCTATAAAAAATTTAAGAAATATTGGTGATTTCGAAGAGCAGAAATCTGATTCTACAGTTTTTGGTAAAAAACAAAATATTATATTAAGCGGAAAAACACGCTTTACAGACTATAAGATCATATCGTACCAAAAAGATACTACTTATATAGACACTACACTAACAATTTACAAAGATTACAAATTCAATTATCTAAAAAAAGATGATTTCGAATTATTGCCCTTTCACAATCAAGGGCAAACTTTTAATCAGTTAGGTTATGATTTTTCAAAAGTCTCACTATTCCCTAAAATGGGAGCAAGTGCCAAACACTATAATTTTTATGAAGTTGAAGACATCAATTATTATCAAGTAGCTACTCCAACAACCGTACTGTTTTACAGAGGCGGACTCGAACAAGGGCAGGTTTTAGATGCATTATTTACCTTTAATACTTCTAAAAGGCATAATGGTTCTCTTTCATATAAAGGGTTGCGTTCATTAGGCAAGTATAGAAACGCATTAAGTAGTCATGGTAATATGCGATTTACTTATAGTTATACTACAAAAAACAATGCCTATACATTGAGAAGTCATATTGTTGCTCAAGATTTGACAAATAATGAAAGTGGCGGACTGACACCACAATCAATCATAAATTTTGAAAGCAATGACCCTAATTTTACTGATAGAGGAAGACTTGAAACAAACTTTAATGATGCTTCTAATATCTTAAGAGCAAATCGCTATTATATTGAGCATGACTATAAAATTTGGCAACAAAAAGATTCTCTAAACAATACTAAGAGTTATCTTAAAGTTGGTCATACTTTAAATTATGAACGCAAACATTACGATTTCAAACAAAATACTGCTAATATCAGCATACTTGGTAATACATTTTCAGCTTCTGTTGATGATAAATTAACTTATATTACATTTGATAATCAAGTGTTTTTAGCTTTAAAATCTCCAGTAGTTTTAGGAGAAGTTATTTTTAAAGCTAATTATTTCGACTATAATTACGGCTATGAGAGTACTACTATAATTAATGATCAACTCATCCCTTCTAACCTTGACGGAAGTACAATTTCTATTGGTGGAGAATGGAAAACAAACTTTAAAAAATTCAATATAAATGCTGAGGCGTCAACATTAATAACAGGAGATTTTAATGGAAATTTCTTAAAAACAACAGCTATATTTAAACAGGATAGTTTATTTACTTTTAAAGGCACTTTTTTAACCAATAGTAAATCACCTAATCTTAATTTTTTGTTGAATCAAAGTGACTATGTTAGCTATAATTGGTTTAATAATTTAAAAAATGAACGAACCATGAGTTTGGTATTTGATCTTACTTCAAAGAAACTGTTAAATGCTTCAGCTCAAATTACTCAAATAGATAATTATACTTACTTTGGCGACAGCGATACTTCGACGCAATCTTTACCTGTACAGGCTGACAAAACAATTAATTATTTAAAAGTTAAGATTTCTAAAGAGTTAAAGTTGGGTAAATTCGCATTGAACAATACGATAATGTATCAAAAAGTAGCGCAAGGTGAATCTGCTTTTAGAGTACCTGAATTTGTAACCAGAAACACCTTCTACTTTTCTGACCATTTGTTTAAAAGAGATCCTTTGTATTTACAAGCGGGTATTACATTTAAGTATTTTAGTGAATATTTTGCAAATAGTTACAATCCACTTTTAGCTGAATTTAACATCCAAAACAATCAAAAAATAGGTGGCTATCCTGTATTTGATTTTTTTATAAATGCACAGATACAACGTACAAGAATTTATTTAAAAGCTGAGCATTTTAATTCATCTTTTACGAACACACCCAATTATTATACAGCACCCAATTATCCGTATCGTGATTTTATAATTCGGTTTGGTTTAGTTTGGAATTTCTTTATTTAAAGCCCATCCTAAATCCTTCCCTAAGGGAAGGACTTAAAATTAAGAATTAAACTATGCAACAAGAATTTCAAATTCAAGTACCTCCTGAAGTTGCTCAAAATCAAGCACAATTAAAACAACTTATTGCTAAAAAAGTCAATATTAAAGTTGATGAAATAAGGCATATTGAAATATTAAAAAGATCAATAGATGCCAGGCAAAAAAACATTAAGATAAATCTCAGAATTAAAGCCTTTATCAAAGAAGGTTTTATTGAAAAATCCATTGAGTTACCTCATTATGATGATGTAAGTAATGCTAAAGAAGTAATCATTATTGGTGCCGGTCCAGCGGGATTATTTGCTGCTTTAAAATTAATTGAAAAAGGATTTAAACCCATTGTTTTAGAAAGGGGTAAGAATGTAAAAGAAAGGCGACGAGATTTAGCAGCAATTACAAAGTTACATCTAGTAGATGAAGATTCTAATTATTGTTTTGGTGAAGGTGGTGCAGGTACTTATTCTGATGGAAAGCTATATACACGCTCAAAAAAAAGAGGTGATGTCAATCAAATATTAGACTTGCTCATCGCCCACGGAGCTACAAAAAACATTGCTGTAGATGCCCATCCACATATAGGAACCAATAAATTACCACAAATAATTAAAGCTATTCGACAAAGCATTTTAAATTATGGAGGTGAAGTAAAATTCAACACACGTGTGATAGATATTCTGCTGAAAAACAATGAAGTTACCGGCGTACAAACTCAAAACGGAGATATTATAAATTCCAATAAAGTTATTTTAGCTACCGGTCATTCCGCCCGAGATATTTTTGAATTATTAGTTCGAAAAGGAATTAAAATTGAAGCAAAACCATTCGCATTAGGGGTACGAGTTGAGCATTCACAACAATTAATTGACTCAATACAATACCATTGTGAAACACGAAGCGAATACTTACCTCCCGCTCCTTATAGTATTGTAAAACAAGTTAAAAACCGAGGCGTTTATTCCTTTTGTATGTGTCCCGGAGGTGTGATTGCACCTTGTGCTACAGCTCCCGGTGAAGTAGTTACTAACGGATGGTCTCCTTCAAAAAGAGATCAACCTACTTCAAACTCAGGTATTGTGGTAGAATTAAAACTAGAAGATCTTGCTCCTTTTCAGGATAAAGGACCATTAGCAGGCGTTGAACTTCAAAAGCAAATTGAACAAAAGGCTTGGCGTTTAGCGGGAAAAACACAAAAAGTACCGGCACAACGATTGGTAGATTTTATAGAAGGGAAGCTATCAGATAGCATTCCGAAAACATCATATATGCCAGGGACAACATCAATTGAATTTGGTACTATTTTACCAACTTTCATACATAAAACATTACAAGAAGGATTCAAAGAATTTGGAAAATCAATGAAAGGATATTTAACCAATGAAGCTATAGTTCATGCTCCAGAATCAAGAACCTCTTCACCTGTAAGAATTCCCAGAGATCATAAAACCTTAGAACATGTACAGGTAAAAGGATTGTATCCTTGCGGTGAAGGTGCCGGTTATGCCGGAGGTATTATTTCAGCAGCTATAGATGGTGAAAAATGTGCTGAACAGATCAGTTTGGTTTATAAATAATTGAGTCAGTATCTGTTTTTTACAAATACATCTTTATAATTTATCAATTTAACTTCCCTGACAATTGCTTTATTTTAATATGAAAAGCAGCAAACAACAAGGTTGTAAACGGACTTAACCAATTAAATATAGCATAGAAAAAATAATCAGCTACTGGTACTCCTAATACACCACTTTGGTAAGCTCCGCAAGTATTCCAAGGGACTAATACGGAAGTTACTGTACCTGAATCTTCTAGCGTTCTACTTAAATTTTCGGGTGCTAAACCTTTATCTTCGTATGCTTTTTTAAACATTTTACCAGGAACAACTATAGCTAAATATTGATCTGATGCAGTTACATTTAGTGCTAAACAACTCGCAACTGTACTCGCAAATAATCCAAAAGTAGTAGTTGCTAAACTAAGCAATGCTTGACTGATTTTAGCTAAAGCTCCTATAGCATCCATTACACCACCAAAAACCATTGCGCAAATAATTAACCAGATGGTACCTAACATTCCGCTCATTCCTCCGGCAGAAAATAAATCGTTAAGTTTTGTATTTGATGTCTCAATTGCGGTGTCAACTGTCATAGCATTCATCACTGCAAAATACGATGATTTAATAAAATTCGTTGGTTGAGCTTTTAATGTAATTGTTCCTATTTTATTTCCGTTTTCAAATATTGTAGTTGTCTCTTTAAATTTTTTGTCAACTATCTTATTTGATGTTGGTAAATTAAATTTGATTACGTTTGATAAAGTAATTGATTGATCTTTCGTAACTAATGAATAAGTTCCCGGTGATTGGTAGTTATTATTTGAAACATTGTCCCAAGAAACATATTCTTTGTATTGATTATCTATTTTGGTTATATTATATTTTAACCCTTGATTCCAAATAATTGAAGATTGAAAAATAATGGCAAATAAACCTCCTAAAAGTGTACCAATCAATAGAGCTATTAACGGTGGCGTTTTTTTGATTATCAAAAAAATTACTACAACAGGAACAATAAATAACCAAGGTGTAATATTGAATGAAGTTTTAATTCCAGATAACATTTCTTCAGTATTTGAATTACCAGAAGTGTCTATATTTAGACCAATAATTATAAAGATTATTAAAGTCACTACAATAGTAGGGATTGTTGTTAAAGCCATATATTTTATATGATCAAATAATTCACTCCCTGCCATAGCAGGAGCAAGGTTAGTAGTGTCACTTAATGGGGACATTTTGTCTCCAAAGTACGCACCAGACAACACAGCACCAGCAGTCATACCAAGAGAGACACCAAGGGCATCTCCAATACCAATTAAGGCTATCCCAACAGTTGCTGAGGTTGTCCAACTACTACCAGTAGCTATAGAGATAATAGCACAAATAATTACACTGGCTGCTAAAAATATAGTTGGATTTAAAATTTGTAAACCATAATAAACCATTGCAGGAATAACTCCACTTACCAACCAAGTTCCTGCTAATGCTCCAACCATAAGTAATATTAGCAATGCTCCTGTTGTAGATTTTACATTTTCAGCAACTTCATTTAGCATTTGTTTGTAAGATACTTTGTTAAAAAATCCAACAATGGCAGCAGCAGCAGCTCCTAATAAAAGAATAAACTGATTACTTCCACTCAAGGCATCGTCTCCATATAAATAAACATTAAATGCTAGTAAGGCTACTAAGGCAAAAACAGGAATTAAAGCTTCCCAAATATTCAATTCTTTATTTTGAATTATTTTTTGTCCCGAAACCTCGGGATCAATTTTAATGTTTGAAATATTATCATCAGGGTTCATAAAGTAGGGTTTTGATAATGTAATGATACAAAAATCTTCAAGATTATAAAAATTGGATAATTATTTTGTAATTAAACAGTCATTTAACGACTATTATTTGTAATAATTAATTATTTTTAACCATAACTTAAACTATTTTAATCATGAATTTTTCAAAGAAAAATCACAGCCTGTCCGCCTTTGGCGTGGAACTCCACAAAAAAAATAAGTCTTTTGTGAGTAAAAAATCATTTTTTTATTTTGTACTTAGTGCACTTGTAGTGAGTACTATTGCTTTTGTTAAAGTTGACAAGAAAACCACTGAAGTTAACGCAACAGATTCTTATGTAAGTATGCTAAACGGTGTAAAGGCTTATACCTTAGAAATTGCCGAAGCTATGCCTGCAGACAAATACACTTTCAGACCTCACGACTCTATACGAAGTTTTGGCGAACAAATGGCACATATTGGCATGTCATCTAAATTCTTATTGGGAATGTTTATTAAAGGTGAATCTATGCCAACTGACCCTAAAGTATTTGCTGAATTTGGAAAAATGGAAAAAGACATGGGTGCCTCTAAAGAAGCATGTATTAAATCTGTAACCGAAGCTTTTGATGCTATCATTGCAACTTATGAAAGTATGGATGCTGAAAGTATGAAAGAAACCTTTTCAGTTCCTTTTGACCCTAGTCCAGACAAGCCGAAATTTTCTAAAGAAAAAGGGTTTCAATTCATTAGTGAGCACATTGCACACCACCGTGGTCAAGCGCTTGTTTCTCTAAGAATGCAAGGTATTAAAGCGCCAAGATATAGACTGTATTAAAAATAATGCACATTGTCATTTCGAGCGGAGTCGAGAAATCTAAGCATTTTGATAAACTAAGTTTACTATCTTTCTAAATAAAATATATTTTATTTCTCGATAATGCTCAATGTGACATTTTAGTTATACTGAAATAATATACTAAACCTTAATAACTATCTTACGTTTGTAAAGTATATAACCAAGTAATAAATAAATTCCTACCACTGTAAGTGCATATAGCATTGAAGCTAACTTATCACTAGAAATAACACTTGTATAAAATGTATGGTATAACCAGCTGTGAATACTTTGAGCATCATTCACTTTTGTTAAATAAAACGTTTTAGAAATAAAACTTGATAAAAAGAAAATAATGATAGCATTCATCCCAACATATTTAAAGATAGCACCAAACTTTACTTTTTTAACGTCGGTTATATAATGAACAATTCCAAGAATTAAAGTAGCCCATCCGCTAGTTACCAATACAAAACTACTAGACCATATTGCTTTATTTATTGGAAACCAATTGCTCCACACCATACCAATTACAATCATTATTCCGCCTAATAAACTTAAAATAACTAATTTATTGTTCTCATACTGACTTAAAATTTTACCAATTAATATTCCGGATATAGCGGTTACAATTGCCGGTAGTGTACTTACCAAACCTTCAGGATCATAATCGGTTTTCCAAGTATGACTACCAAGTATTTTTACATCTAAATAATTAGCCCAATTATTTGGTGCCCTATCAAATGTAGGTTGCTCGCCGTTTAAAGGAATATAACCTAACCATAACCAATAACCGACTAAAATTGTAATGCCTATTGAAAGTAAAATCTTCCAATTAAAGTTTAAATTCAATATAGCAGTAACTAAAAACACAAGCCCAATTCTTTGTAATACTCCGGGAATTCTCAACTCACTGAAAGGTTTAAAAAAAGGAACATAAGGTAAAAACCATCCTAGAAATAATCCTAATCCGATAATTTTTAAACTTCTTATAATTATCTTTTTGTACGTTTTAGCATTGTTGGGTTTGTTCTTATAGGCAAAAGAGATTGACATCCCAACAATAAACAAAAAGAAAGGAAATATTAGATCTGTTGGTGTATAACCATGCCATTCAGCATGTAATAACGGAGCATACACATAATTCCATGTCCCTGGAGTATTTACCAATATCATGGCAACAATGGTAATCCCTCTTAAAATATCAACAGATTCAATTCTTTGAGTCATGAGTCTATTCTATTATTTTTTCAACCCTAATTTATGTCCAGCAATAGCATAATATAAGATAATGATATAACAAGGTAGTAAAATCCAATAACCAGAAGTTGCTGCTTCCGCAGTAGCAGAAGCTTCACTTAATCCTTGAGCAATCAAGTCAATTTTTTTTCCATCGACCAATCTACCATATAATGGTGGTATTATTGCTCCTCCTGCAATTGCCATTATCAATAATGCTGATGCCATTTTGGTAAACTTTCCTAATCCTTCTAAAGTTAGTGGCCATACGGCTGGCCAAACCAATGCATTGGCTATACCTAGTGCCGCTACAAATAGAATTGAAGTAAATCCTGAAGTAAATACTATACAAAAAGTGAGTATAACACCCAATATTGCACTTGCTTTTAATGCCAATGCCTGACTGATATATTTAGGTATTAAAAACACACCCAATGCATATGTTGCTACCATTGCCATCAATGTGAACATTGTAAAAAACTTTGCTTTTTCAGCAGGAATATCTAGAGAAATACCATAAGAAATAATAGTATCTCCGGCAATAACTTCTGCACCAACGTATACAAATAACGTTAAAACCCCTAGCCATAAATGTGGAAATTGGAAAATACTTGTTTTAACAGTTTCACCTTCTTTGGTTTCTTCAATTGGTTCAGCTTCTACATGAGGTAATGGTGCTTTTCTAATTAATATCCCTAAAACAAATAAAACAACTGCCATGACAATATAGGGAGTAACAACGCTATCTGCCATAGTATCTAATAGTTGTGATTTTTCGGTATCACTTACTGCACTTAGTTTTTCTTTGACTCCATCAATTCCTGATAATAAGATTGCTCCGAAAATAAGAGAACCCAATGCTCCTGCTACTTTATTCGCAATTCCCATAATGGCAATACGCTTTGCAGCACTTTCAATAGGTCCTAAAATAGTTATATATGGATTAGAAGCTGTTTGCAACAATGTCATACCCATACCTTGAATAAAAATACCTGATAAAAATATCCAATAGGTTCTTGCTCCCGCTGCCGGTATAAAAACCAATGCCCCTAGTGCCATTACTATTAAACCTAATGACATTCCTTTTCTATAACCAATCTTTTCAATAATATAAGACGCCGGTAACGCCATTACAACAAATGAAATATAAGATGCAGAAGCTACTAAATAAGATTGAGCATCAGTTAATTCATTTATGGTTTTCATAAATGGAATTAAGGCTCCATTAATCCATGTTACAAAACCGAAAATAAAAAAAAGGCCTGCTATAATAGCAATTGGAATTGTAAAATTCTTTTTTTTGGAAATAGATTGGTCTATTTGCTGTGACATATATTAGGTTTTAAAAGTCTTGTAATGTACTAAAATTATTAATTAACGAATAATGGATAAGAAAATTTACGTCAGTCTGAGTGATCCGCCAAAGGTGGATAGTATCGAAGACAAGTAAATTTTCAACAAACTATTACTTCTCGATACAGTTTTTCTTTGAAAAACCTCTCGAAGTGACATCCATATTAATAATTAATCCTTATCCATTATTTACGTTAACTAGTTAACACATCATACAACCAAAAAGCTGCATTTGTAAATAATAAATTGTTTAACTTTAAAAAAATTATTACAATCCAAAAAAATGAAATATAAATTTTACATTCTATTATTTTTTGTTCTTTCTCAACATATCTATTCTCAACATTCAATTATTCCGATTCCAGTAGAATACACTTCAACTAATGAAGTTTTTATTTTTGATAATTATGTATCTCTTGACCTAAAAACAGATGATATTTATACAAAACAATATGTTGCTCAATTTCGTAATTTTTTGTCTGAAAAAGGAATATCACTTTCTGACAAGCCAACTGAGAAATCAATTAGTGTTTCACTTTATAAAAATGATATTTCTGAACTGGGAGATGAAGGATATTCTTTAGAAATAACTAAGAATAACATCAATCTTTCTGCAAATAAAGCTGCAGGTATTTTTAACGGAATACAAACCTTAAAGCAATTATTTCCTTTAGAAAGAATTGATAGTATAGCCATAGCAGGTTGTAATATTAAAGATTATCCCAGATTTAAATGGAGAGGCTTAATGTTAGATGTAAGTCGTCATTTCTTTTCTGTAGAAGAGGTCAAAGCCTATATCAACCAAATGTCTGCCTATAAGTTGAATGTATTACACTGGCATTTAACTGATGACCAAGGCTGGCGAATTGAAATTAAAGCATTACCAAAACTTACAGAAATAGGTGCATGGAGAGTGGAAAGACATGGACGTTTTGGTAAAAGCAGAACAGTACCAAAATCAAATGAAAAAGCAACTTATGGAGGTTTTTATACCCAAGAACAAGTAAAAGATATTGTGCGTTATGCGCAAGACAGAAATATTACCATTGTACCTGAAATTGATATACCGGGACATAGTATGGCAGCATTAGCAGCTTATCCTGAACTTTCGGTAAAAAAAGAGCCTAAATATGTAGCTCCCGGTACCAAATTTTCTGAATGGTATGGTAACGGAAAATTTAAAATGCTGATTGAAAACACCTTGAACCCAACCGATGAAAAGGTATATGATTTTATAGATAAAGTATTTACAGAAGTTGCCCAATTATTCCCTGGAAATTATATTCATATGGGTGGAGATGAAGCTTATCATGGCTATTGGGAAGAAAACCCAAAGGTTCAAAAATTTATGAAAAAACACAAGATAAAAGATTCTCATGAACTCCAAAGTTACTTTGTAAAACGCGTAGAAAAAATTATCAATAGCAAAGGAAAAAAAATGATTGGCTGGGATGAGATTTTAGATGGCGGTTTAGCTGATGGTGCTGCAGTAATGAGTTGGAGAGGAATGAAAGGCGGTATTGCTGCCGCAAAAATGAAACATGAAGTAGTAATGTCTCCAACAACTTTTGCTTATTTAGATTATATGCAAGGCGATGAAACAGTAGAAAACAAAATCTATTCTAGTCTAAGCCTAGAGAAATCATACACATTTGAACCTGTTCCTGCCAATATTGACCCAAAATATATTTTAGGCGGACAAGGTAATTTATGGACAGAAGCTATCCCAACAATGCCTTATGCTTTTTACATGACCTACCCAAGAGCATTTGCTTTGGCCGAATCTGTATGGAGTCCGGCAGCAAATAAAAACTGGAAGAATTTTATACAACGGACACAAATTCATTTTGATAGGTTTGATGCTTCAAACATCAATATTTGTAAAGCTGTTTTAGATCCTATTGTCCATGTGTATAAAGAAAATGACATACTCATGTGTGAATTAAAAAACTCCATTCCAAATTCAGAAATATATTATAGTATTGACAATACTTATCCCGTTCAATTTGGCGTAAAATATTCAATTCCTTTCAAAATCCCTGAAGGGGATATAAAACTGAGAACGCAAACGTTTGTAGACGGAAAGAGTATTGGAAGAGAGTTAATTATTGATAGGACTATACTTGTGAAAAGAGTGGGTAAAAAACCTTTTAGTTTTTAGTTGGATTAACTTTGTTGATCCCTTGAAGATAATTACTGCAGATACAATCCCTTAAAAAACTTTATTTTTTGTAGTATTTTATTTTCTGCGAATAAATAGTTATAGGGATTAACTTCGTTGATCCAGAGAATACCTACTACTGCAAATAGAAAACCTCACCATCCGCTTGAGGCGGATGGTGTATTTTTTTATTTCTGAGAAACTCAAATCGAAGATTTGAAAGTTTTAAAAGAAATAAAAAAATCCGCACTCCCGTGCGGGTTTTCTGCTTGATGTGGGTCATACTGGATTCGAACCAGTGACTTCTACCCTGTCAAGGTAACACTCTGAACCAACTGAGTTAATGACCCTTTTTGCAAAGGTAAAATTTTAAGTTATAAATTTAGATTTTTTGTATATAGCCTTTTAATTACACCCCTAAAGTCCCCTCAAGGGGACATTCGTTTCAATTTATCTATATAGTAAAGTTTTGCATCAAATTATTATGAGGTTTCAGTTCTTTTAAAGTATAAAATTTAGGACTGTTTAGGGGTGTAAGAGAATGATTAACTTCGTTGATTCCTTAGAATCAAAACTCCCTTCCTCCCGTCCCGATAGCTATCTGGATCAAGGAGGGGTGGGCACGCCATAAGCATGCTCGGGGTGGTTTGATAAACTTAAAGACCTCACAGGTTTTTGAAACCTGTGAGGTCTCAATCTTGTTGGGATTAACTCCGTTGATCCCATTTTGAAACCGCTTCTGCAAATACAATCCTACAAAAAGCTTCGCTTTTTGGTATTTTTATTTTTCCAGACTTTACTAAAGCAAGCTTTGCAAAGTCTGGAAAAATAAAAATCCTGATGCATAGCATCAGGATTTTATTTGATGTGGGCAATGAGGGATTCGAACCCCCGACCCCCTCGGTGTAAACGAGGTGCTCTGAACCAACTGAGCTAATTGCCCTTAATGAGACCAGCCTTCGGCGGGCAGGTGCAAATATAAATTAGTTTTTAATTCTGACAAAGGTTTTTTTAATCAAAATAAAGAAATATTTAAAAACGTCTCAAAGTCTCGGGACTGCTAGAGTTTACCTTGAGAGAAGCCGAAAGACAGGAATAACAATTAATAGGAAACTCCAAGAAAACTCTTGGAGAATGATTTTTTCAATCAAACCACCTCAGCAACAACAAAAGTGCTACCACCCACAAAAATTAAATCGTTAGTTTTAGCAATTGCTTTAGCTGTATTTAAGGCTTCATCAACTGTTCCGTAAATCATACCATTTAAATTAAACTTTGTAGCTTCTTTTTGCAAAATATTAGCTTCTAAACCTCTTGGAATATTTGGCTTACAAAAATAATATTGTGCCTTTTTAGGAAACATAGGTAATATGGTCTCTAAATTTTTATCATTAACTACACCCAATACTATATGTAAATTTTCATAATGTTCTTCTTCCAATTGTTTTAAAACATAGGTCAAACCTTCTTTATTATGTGCAGTATCACATATAATCTTTGGCTTGTCTTGAAGTATCTGCCAGCGTCCTAACAAACCTGTATTTTTAACAATATTTTGTAATCCCTTAACAATATCCTTATCAGAAATTTTAAAGCCTTTCTTTTTTAAAATATTGATAGTTTGCACTGCTGTTTTTATATTCTTTTGTTGATAGAATCCTTGTAGATCGGTTTTATATGTATCGAAAACTTTATCTTCAGCAATAGTTAAATCAGCTTTTTTTTTATTTGCTTGAGCAATAAAAATATCCAATACCTCTGCTTGCTTTTCTCCAATAACAACGGGAACATTCTCTTTTATAATTCCTGCTTTTTCATAAGCAATTTCCGCTAGAGTCCCTCCTAACATTTGTGTATGATCGTATCCTATATTCGTGATCACTGAAACTTCCGGAGTGATAATATTCGTAGAGTCTAATCTTCCGCCAAGACCTACTTCAACAACAGCAATATCTACTTGTTGTTTAGCAAAATGTTCAAATGCCAAGCCAACGGTCATTTCAAAAAAAGATAATTTTTGACGCTCTAAAAAATCCTGATTACGTTTTACAAAATTAATAACACTCCCGAAACCTCGGGATTTACGAATTGGTTTTCCATTAACCTTGATACGTTCTCTAAAATCTTTTAAATGTGGTGATGTATATAAACCAACTTTATAACCCGCTTCTTGTAGAATAGAAGCCAACATATGACTGGTGGAGCCTTTTCCGTTAGTACCGGCAACATGGATGCTTTTAAATTGTTGATGTGGATTATCAAGGTGTTCAGCTAAAGCTAACGTATTGGTTAAATCTTTTTTAAATGCAGTGTCACCCTGATGCTGATACATTGGAAGTTTAGAAAACATCCAATCTAAGGTTTCTTTATAATTCACAATAAATAAAACATGTTTTAATATGTAAAATTACCCGTTGTGCATTTTGATGAAATTTCGTCAATTCGAGTGAATTTTTTGCCTATTTTGGCATAAAAATTAGTATCGAGAATAGAAATTTCTTATTAAGAACGGTTCTCGATACAATTTTTTATCAAAAATCACTCGAACTGACATTGAGATAAACCCAAAAACTCAAAATGCACAACGGGTGTAAAATTATGAATTTATATTAGTATTGACTGATAATAAATAGGAAAGGTGTTTATTATTTGTAATAAACTAGTCCTTTATCTTTTAGCGAAGCGGTCTTATGTCTTTATTAAAGAGTACTAAATTTAAATTTTACTCAAAAGTTTATATCAGTTTGATAACGTAAAGTTATAAATAATTGAACCAACTTGTTTAGTAGGTGCTTTACTATCAGAATTAAATCTTGTTTTCAATGCTGCTTGTTTTGCTCTACTTAACAAACAGGAAGCTGAATTTGTAGTTCCTTTGATACCTGCACGGGCACTGATTACACGTCCACTTTTATCAACTGAAATACTTACCACTACCCTGCCCTCTTCATTACAATCATAGGTTGGTTTTGGTTTTGAAACAGCTTTTCTATTTCCCAATCGATAATTACCGCCACTACCGCCGCTGCCATTTCCATAATAACCGCTAGCATTTGGGTCTCCATTTGGGTTTCCTTTATCTCCCGCTTGGTTATCATCTCCTTCACCTCCGGTTGCAGTACCGTCAGAGTTGTTAAGTCCGCCCATCATGGCATCTAACTTTTTTCTTTTAGCGGCTTGTTCGGCTTTCTTTTTTGCAATCGCAGCTTTACGTTTTTTTTCAACACGTTCGGCTTCTAACTTTTTTTGTCGTTCAGCTTCCTGAATTCTTTTTTCGGCTGCTTCAGCCTTACGCTTTGCCTCTTCTTGTTTTTTTATTTTGATTGATTCTTCAGAATCTTGAGTGATCACTTTTTCAGATGGCGCAGCCTCTGCTGCAGTTTCTGTAGGTGTTTCTTGTACTTCTTCAGGCACTTCTTCTACTTCTTGTTCTTCCACTTCTTCAACAACTTCCTCTTCAGAAGAAGCTGATTTTAAAGGTTCTGTAGGTTGTGTGTCACCACTACCCACATCAGATGTTCCGAAGTTTACAGCAATACCGTATTCTTGTGGAGGGTCAAAATAGGTCATCCCAAAAGTAAAGATCAAAAACAATATCAATCCCATAATAATGGTGGTTAATACCGCTGATTTCTTTTTATATGGAGTATCTAAATATGACATTTACGATTTTTGATTTAAATCTATTCTGAATTCGTAATTCTATTTCGGTCTTACCGCTAATATTACTTTATACTTATTTCGATTTGCTATATCCATAATATGTACTGCTTTTTCGATAGGTACACCTTCTTCAGCTCTTAATACTATGGTAGGGTTTTCTTGATTGGCTAATGAACTTGTTAAAGTTCGTTCTATATCTTTTTCATTAACCTTTTTTGTATCAATATAAAAATCTAACTTTTTAGTAATACTAACAGCTACTGATTTATTATTTTCGGTTTTACCGGAAGCTTTAGGCAATAAAATATCTAATGCATTTACAGTAACCAATGTAGATGTTAACATAAAAAATATCAATAATAAGAATACAATATCTGTCATTGACGACATATTGAATTCCGGGCTAATTTTATTTCTACCTCTTGCATCCATGTGTTTAATTCAAAGATTTAATAATTTAATTTTTCAATTAATTTAAACTGGTTCGTTTAACAGATCTAAAAATTCAACCGATTTAGCTTCCATTTGATATACTACTTTATTAGTACGTACTACCAAATGATTATACGCTATATAAGATATAATACCAACGATCAAACCTGCTACTGTTGTCGTCATCGCTGTATATAAACCATCTGACAACAATTTAATATCTATTTGCCCGCCGGCATTTGCTATTTCATGTATAGCAACTATCATACCGATTACAGTACCTAAAAACCCAATCATTGGTGCTGCACCTGCTATAGTAGCCAACACACTTACATTTTTTTCGAGTTTATAAATTTCTAGCTTTCCGGCATTTTCAATTGCTGTATTAATATCTTCTAAAGGTTTACCGATACGTGAAATTCCTTTTTCTATCAATCTAGCAGCTGGTGATGATGTCTGAACACACAAAATTTTAGCAGCTTCTAATTTACCATTAGACACATGATCTTTAATTTGATTCATAAAATTTTTATCAGTTTTTGAAGCCGCTTTAATTGCTAAAAAGCGTTCAAAATAAATGTAGAGTCCTACAGCTAACAATACTGTTAGGATGGCAATAATAATTTGACCTCCTAAACCACCATCCATAATTAAATTATAGATAGATAAGGTCTTTTCTTCTGATAATACTTCTTCTAAGTTTTCTTGAGCAGCATCGGCTCCTTGCTGAATAGTTAGCAACATAAGTTTTCTTTAATTGGGGATGATAGTAGTTAAGTCCATTTTACATGTAAAATGTTATAACGAAAATATAGATTTAAAATTGTTTAGATTCAATTAAAAATCCCACCGAAGTGGAATTGAGTTTTTTACACAAAAAACAATGCCACAACAAATCCGGCAGCAAAGCCAATAGCTGCAAGCCAAGTAATCTTTTTAAGATACCATATAAAATCTATTTTTTCCATACCCATAGCAGCAACACCTGCAGCAGAACCTATGATCAACATACTACCACCTGTACCTGCAGAATAGGCTATTAAATGCCATAAACTACTATCCATTGGTACGCTGTACATACCCATTGAAGCCGCAACCAAAGGTACATTATCAATAATTGCTGATAATACGCCTAAGAGCATTACTACAATATCTTGATTAGGGATAGCTCCATTTAAGAGTTCCGCTACATACCGAAGGGTTCCCATTTGAACATCTTGCCCATCAATCGTTATACTACCATATACCAATGTTTCTAATGCTGCAACTGCCATTAAAATTCCTAAGAAAAATAAGATACTCGACATCTCTATTCTTGATAAAGCCTGATGTGCAGAGTATAAATGCTTACGTTCTTCAGTAAAATCTTCTTCCGGATGTATATATTCTGAAACCAACCATACAACACCCAACGCCAACATCATTCCTATATAAGGAGGTAAATGTGTCACTGTTTTAAAAATAGGCACCGAAACGATCATTCCTAAACCTAAAAACAGCATTGTCTTACTACTTAATAATGATTTTTCTTCTTCATTATACTCATTGGTATCAGTTTCTATATTCCCTTTAAATACAGGAAGTAGTGTTGCGATAAAAACAGGGATTACCATACAAACAATAGAAGGTATTATGAGTTTTGTAACTAAAGCACCTGCCGAAACTCTTTTACCAATCCATAACATAGTGGTTGTAACGTCACCTATGGGCGACCATGCTCCACCGGCATTGGCAGCAATAACTATCATACCTGTATACCACAAACGCTCATTCCTGTTAGGAATTAACTTTCGTAATAAGGTAACCAACACTATAGTAGCCGTTAAATTGTCAATAATTGCAGATAAGATAAAGCCTAAAATAGCCATTATCCATAATAGGTTTTTTTTACTTTTTGTTTTTATCCATCCTTTTAAAACATCAAACCCACGGTGTAGATCTATAATCTCAACAATTGTCATTGCTCCTATAAGGAATACTAAAATTTCAGCCGTTTTACCTAAGTGATGTAATAACAAATTGGTAAAACCTTCCTCAGCATGTTCATTATCATGTCCGTCTAAAAAACTAAAGACATTTTCATGACCATCAATTACATTGAACATTCCTTCATGGAATCCTACAGCAAGTAAAGCCCACATGACAGCTGCCATTAATAGTGCAGGGACGGTTTTGTCCATTTTTAATGGATGCTCTAAGGTGATACCAATGTATCCGAAAATGAAAACAAAAATTATTAAAGCGATCATAGTTGGGTTTTAGTTGGGCTAAATATATGAAATTAAACTAATTGTTCCAATGCAATTTCAAAAGCTGTTTTACAAATATCAGTTTTATAAGGATGTTGCTTATATACTTTTTCCAATGCTTGTTTGATTGTCTTAGAAGTGTCATTAAAAATAGCTTCATCTCTCATAGGTAGCTCTACTCTGCTTTCCATTAAATAAGCAAATACTCTGGCAATTCCACAATTAGAAATAAAGTCAGGCAATAAACTAGTTTTTGTATCTGTGTATTCCATGATTGGACCAAAAAATATTTCTTTATCAGCAAAAGGAACATTAGCTCCAGGTGAAATTACTTCCAATCCTGTTTCTATCATTCTAGATATTTGATCTTTTGTTATCAATCTTGATGCTGCGGCAGGAATAAAAATTTCGGCCGGTAAAGACCAAATTCTTTTATTCATTTCTTCAAATGAGATCATCTCTTCAGTCACCAATTTATTACCACGTTTATTCAAAAACATGGTTCTAACTTCTTCAGTACTGAACCCTTCTTCATTAATCACGCCTCCAACCCTATCAATTACTCCAACTACTTTTGCTCCTAATTGGTTTAAATAATAAGCAGCAGCTGAACCAACATTACCAAAACCTTGAACAATGGCACGTTTCCCCTTTATATCTCCTCCAAAAATATCGTAATAATGTTTCACCGCTTCAGCAACTCCATAACCTGTAAGCATATCTGCAACCGTATATTTTCTTGATACTTCTGGTGTAAATCTTGGATCTTCAATGACTTTAATAACACCATGTCTTAACTGACCTATTCTATTAATTTTTTCAGATTCTGTAGGTTTAAAATGTCCGTTAAAAACACCTTCTTGCGGGTGCCAAATTCCTGAATTTTCAGTAAGTGGAATAACATCGTGAATTTCATCAACATTCAAATCGCCACCGGTGCCATAATAATATTTTAATAGTGGTGATACCGCTTTATACCATCGTTCTAAAACGCCTCTTTTTCTGGGATCATTCGGGTCAAAATTAATTCCTGATTTTGCGCCTCCAATGGCAGGACCAGAAACGGTAAATTTTACTTCCATTGTTTTTGCCAAGGACAATACTTCATTCATATCTAATCCTTTTCGCATTCTTGTTCCACCACCCGCAGCACCTCCTCTAAGGGAATTAATAACCGTCCAGCCTTCAGCTTCTGTTTCTTGGTCTTTCCAATGAAAAACTATTTCCGGTTCTTTATTTTCGTATTTTTTAAGTAATTCTTTCATTGTGTTTATTATTAACCTGAGTTCGACCTAATATTTAATTTACAGAATCCTAAGAAGAGGTGAGATTTGAAGTGTAAAATTAAAAGGAATATCTAGATATTTTAATAATTTTACCCAAAAAGATTGCCTTTTCTTTGAGTTTCCAAAGGATTTGATGAATTTTTTCCAATTACTCACTCCTATTTTATTTTTTTTAATGGTGTTCGTGAACCTCCCTTGTCGGTTTCTTGCCATATTTTTTCAAACTAACCCGCCTGCCTGCCGAAGGCTGGTTAGTCCTTTAAAAAGACACCTACGAATTGAATAAAAATTCATTCAAACTGTAATCAAATATTAGGTCGAACTCAGATTAATAATCAATTTTTCTAAACGAATAGTGTCAAATATACAGACTAGGGCATGAAAATGGCTCCTGAACAATGGTCTTTTGATGCGCCTGTCACACTCTTTAGGCAATTAACTTGATTTTCAACGCATAGCAATCCTAAAAAAGCAAAGATCAATGCTTCTTTAAAATCAACTAATTGAGTTGCTGGTAAAATTATCTTTTGTTCTAAATAAAATTCAATTCTTTGCATTAAAAAATCATTAAATGCACCACCACCGGTAACTAAAATTCTAGAGTCCTTTTTAATTACGTTAGAAATTTGGAAAGCTACATGTTCAATAAATGTTCTCAATATATCTTTGATATCTAGATGATAAGAATCTATCAAAGGATTTACAAATTCTAACACCCACTCTAACCCTAATGATTTTGGGTGCCTTTTATGATAAAACTCTAGTTGATTCAACCGTTCAAATAACTCTTTATTAATTTTACCAGTGGATGCTATCTGCCCTTTATCATCAAATACAAACCCTAATTGATTTACATAATGATTTAGTACAATATTAATCGGACAAATATCAAAAGCAATACGTTTTCCATTTTCCTTATAAGAAACATTTACAAAACCACCTAAATTCAAGCAATAATCATAATCATAAAACAATAGCTCATCACCTATCGGCACCAACGGAGCACCTTGTCCGCCTAATTTTACATCTTGTGTTCTAAAATCACAAATAACCTTTAATTGAGTAACGTCGGCAATAGCTTGACCGTTACCAATTTGTAAAGTATAACCTTCTTCAGGTTTATGAAAAATGGTATGGCCATGTGAAGCAATAAAATTAATATTAGAAATTTCATTTTCATCGATAAATTGATTTATTAAGCTCCCCAAGTAATTACCATATTTAATGTCTAAATTTATTAATGATCTCTCGTCAGCGTTAAAAGCATTTTGTAACGCTAACTTCCATGTTTCAGGATATTTAACAGTTACTGACTTTAAAATTTCAAAGTCAAAAGCATCATTATAATTAAATCTAACATAACATATATCTACACCATCTAATGAGGTGCCACTCATTACACCTAAACAATATTTTTTTTGACTATTCATTATTTCGTAAAAATACTATAAGATTTTTATAAATTCCGTATCTTTGAATGCTTATTTGATGTATTAACAAACAATTTTTCAATAGTATGGATTTTAATCTCTCCGAAGAACATATAATGATTCGCGATGCCGCTCGCAATTTTGCACAAACTGAATTATTACCAGGCGTTATTGAACGTGATGAAAAGCAAGAATTTCCTCATGAACAAGTTAAAAAAATGGGAGAGCTTGGTTTTCTAGGTATGATGGTAGATCCCAAATATGGAGGTGGTGGAATGGATACCATTTCTTATGTATTGGCCATGGAAGAGATTTCTAAAATAGATGCTTCTGCTTCTGTAGTGATGTCAGTAAATAATTCTTTGGTATGCTGGGGTATAGAAGCTTACGGAACTGAAGAACAAAAACAAAAGTATTTAACGAGATTGGCTACCGGTGAAATTATTGGTGCTTTTTGTTTGAGTGAGCCGGAAGCTGGTAGTGATGCCACTTCTCAACGCACTACTGCAATCGATAAAGGTGACCATTATATTGTAAACGGAACAAAAAACTGGATAACCAATGGCGGAAATGCAAGTGTATATTTAGTAATTGCTCAAACTGATGTTGACAAAGGACATAAAGGAATAAACGCTTTGATTGTTGAAAAAGGAATGGAAGGTTTTGAAATTGGTCCCAAAGAAAACAAATTAGGTATTCGTGGTTCTGACACTCACTCATTACTATTTACTGATGTTAAAGTGCCTAAAGAAAATAGAATTGGTGAAGATGGTTTCGGATTTAAATTCGCGATGAAAACATTAGCCGGAGGTCGTATAGGTATTGCATCACAGGCATTAGGTATTGCATCAGGCGCTTATGAATTGTCCTTACAATATTCTAAAGAACGTAAAGCTTTCGGTAAAGAAATTAGCAAACACCAAGCCATCGCCTTTAAATTAGCAGATATGGCTACTGATATTGAAGCAACAAGACATTTGTGTATAAAAGCTGCCTGGGATAAAGATCAAGGTAATAACTATGATCTTTCTGGCGCAATGGCAAAATTATTTGCCGCAGAAATGGCAATGCGCCATACTGTAGAAGCAGTACAGATTCATGGTGGTTACGGATTTGTAAAAGAATATCATGTAGAGCGATTAATGCGTGATGCTAAAATTACACAGATATATGAAGGTACTTCTGAGATACAAAAAATTGTAATCTCAAGGAGTGTACTGAAAGATTAATTTCATTAACCCTTCCAGAGTTTAAAACTCGGAAGGGTTAAAAACTCTCCGTGCATCTCTGTGTAACAAAGTATTAATCATTAAACTCAACATCATACAACTGTAAACCCGATGATGGCGCTATATTTTTCAATGGTTTTCTATCATTCTTTTCTTTTAAAGATTCTTTAATAAAGCCTAAAGTCAGTTTACCTACTCCTAATTGAAATAAAACACCCATCATTAACCTGATCTGATAACGTAAAAACCCTTTTCCTTTAACTCTCAAAACATAACTTTTTTCAGGAAAAAAATTAGCGGTGTATATATTATTTTCGACAATCTCACAATTGGTAATTGTTCTTTTAAAAATAGTATTCTCAGAAGGCTTTGTACAATATTTATGAAAGTAATGCTCTCCTTCAAAAAGATTTGCTCCGGCTTTCATTAGTTTTATATCTAAATTTTCTTGTAAGCCTACTATAAAAGGTGCGGCAAAAGGATGGTTCTTTCCACCAAAAGAAAAAAAGTACAAATATTCTTTAATTTTTGGTTCTTGAATAATATTAAAATTTTTACCCTCTCTTTTTATAGATATGGCTCTGATATCACTAGGTAAATTTGAATTCAGTTTAGGTATAAAAGTGGATTCATCTATAAGTTCTTCTACAAAAATTTGAAAAATATAATTATTTGCAGAGACTTTAGCGTCCGTCCGTCCAACTCCTAGAGTTTTAAAATTATGATGATCAAACACAAAAAACAATGTTTTATCTACCATTTCATGGATTGTTTTTGCATTGGTTTGCTTTTGCCATCCATGAAAACGAAAACCTAAAAATTGTATGGTAATTATATAAGAAACTTTATATTTCATAATGTCAAAACTACGACAAAATCAGAATCGATATTGACAAAATTATCCTATTAAGGGTAAAAAATATCATTTTTTTCTCAAAAATGCATTTTTATGAAATTCTAAAAATATAAATAAATTTTTATCAATACCCATTATTTGATATACCTATTATTTATGTAAATTATCATTTTTATATTATTACCCCTATTTTTTTAAGGGTATTGAATGTAATATTTGCATTTGTTAATAACTTACCCCTATGCTTTGAAAAGTTTATACATACATTTGACCGCTTTAAGAGATAATAAAATAATAACTAAAAGCAATTCAAAATGAAAAAAACACAACACGCCTTACTATTCTTATTGACCTTTCTGATAAGTTTAACCTCTTTATCTCAAGAAGAAGAAAAAAAGGAAGAAGAAAAAAAAATATCATTCAGCGGTAGTATAGATGCCTATTTTAGAAACAACCTCAATGCGCCAAATAATGCAAATGCTGTTGCACCAGGGTCGTCATTTGCTAATTTGTCAGGTTTTGCACTTGGTATGGCAAACTTAGTAGTTGGTTATGAAGGAGAAAAAGTTGGCTTTGTAGCCGATCTAGTTTACGGTCCCCGTGGCGAAGATGCTACTTTTTTATCTCCGCTTTTAAGACCGGAAGGAAGTTCAAATATTGTGAATCAGCTATACGCATATTGGAATGTAAGTGAGTCTGTTAAATTAACAATAGGAAATTTTAATACCTTTTTAGGGTACGAAGTGATCTCACCCACAGGAAATTTTAACTATAGTACATCTTATCTATTCTCTTACGGTCCATTCAGTCACACAGGTTTAAAAGCAGATCTTGCACTGTCAGATGATTTTAGTCTAATGTTAACTGTTATGAACCCTACAGATGCAACAGAATTCAACCCTAACGGAAAATATGCATTTGGTGCACAACTTGGATATGCTGACCAATTCTTAAATTTCTTATTAGATGATGGAGCATTTGAAATAGATTACACAGGAGGTGTAAACTTATCTGAAAAATTCTTTTTGGGTATTAACGCTGCATTATATGACAATGGCGATAGTGGTGATGCAAAAGCAGGATTTGCAGGTGTAGCCTTATACCCCCAATTTTCAACTTCTGACACTTTTACCATAGGTCTTAGAGGTGAATATTTTGTTGAAACCGGAGATTTTGGAGCAATAGGAACAGGAGTTGAAGATTCAAGCGTTTTTGCCGCAACACTTTCAGCAAATATTAAAGTTGGTGAACTAACAATTATTCCTGAATTACGTCTTGATTCAAGTTCAGATGAATTCTTTTTAGATAAAGATCTAGATGCTCAAAAAAGTTTGAGCTCATTTGTTTTAGCTGCTGTTTATAAATTTTAACCAATCAACAAATTATATCATGAAAAAAATTGAAGCAATCATTAGAAAATCAAAATATCGTGAAGTAAAAGAAGCGCTCTATGATGTAGGAATTACCTTTTTTACCTACTGGGATGTAACCGGAAAAGGCAATGAAAAAGAGGGTCATGTCTATAGAGGTGTTACTTATAGTACAAGTGATATTCAACGAAGAATCTTATCAATAGTTGTAAATGATGAATTTGAAGAACCAACTATCAAAGCCATTCTCAGTTCAGCAGCAACAGGAGAAGTTGGTGATGGTAAAATATTTGTATCAGATATACAAGAATCTTATAGAATAAGAACAGGAGAAAAAGGAAGCGAAACTTTAAAATAAAAAATCAACCAAATAAAAATTTAACATGGAACTATTAACTACAAATAATGTATGGATGATGATCTGTACAGCACTCGTTTTCTTTATGCACTTAGGTTTTGCTTTTTTAGAGATCGGATTGACAAGACAAAAAAATACGATCAACGTATTGTTTAAAAATATATTTATAATTACTGTTGGACTACTACTTTATTGTTTAATAGGATTCAATTTAATGTATCCCGGAGAGTTTAATGGCTTTTTCGGTTTTGCCGGATTCGGTTTAGACTCACCCTTAACAGCTGAAGGCGGATTAGACCTAGCTTATAACGAAGGTTATACTTACTGGACTGACTTTCTTTTTCAAGGAATGTTTGCAGCAACTGCAGCAACTATTGTTTCTGGTGCCGTAGCTGAGCGTATCAAAATCGGACCATTTATGATATTTGTAATCCTATATGTAGGTCTAGTATATCCTATTGCAGGTTCTTGGAAATGGGGTGGCGGATTTTTACAAGAATTAGGATTCTATGACTTTGCAGGTTCAACATTGGTACACTCGGTTGGTGGATGGGCAGCTTTAGTAGCTGTTTGGTTATTAGGTGCACGTATCGGTAAATTTAAAGAAGGTAAAACCGCTGTAATTTTAGGACATAACATTCCACTTGCCACTGCAGGAGTTTTAATTTTATGGTTAGGATGGTTTGGCTTTAATGGTGGTTCTGTATTATCTGCTGACCCTTCATTAACATCACTAACACTAGTGACAACCTGTTTAGCTGCTGCAGCCGGTGGTGTTGGCGCTTTTATTCTATCAACGATCCTATACAAAAACTATGATCTAACAATGTTCTTGAACGGTATCTTAGGCGGATTAGTAGGTATTACTGCCGGAGCTGATCAAATGAGTCCTACTGATGCCATACTTATCGGAAGCATTGCCGGTGGAATTATTGTATTAGCAGTTGCATTTATTGACAGATTAAGATTAGATGATCCTGTAGGAGCAATAGCCGTACATTTAATTTGTGGTATTTGGGGAACATTAGCAGTTGGTATATTTGGTAACAAGGCAGGATGGGATCAATTCACCTATCAATTAGCCGGTGTGGGAGCTTATGCAGCAATTTGTATCGTTTCAACTTTTGCCATTCTGTTTACATTAAAGAAAACTGTTGGGATACGCGTTTCTGAAAAAGAAGAACTAGAAGGTCTTGACACACATGAACATGGCATGAATGCATATGCTGATTTTAGAATGAATGAACATTAAGAAAAATAAATTCCAAATGACAAATTCCAAATGACAAAAAAATATATTGAAAAGAAATATAATTTATAGTTAGAAACAGCTCCTTCCCTTAAAAAGGGAAGGTGGCTTATTCGGAGAATAAGACGGAAGGGTATAACTCAAAAAAGTAGACTACCCTTACTTTGAAATTTAGATACACCCTCTTTATCCATAATTTATACTATACTTTTTTGAGATATTAAAAAAAAATGCATTGATATTTTATTTTCAATGCATTTTTTTTATCAAATTTTTCATTTTGATATAAATAATATAGTTTTACTCCCGTTTTAATGAATTTTATTCAATATGCATGAAAAAACAAGGTCTATATTTACCCGAATTTGAAAAAGATAATTGTGGTGCAGGATTTATTTGTAATCTCAATGGAGAGAAGTCAAATAAAATTATCCATGATGCACTAGAAATTTTAGTGAAATTAGAACATAGAGGTGCAGTTAGTTCTGATGGTCGTACTGGTGATGGTGCTGGTATTTTAATTGACATTCCACACGACTACTTTGCAAGGGTCTGTGAATTCAAACTGCCAAAACCCAAAGAATATGCAGTAGGAATGATTTTTTTACCTAAAAGAAAGAATCAATCTAATTACTGTATCTCAATCTTTGAACAAGAAATTAAAAATCAAGGTCTTGAAATTTTAGGATGGAGAAATGTTCCTGTTGACACTTCTAATCTAGGGAAAATAGCTTCAAAAACAGAACCTAAAATAAAACAATTATTTGTTGGTAAGAATAAATTAGATCTTAATGAATTACAATTTAATGCAAAATTATTCGCTGCTAGAAAAATAGCACAACACACTATTGTAAGATCTAAAATATCAGAGCATAAGTATTTTTACCTAGCAAGCTTTTCCATAACAACAATTATTTACAAAGGCTTATTAATTCCTGAAGACATAGATAGATATTATACCGATTTAAATGAACCAGATGTAGTTACACGTTTAGCATTGGTACATCAGCGGTTTTCTACAAATACATTCCCTTCCTGGGATCTGGCACAACCGTTCCGCTATATGTGTCACAATGGTGAAATAAATACGCTGAAGGGGAATATCAGTAGAATGAAAGCAAGGGAAGAGTTGATGCAAAGTGATCTATTTGGTGATGATTTTAAAAAACTATTCCCTATTATTAAAGAAGGACAATCTGATTCTGCTTCTATGGATATGGCTGTCGAATTGTTAGTAATGACAGGCCGTTCGTTACCGGAAGTAATGATGATGATGGTACCCGAAGCATGGGAAAAACATCAAACCATGAGTGATGATAAAAAAGCTTTTTATGAATACAACTCCTGTATTATGGAACCTTGGGATGGACCCGCATCCGTACCTTTTACTGATGGAAATTATATAGGCGCATTGTTAGATCGTAACGGATTAAGACCATCCAGATATACCATTACCAAAGATGGCAATGTTATCATGTCTTCAGAAATTGGAGTACTAAATATTAAACCTGAAAATGTTGTAAAGCATGGTCGTTTAGAACCCGGTAAAATGTTTTTGGTTGATATGAATGAAGGACGTGTTATTGAAGATGAAGAAATAAAAAGCAATATAATTTCACAACACCCTTATAAAGATTGGGTATCAAAACACATATTGCCATTAGCAGAAGTACCTTATACCAATAATAAGCGCCCAATAGAAATTACAGATTACGAAACCAGATTACGATTATTTGGGTATACCTCAGAAGATATTTCTACCATCATTACTCCAATGGTCATAAATGCCAAAGAAGCCATCGGCTCAATGGGTAATGATACACCTCTGGCTGTTTTGTCAGATAAACCGCAATTACTGTATAATTATTTTAAACAACTCTTCGCCCAGGTTACCAATCCTCCACTAGATGGTATCCGTGAAGAAATTATTACGGATATCAGTTTAGCAATCGGAGGTGATAGAAATATTTTTGATATCGTACCAGAACATGCTAAGAAGTTACGAATTCAAAATCCTGTAATTTCTAATAAGGATTTAGATAAAATAAAAAACATAGACCATCCTGATTTTAAAGCAGTTTCTATTCCTATACTATATCCTATAGAAAAAGGAGTAAATGGATTAGAAAAAGCTTTGGATAGTATTATAATTCATGTTGAAAAAGCTGTTACAGATGGTGCTAATATTATTATATTATCAGATAGAGGTGTTACTAAACAAGAAGTTCCTATTCCTGCATTATTAGCATGTTCTTATGTACATCATTCATTGAACGACAAAGGCAAACGCTCAAAATTTGGTATTGTGTTAGAAACCGCAGAACCAAGAGAACCACATCATTTTGCAACCTTATTTGGTTATGGTGCTAGCGCTATCAATCCATACATGGTCAATGAAATTATTAGAACACAGATCAAAGAAAATGTAATTACCGGTATTGAAGCTGATGATGCCGTAAAAAATTTCAACAAGGCTATTGGTAAAGGTATCTTGAAGATCATGAATAAAATCGGCATCTCTACATTACATTCATATCGTGCTTCACAAATATTTGAAATTGTAGGTTTAAAAAAAGCTTTTACTGATAAATATTTCCCCTATACGCCTTCGCGGATAGGTGGTATTGGTTTGTATATATTAGATAAAGATCTAACAAAAAGATATGAAAATGCTTTCCCAAAAGTTGATGTAAAAGGCGAGCCAACTTTAAATATTGGTGGAGATTATAGATGGCGTAGAAATGGTGAAAAACATCTGTTCAACCCAACAACTGTTTCTAAATTACAACAAGCTGTTAGAACTAAAAGCAAACAGAGTTATAAAGTATATGCTGATGCCGTAAATAAGCAAAGCAAAAACTTAATGACACTGAGAGGTATGTTTGAATTTAACAATTTAGACCCTATTTCTATTGATGATGTTGAACCTTGGACAGAAATTGTAAAACGTTTCAAGACAGGGGCTATGTCTTACGGTTCTATCAGTCAAGAAGCACATGAGAATTTAGCTATTGCCATGAATAGAATTGGTGGTAAAAGTAATTCTGGTGAAGGAGGCGAAGACAAAAAACGATTTAAAAAAATGCCAAATGGCGATTGGAAAAACAGCGCTATTAAGCAAGTAGCGTCCGGTAGATTTGGAGTTACCAGTAACTACCTAACCAACGCTAAAGAAATTCAAATTAAAATGGCACAAGGTGCCAAACCAGGTGAAGGTGGTCAACTGCCCGGTGAAAAAGTATTGCCATGGATTGCCGAAGTTAGAAATTCAACACCTTATGTCGGATTGATCTCTCCACCACCACATCATGATATATATTCCATTGAAGATCTAGCACAATTAATTTTCGATCTAAAAAATGCCAATAGAGAAGCACGCATCAATGTAAAATTAGTTTCAAAAGTTGGTGTAGGTACTATTGCTGCAGGTGTAGTAAAAGCAAAAGCTGATGTTATTTTGATTTCAGGCTTTGATGGTGGTA
>CAYXAZ010000009.1:0-59920 GCA_964463085.1 uncultured Flavobacteriaceae bacterium | reverse complement strand
AGTTTCCGAAATGTCAGTTCGAGTGATTTTTTGATAAAAAAATCGTATCGAGAACTAATTTAATAGCTAAAATTCTTATTCTCGATACTCCCGAGGATTCGGGATTACTCATTTCAATCGTAAAATTCACTCGAATTGACAGAATTTATCAAAATGTACAACGGGTTATATCATGAATATTTGAAAGATAGATTCCTACTCCCAAAACTTTGGGAGAAGAATCTCAATTGAAATTACTCAAGATCCTTCACTTTTCCCGTCGCGATAGATATCGGGATTGTTTTTTTGGTTTTTAATTTAATAACCAGCAGCTTTATCATCACCTCTTGGGTCAGCACCACCTTCTAATCTGCCATCAGGCAATACTAAAATAGCATCAACTTTACCAATGACCGGTGAATTACTTTGATCAATTTTATAACCTAGCTTTTTTAACGGAGCAAACACCAATGTATCAAATGAAGGTTCAAATTTTATATCATCTGGTAACCATTGATGGTGAAAACGAGGTTTAGAAACCGATTCTTGCATGGTCATATCATATTCCAACACATTTAAAATGTTTTGCATCACTGAAGTTATAATGGTAGAGCCTCCCGGAGAGCCTAATACCATTTTAAGCTTACCATTTTTTTCAACAATCGTTGGTGTCATTGAACTCAGCATACGTTTTTCGGGTGCAATTGCATTGGCTTCAGCGCCTATTAATCCGAACATATTTGGTACACCCGGTTTTGCGCTAAGGTCATCCATTTCATTATTTAAGAAAAAGCCTCCCTTTTCAACATAAACCTTAGAACCATAAGCACCATTTAATGTGGTAGTTACTGAAACAGCATTCCCAAACTTATCGATAATAGAATAATGAGTTGTTTCGTTACTTTCATAACCTGTGATACTACCATGAGAAATTGACGAAGATGCTGTTGCTTTGCTCCAATTGAAATCAGCCATTCTAGTTGTTAAATATGAATTTGAAGTTAGACTATCTACAGGAATATTTACAAAATCTGGATCACCTAAATAATGCGCTCTATCAGCATAAGCTCTACGCTCAGCTTCTGTGATCAATTGAATGTATTTTGATGAATTATGTTCGTATTGTTGTATGTTATATGGCTCAATACTTTTTAAAATTTGAGCAATACAAATACCACCACTTGACGGTGGAGACATTGAAATGATTTTATTTCCATCATAAGAAAACGAAATAGGGTTACGCCATTTGGCTTCATACTTTGCCAAATCTTCTTTGGTAATAATACCGCCTAGTTGTTGAATATATTCAACAAGTATATCAGCAGTCTTACCTGTATAAAATTCCTTTTCTCCATGATCTCTAATACGTTTAAAGGTATTGGCCAATGCAAGATGTTTTATGGTATCACCGGTATTCCATGTTGTATCTAAGAAAATAGTACGTTTATTTGCTTCCTCAAAAAACGCTCTGTATTTCGCTAATCTTTTTGCTTGTTTTTCAGTGACTACAATTCCTTTTTCAGCTAAATCTATAGACGGTTGAATTAGTTTTTCAAAAGGGAGTGTTCCAAATTTTTTATGAACTTCAAAAAGTCCGGCAACTGTACCGGGTATACCAACTGCCATGGCACCTAATATATTTTTGCCTTCAATTACATTCCCATCTTCATCTAAATACATATTACGCGTTGCAGCTAATGGTGCTTTTTCACGATAATCTAATGCTCCGGTTGTACCATCACTCAATCTATATACCATAAAACCGCCACCACCTATATTACCTGCAAAAGGATAAGTAACAACTAAGGCCAAACTGGTTGCAACCATAGCATCAAAAGCATTGCCACCTTGTTCCATGATCTCAACACCAATATTTGAGGCTTCAATTCTGGCAGAAACTACCATTGCACTATCTGCTATATAACCGTATTCTTTTTCTTTAGGTTGTTTTATTTCTTGTTTACATTGAATAAATAATAAAGAAATTAAGATAAAAGGAATGATTTTTTTCATTGTTAAAGCATTTTTATTTTTTCATTGAACTAGTCTTGATTTTTGTTTTTAACCAAAAATGAGTTGACCCCGAGTATGTCGGGGGTATAGATGAGGCACTTTTTGATGGTCATAGTAGAGCTATGTATAAGAAAAGAATTGCGAAGCACATTATGAACTCTTATAAAAATAAATGAGAAAGGAAGTGAGTAAACAAAATATGGACGAATTTCAGCCATTTTCAGGAAATAGAAAAAGTTAAGATAAGTTCATTACTAAAGTTAATTAATTCCTTAAAGAATTGTTTAAAATCTTTTTCAAAATCGTCATGGTGTAATTTTAAATCTTCTATTGCTAAGTGCATTTGTGATTTGTTCTTGGTGCGCCTGTCCATACCTTGTAATACTTTTTCAATACCTTCAATGGTTCTGTAATTGTATAACCAGTTTCCACTAATCATATAGGGGAGAAAATGTTGAACTTTTTCAGGGAGTAGGTCATAATTTGATTCTAATAGGTTATAAAAATTTTGTACATATTCATCTAAAGGAATTTGACTATAATCAGACCAGTTTTTAGCTAAATAATGATCGTATAAAATGTCAATAATTACACCATCATAATGCTTATATCTTTCATGCAGTCTTCTTTTGCTGCGTCTTACAATGTCGTTTGAATCTGTAAATGAATCTATTTCTCTGTGTAAGCTTATTCCTTTTTGAATTTCTTGAGGTAAGTGTTTATACTTATTGCCTTTAATATTATCGGCAATAAAATTACCAATTTTAAGGTCATCATTATCACCAGACAGGTAGATGTGTGCTAAAAAATTCATTGATACGAATATAATAAAAAAAACTCCTCTACAAGAAGTAGTAAAGGAGTTTCATTTAATTAAAATAAAGCTTGGTTTATATAGTATTAAGGAGTCATAAACTCCCAATCTAATTTTTTAAAGAGTTTTAGAAGCTCTTCTTTTTTATTAACTTCACAAATAAAGTATTCGTATTGACCATTTGCATCTATACAAGCAATTAATCCTTTACTTTGTATAACATTATTAGCAGCTTGTAAATATGAATTTGTCCAGTCACTGGTACTTACAGGTCTGAAACTTATCTTTTGTGTATACAGTATTTTACGCAAATGCTTTTTTGTAAGTTTTGCATCTTCACTATAGCCCATTAGCTTATAATAGGTCAGTATTAAGTTTATAGCTCTATGAAAATAAGGAGTTTCTCCATCAGCCAATGTCCATTCAGCTAATAAGTGATTAGGCTCAACGACAATTTGACCTTTATAATTTTTTTTGTTCCAATTTGGGATGGTTCTAACGGCTATATCTTTAAATACATAGTCAAACATTTTCGGATTGATAAAAGACAGCCAAACTTTTTCAGAAATATCATCAATCTCAGTCTCATTATAAAAAGAACTCCCTAATAGCGTTACAATTTGTTTAATATCTCCTTTATTGAAATTTACCTTTTCAAGATTTGGTTTCTTTTTTTTGTATTCTTTTATTTTACTTTTAAAAACTAGCTTTGTATAATCTGGATCTTGTGACCAACCGTTTAGATTAAACCCGATAACTGCTATTAGCAACAATGTTATCCTTTTCATATTCATTAATGAGTTTAAATAATTAATAATTGGTTTGGTAGGTGATCTGTTAAAGTATATTGACTGAAATTAAGGTTTCACAAAATCCCATTCTATTTTTTTGAAAAGCTCAGTAAGCTTTTGTTTTCTATCAATCTTACAAACAATAATATCATAATGACCTTTTGTTACTAAGGCAACTAGTCCTTTTTTCTCTAATTCTGTATTAATAGTTTCTAAATAAGAATAAGCCCAATCATCATCTTTTGGGTCTTGAAGAATGATATTTTTTGTTACTAATAGTTCATCAAAAGATGATTTTACACCTTCGGCGTCATCACCATAGGTAATTAAACTATAATAGTCTAATATTTTGTTTAAAGCGATTTGAAAATAAGGAAATTCTCCGTCATTAATTGTCCATTCAGTAAGATAAGGATTAGGTTCTAAAACCAATTCTCCTTTAGCATTTTTATGCCCCCAATTATTGAGCGTTTTTACCGCAAAATCTTTATAAACATAATCAAATACTTTTGGGTTGGTAAATGCTAGCCATGCTTTGTCAATAATCTCTTTTTTTTGCTTTCCGGTATAGAAATTATCGCCAAGTAGATCAATAATATCTGTAAGTAAAGCTTTATCAATACCTAGTTGCTGTGTTCTAGGCTCAGTTTTTTTATATTCATATATATTACTGCGAAATTTAACTTTAGAATAATCAGTTACTTGCGAAGTCGCAGAAAAATTGAATACCAAAAATGTTAGGAGGGAGAGTAGTTTTCTTGTCATAGAGTTTTTTTAGTTAAACCTAGCTATACACAAAAACTAAAAACAATTTAGAATATTCTAACTTGTTTATAGTAATATTTCTTTTATAAATAGCAAATTTATGGGCGCAATTTAGCAAAAATATATGTGTTGAGCAACATTAGTTACTTAAACGTCATACTTTCTAAACAAATGGTCAATATTTCTTAATAAAATGGAAGGTTAAGAACTAGTCTTAATCATTTAGCATTACCGGCATCACCAACAGTGTGATATTTTCTCCATCTTCTAAACCGTCAATGGGCGTTAAAATACCGGCTCTGTTTGGTAATGACATTTCTAATAATACTTCATTAGAGTTTAAATTACTTAACATTTCAGATAAAAATCTGGAGTTAAACCCAATTTGCATATCATCACCTTCATAGTTACATTGTAGACGTTCATCAGCTTTGTTAGAAAAATCTAGATCCTCAGCAGAAACATTCAATTCAGTACCTGCCATTTTTAACCTGATCTGATGTGTCGTTTTACTTGAAAAAATAGAAACACGCCTTACTGAATTTAAAAATAAGCTTCTGTCAAGCGTTAATTTATTAGGATTCTCTTTAGGAATAACTGCTTCATAATTAGGATATTTACCATCAATTAATCGACAAATTAACACACTGTTATCAAATGTAAATTTAGCATTTGATTCATTGTATTCAATGATCACATCGTTATCAGAACCCGAAAGTATATTTTTCAATAAACCCAATGGTTTTTTTGGCATTATAAATTCTGCAACCTCACTGGCAGTTACGTCATTTCTAGTATACTTTACCAATTTATGTGCATCAGTAGCTACAAAAGTTAAACTTTCAGGAGAAAATTGAAAGAATACACCACTCATCACAGGTCTTAGATCATCATTACCTGAAGCAAATATGGTCTTTGAAATAGCTGTTGCCAGAATATCACTTGCGATTGTTGTTGAGCTAGGTGATTCTAACTCAACAGCTTTAGGAAACTCTTCGCCATTCGCATAAGCTAAAGCATATTTACCACTATCTGAACTAATTTCAATGGTGTTATTATCTTCAACAACAAAAGTCAAAGGTTGTTCTGGAAACGTTTTTAGAGTATCTAACAATAAGCGCGCATTAACAGCAACCGTACCTTCTTCATCAGCTTCAACATCAATTGAAGTGCTCATGGTTGTTTCTAAATCTGACGCAGAAATTTTTAATTGTTTACCAGTCAATTCAAATAAGAAGTTGTCTAAAATAGGCAATGTATTATTATTATTAATGATACCTCCTAAAATTTGAAGTTGTTTTAATAGTTGTGTGCTAGAAACGATGAATTTCATTTATGAATTTATTTAAAATAATATAAGTACAAATATATCATAATATATATGAGCAACAAAAATTAACTTATCCCGTTTTTTCCACAAAATGTTAAGGTTTTCATAATTAATATTATTTACTCATATTATTGTCTAGATTTGTGAGCAACAGGTCTAAATTTTTATATATGAAGCGTACTTTACTTTGCCTCTTTTTTTTATTGAATACCATTTTTGTAATAGCACAACAACCAAAAAAACCTAACGCTTCCGAGGTTTATGAATCTATTAAAAAATTAAATTTTTTGGGCTCAGTTTTATATGTTGCTGCGCATCCTGATGATGAAAACACTAGACTTATCTCTTATTTTTCTAATGAAGTTAAAGCCAGAACAGCTTACCTGTCAATTACCAGAGGTGATGGCGGACAAAATTTGATTGGTTCTGAATTGCGTGAGTTATTAGGAATTATAAGAACTCAAGAATTATTAGCTGCAAGACGCATTGATGGTGGTGAACAATTTTTTACAAGAGCTAATGATTTTGGCTATTCTAAACATCCTGATGAAACTTTGGCAATTTGGAATAAAGATGAGGTGTTAAAAGATGTTGTTTCCATTATTAGAAAGTTTAAACCCGATGTGATTATAAATAGATTTAATCGTGCTTCAGCAGGTAAAACACATGGTCACCATACATCCTCAGCCATGTTAAGTGTTGAAGCTTTTGATCTGGTTGGCGATGCCAACTTTAAAAGCCACAACTTATACAAACCTTGGCAACCTAAACGATTGTTTTTCAATACTACATGGTGGTTTTATGGCAGTAGAGAAAATTTTGCCAAAGCAGATAAATCTAAGATGTTGAGTTTTAATACTGGTGTATATTATCCGTCAAGCGGATTGTCAAATAGTGAAATTGCATCTTTGAGTAGAAGTCAACATCAATCACAAGGATTTGGTAGCACAGGTTCTAGAGGAACTCAAAAAGAATATGTTGAACTACTTAAAGGAGAATTTCCAGAGAATGGGAATGTTTTTGAGGGAATAGATACGACATGGAGTAGAGTAGAAGGCGGAAAAGCTATCGGAGAAATATTGTCAAATGTTGAACAGAATTTTGATTTTAAAAATCCCTCAGCAAGTATTTCTGAGTTAGTAAAAGCCTATAAACTTATTGAAGAATTAAAAGACGAACATTGGAAAGTAATAAAAGGTAAACAAATTAAAGAAATTATTGCTGCTTGTGCAGGATTATATATGGAGGTTGTTGCTGATGCTTCAAGTTCTTATCCGGGTGGTGAGATTTCTTTTAATGTAGAGGTAATTAATAGGAGTAATACGAGCATAAAATTAAATAATGTTAGTATTGGTAGTATGAATATTACAGAAAATTCAACTATTGATTTACAAAATAATAAAAGAGAACAATTGACATTAAAAGGTAAAATTTCTGGAGAGGCTAATTATACCAATTCATATTGGTTGAATAATATTGGATCTTTAGGAATGTATAATGTTACAGATAAACAATTAATTGGCAATGCTCAAACGCCTAGAAATATAACTGCAAGTTTTAAACTAGATATAAATGAGATCACTATTGATTATAAAAAAGATGTAGTGTATAAATTTAATGACCCCGTTAAAGGAGAAATATACCAACCTTTTGAAATATTACCAGAAGTTACTGCAAGTATAGCTGATAAGGTGATTATTTTTGCTGACTCAAAAGAAAAAGAAATTTCTGTAAAAATTAAAGCGACTAAAGCAAACCTTAACGGGAGTGTTTCATTAGCATATCCAAAAGATTGGAAAGTGTCACCTAAATCAATTGATTTTGCAATTGAACAAAAAGGAGGAGAACAGATTATAAATTTTATGGTTACTCCACCAAGCTATCAAAGTGAAGGGTTATTATCACCAATGATCAAGATAGATGATAGAACCTATGTCAAGGAATTAATTGAAATCAATTATGATCATATTCCAAAACAATCAATTTTATTACATGCAGAAAGTAAAATTGTTCGATTAGATATTCAAAAGAAAGGACAGTTAATAGGTTATATTCAAGGAGCCGGTGATGGTATTCCAATAAGTTTACGCCAAATAGGCTATACAGTAATCGAATTGAATGAAAATGATGTTACTGCCGAGAATCTACAAAACTTTGATGCTGTTATTTTAGGAATTAGAGCTTATAATATAAGTGATAGAGCCAAATTCTATCAAAAAGAAATTCATAAATATACAGAGAATGGAGGGACTTTGATTGTACAATATAATACGAGTCGTAGAACAAAAGTAGATAAAGTAGCCCCTTATCATTTAAAACTGTCAAGAGATAGAGTAGCAGAAGAAGATGCAAAAGTTAGCTTATTGAATGTTAATCACGAAATATTAAACGCTCCTAATAAAATTTCTGAGAATGATTTTGATGGATGGATACAAGAACGTGGTTTGTATTTTCCTGATGAATGGGGTAAAGAGTTTACACCTTTACTTTCTATGCATGATAAAGGCGAATCTTCTAAAAAAGGAAGTTTATTAGTTGCCAAATATGGTAAAGGCCATTTTATCTATACAGGTTTAAGCTTTTTTAGAGAATTACCAGCCGGTGTACCGGGAGCATATAAATTATTTGCAAATATGCTTTCTGTAGGTAAAAATAACTTAGAAAAGCCACTTAAAAATTAATCTAAATGGAAACTAAAAAATATACTTGGCAGAAACTGTATACCTGGGTATTGATTGCCAATGCTGCTTATATCATCTTGTTTTATCTACTCATGCAATTATTTTCATAAGATATGCAGCAACTTGATTGGATTGTACTTACAGTTACCTTATTATTTATTGTGCTTTATGGTTCTTGGAAAACACGAGGAAGTAAAAATGTAGAAGACTTTATAAAAGGAGGTAATCAATCTAAATGGTGGACCATTGGTTTATCGGTTATGGCTACACAAGCCAGTGCAATTACTTTTTTATCGACACCCGGTCAGGCTTTTCATGATGGAATGGGTTTTGTGCAATTCTATTTTGGTTTGCCTATTGCAATGGTTATTATTTGTTTGGTGTTCATACCTATTTACCATCGCTTAAAAGTATATACTGCCTATGAATATTTAGAGACTCGTTTTGATCTAAAAACCAGAAGTTTAGCGGCTATTTTGTTTTTAATTCAACGTGGACTGGCTGCAGGAATTACCATTTTTGCACCAGCAATTATCTTATCTGCAGTATTGGGATGGGATTTGGTAACCCTTAATATTATAATAGGGGTTTTAGTCATTATTTATACGGTATCTGGAGGCACAAAAGCAGTAAGTGTGACTCAAAAGCATCAAATGGTAGTAATTTTTGCAGGGATGTTTGTAGCCTTTTATTTGATTTTAAGTTATTTACCTGAAGACATTACTTTTACCAAAGCCTTAGATATTGCAGGAGCGAGTGGTAAGATGGATATTTTAGACTTTTCTTTTGATCTAAATAATAGATATACTGTTTGGACAGGATTGATAGGTGGTACATTTTTAATGCTTTCCTATTTTGGTACAGATCAAAGCCAAGTGCAACGCTATTTATCTGGTAAATCGGTTAAAGAAATGCAGTTAGGATTGCTGTTTAACGGATTTCTAAAAGTACCAATGCAATTTTTTATATTGTTAGTAGGGGTAATGGTTTTTGTTTTCTATCAGTTTAATTCGACGCCTTTAAATTTTAATCCGGAAGCAAAAAAAGCTGTAGAAAATTCAGTTTATGCTAAACAGTATCAAGAATTAGAAAATAAGCATATTAAAATTGAAAATGAAAAGAGCATTTTACAGTTACAGTTAGCGTCTACTCCGATTAAAGTATCAAATACTGCCATAAACAATAAAACCGTAGAAAGAGTCAGGGAATTAGAAACGTTGGATAAAATACTGAGAATTGAAGCTAAGACCCTAATAAAACAAGCTAACGATAGTGTTGAAACTAATGATAAAGATTATGTATTTATTCATTTTATTCTGAGTAATTTACCACGTGGCTTGATAGGTTTGTTACTGGCGGTAATATTATCAGCAGCAATGTCATCTACAGCTTCTGAATTGAACGCCTTGGGTTCTACTACTGCAATAGATTTGTATAAACGTAATGTTACAACTGAAAAGTCTGAAAGACATTATGTAAATGCTTCAAAGTGGTTTACATTATTATGGGGAGTTATAGCTATTTTGGTGGCTAGTTTTGCTTATTTATTTGAGAATCTAATAGAGTTGGTAAACATAATAGGCTCCATATTTTATGGAAATGTACTAGGAATTTTCTTATTGGCATTTTTTATCAAATATGTAAAAAGTAATGCTGTTTTTACAGCTGCAATTATTACCCAGATTATAGTAATTATTGGCTGGTATTATGATTGGATGCCTTATTTATGGCTTAATTTATTTGGATGTGCATTGGTGATGGCAATAGCTATATTGATTCAATTATTTTCTTCAAATGCAAAAATTTCTCAAATATGAGAGCATACAAAATAATTAGTCTATGTATTCTCTTAGTTTTGATGAGTTGCCAAACAAAAAAATATCAAAATAATGATAAAGAGGTGATTAAAAGTGAAAAGCATACTAAAGCACACGGAAATGAAGCAAATGAACAAATGCTTAGAACGTCAGTAGCTGAACTTATAAAGAGGTTTGAATCGCCTGAAAGAGATGCTTATCAACAACCTGAGAAAGTATTAGCGTATATTGGAGATGTTTCTGATAAAACAATATTAGATATTGGTGCCGGTTCGGGTTATTTTAGTATTAGGCTTGCAAAAAATGGAGCTTATGTTATTGCCGGTGATGTTGATGATGAATTTTTAAACTATATTAAAGAACGTGTTGAAAAAGAACATCTTGATTCATTGATTGAAGTAAGAAAACTTCCTTATGACAGCCCTGCTTTAAAAAATGATGAAGTTGATAAAGTACTAATTGTAAATACCTATCATCATATTGAAGATAGACCGGCATATTTTGCTGAGGTATTAAAAGGATTAAAACAAGATGGTGAATTAATTGTTATTGATTTCTTTAAAAAAGACTTACCTATTGGTCCGCCAGCAGATCATAAAATTTCCAGAGAAAGAGTTCTGGAAGAATTAAAACTATCAGGTTTTAAAACATTTGATGTAAATACTGATTTGTTAGAAATGCAGTTTATTATTAGAGCTAAGTAACGTGAGTTCGATGTAAGAAATGTAGTTAATAATGCAAAATATTGATTATTAACACTTTGTCTGTTCGAGCGCAGTCGAGAACTATTTAAAAACCTTTCGACTGCGCTCAAGGGGACATTAAAATTTTAATTTCACATTTAAAATACTGATTATTAATTATTTAAAAAAATAGTTATATCGAATTCACGTTAAGTAATGTCTTTGACTTGTAAAAAACGTTTCTGCAAGGTCTTCCTCCTTTGGCGAACAGGTTAAGACCTTGCAGGATAGATATATTTATTGTTTTTAGAATCACATGAGGTTTTTATTTATTGATATAATCAAAAAATCCCCAACATTTGTTGAGGATTTTTTAACTTAAAGTTTTATTAAAACTATTTACTTGACACAGGAATAGTCAATCTTGCTTTTTCCCAGGCAAAGTCAATAGCATTTTCTCCAACTGAATATAAAAGCTGTTCTTGATTATCATCTACAAATTTAGGAGCGATATCAATACGTAAAGCATCTTCCTTTTGTTTATAAGAATAAGCACCCCAAGCATCATTTTTCTTGTTGAATATAACTGTCCAATCTCCTTTTTCATTTGGTATAATAAAAAAGCTATATTTACCGGCTGGTAAACCTTTACCATTTATCATTACATCTTTATCAAAAGAAACGGTAGTATTTTCGTTAGCACCGGCTCTCCACACTTTGCCATATTTTTCTAATTTGCCCCAAACGGTTCTTCCTTTTACACTAGGTGCCCCATAGTCAACAGCTACAGCTATACCAGCTATGTTTCCTTCAGCCTGTTGTTTAGGACTTTTTTGAGCGTAACTGACAGATGCTACAAAAACAAAAAGTAATAATAGTTTAATAGTTTTCATTTGTTTTTAAATTATAGTATTTAATAAAATTCAATCTTAATTTCCGCCTTCCGACATCAGTCTTCTAGCTTTTATTTCGACCACTCAGCTATAGATTCTGTATTCATTTTAATATAGGCATCATTTTTAGCCGCAGTTGCTACTTCCAATGACTTTTTTGCCGCTTCTATGGCACCTTTTTTATTATCCATTGCAGCTAATATTAATGATTTTTCTCGCATCATCCAGAAAGCTTTTTTGCGTAATTCAGTTGCCTTAGTAATCCAAGTTAATGCTTGATTTAGATCTTTTCCTGATTTTCTATAATAACCAGCAGCACTAAAATAACCATTTGCAGTTGGTCCGCCCATAGCTCTATCTATACTTGCTTGCGCTATAGCTTCTGTAGGAACTCCAATTTTTACAGTTACAATAGTATCGTCCCAAAGAAAATTTAGTTTACCAGAATTGCCGTCAGCTAGGTCATCAATAAGAATAGTAAATGTTTCCATATCCATATCTGGAAAATTAATGACTTTAGCAATTGTTTTTAAAGCTACTTTGCTGTCATCCCAATTTTGTGGAACTCCACTACCCTTATAATCAGTATAGAAATATACATCCCATGATTCTTTGTTTGGTTTAGTGAAAATAGCATAGGTACCTTTTTTTAGTGTATCACTATCAATAGTGACATCATCACCAAAAGTTATTTTAGTTCTAGCATTAGCTCCGGTTCTCCATATTTTATCATAAGGAACTAAGTCACCAAAAATTGTTCTTCCTCTCATTGAAGGGCGTGAATATTCTAATGTAACATCTGTTAATCCAACAGTCAATTCTGTCTTAGATGAAGGACTTGGTGCAGGTGTTTTAATTTGCGCATTTATACTAAATGCCCCAATAAATAAAAACGCGATTAATAATTTTTTGTACATAATAAATAAATTTAGATAGTTAAGGTATCAAAGATACTAATGAAGTGAGTGCTAAAATTTTCTTTAACGTTTCTTTAACTATTTAATCGAATTTAGGTTAAGAAGGTGTCCCAAACTTTCTTTTTCTTATATAATTATATAAAAAGCCAAAAACAACAAGTATAATTAAGGGTAAAGCAACATTTAATAATTGCCAGTAAGCCCTTTCTTTAAAAGCTTTTTGTTTATCTAAAAATTGTAGCTTAATACTTTTTGAACGTAATTTTAGTAATCCTGAATCATCTAACATATAGTTAATGCTATTCATTAAAAAGGGTGCATTGTCATAACGAATTTTTGTCCATTTATCTAAACCTAAATCGAGTGGTAGTCCTTGAAATATTTGATTCGCAATAATATCACCATCAGCGATAACAACCATCTTATTGGGCGCGCTTTTGTCTTTATACAAATTTGTTTCAAAGGGTTTTACTCTATTTGCATAGGCAGAAGAAAATTCACCTTCTAATAGAATACCCAAGGTTTGATTGCCATTATTATAATCTTTTTGAGATGGTTTTTTGGCAACTTCATTTAAGGCTATTAACCGAGGAGTACCCAGTGGTTTAGAATATTCAGAACTTTGCAATAAAATGGTTTTATCAATACCATTTTTTAAGGTATCAATTGTACTTGAAAAACGCAAACTTACTTGACCGATATTATTAGTTATTGGATGCCTGTTTTTAGATACAATCAAAGGATGATAATGCCACGGAAAATCTTGATATTGAGTTTGATTACCCGTATTACCTGAAGCTAAACTAATAGTTGAACTTTGAATATCTTTAATTAAATCATAATTTATTCTTACACCATAACTAAATAGTTGGTCAGTTAGGTTCAAATCTCTGTTAAATGCTAAGGTTTCTCCGGTTTGCATTAGGCTATCTAACTCAGCATTTATATTATCGATAAGCCATAATGATTTACCACCGTTCATAATATATTGATCTAAAGTAAACTTTTCTTCTTCAGTAAATTTTTCAGTAGGTTTAGCAATAATTACCAGATCATATTCGGTAAGTTGTTGTACTGTTTTTTTTGGGTTATTACTTACAGAATCCAATGTAAAAGGCGCTAGTTTATAATATTGTCTTAATTTTCGTAAAAAACCTACTAAATAAATATCATCGAGTTCTCCGTTTCCTCTCAATATGGCAATTTTTTGTTTCTTTTCGGAAGATATTTTATGAATAGCATCTGCAAAGGCATATTCTAAATTTTGAATTGAATTTTGTAATTGGTCTTCTTGAGATCCTGAAGTTTGATCTGCTAATAAAGAAATGTTTTCAATTTTATTATTATACTCAATTGTTGCCCAAGGAAAAATGACGGCTTCAGATACTTTACCATTTTCTTGAACAGATAATCTGCTGGGTTGTAAGCCTTGTTTTATCAATTCTTCAGCTTTATCTAAAGGTTCAATAAATCTGAACTTTATATGCTTGTTGAGGGCTTTTAATTCTTCTAAATGCTGTTTTGTTTCGGTTTGCAGACGTTTGAATTCCGATGGAAAATCACCTTCTAAATATACAGTAACAATTGCGGGTTCGTCTATGTTTTCAAGTATATTATGGGTTGTTTCCGATAAGGTATAACGTTTGTCTTTGGTTAAGTCAAAGCGTTTATAAACTTTAGTTGCTATAAAATTAACAACAATTACTGCAATAATAAGGATGAATATTTTAGAGCTGTTATTTTTCATTCTATATTCAATTTTAATTTGGTTAAGAATAAAAAGAAAACAGTAATTGATGCAAAATAAATAATATCTCTGGTATCAATAACACCTCTGCTAATACTTTTAAAATGTTCATTCATTCCGAAGTTTCGTAACATTTCTGAATTTGCTAAATCTGCAATTGCTTCAAAGCCATAAAACAAAAAAAATGAAACGATAATTGCCAAGATAAAAGCTACAATTTGATTGCTTGAAAGTGTTGAAGTAAATAAACCAACAGCTGTATATGCACTAGCCAAAAATAACAAACCAATATACGACCCAATTGTACTGCCAATATCTAAATTACCGGCAGGAAGCCCTAATTGTATAATACTATAAACATAAATTAAAGTTGGTAATAGAGCAATGATGATTAACATTAATGCTCCGGTATATTTACCTAATATAATTTGCCAGTCAGTTAGTGGTTTTGTTTTTAATATTTCTATGGTTCCTAATCTAAACTCATCAGAAAAGCTACGCATAGTTATAGCAGGTATTAAGAATAAAAAGAACCATGGTGCGATAAAAAAGAAACTGTTCAGGTCGGCAAATCCGGCATTTAATATGTTAAAGTCACCTTTAAATACCCATAAGTATAAGCCATTGATCACCAAAAAAACGGCAATAACCAAATAACCTATTGGTGAGGCAAAAAATGAATTGAGTTCTTTTTTTAATATTGCAAACATATAAAACTGTTTATTTGTTTATCCCGATAGCTATCGGGAGTGTAATTGTTTAACCTTTCTAACCTCTTTATTCAATACTAACTACTTTATCCACACTCCAAGCTTCAGGTCTATCATTAAATAATACTTTGGTCTTTTTCCAAACACCTTTAAAAAGTTCAGAATTTCTATAATTCTCTAGATCTTGCTCTGTATCCCAATGGCTATAGGTAAAAAAAATATTCTGATCTGTTTTGTCTCTATATAATTCTAAAAAATTACAACCATTTGTATTTCTAATCTTTTCTTTATTATCATTAAAATTGATCAAAAAATCATCAATTTTATCACCTTTAAAGTTCATTTTCACTATTCTTATTAGCATATATTTTTGGTCTCAAAAGTAATTAAAGTCCTATTTTTATTAATAATACCGTAACCTTTTGCTTATTTTTAGTTTTAAATAAATCATAAATTTAAAAAAACAAATTACAAGTAAATTCTAAAATTTTAAGATTGAGTATTGAACATTGTTTGTTATTTGATAATTATTATTTGGTGCTTGCTAAACATGGTTTATTTATTATAATTATAGCCTTAAATCTATTTTTGTTTAGCTAAATCTAATCGTTACTGTATCTCTATAATCTAATCCCAATAGAGTTGAAGCACCACCGACCGTTTTTAAATTACTTTTATAAATAGCAATTTCTAAATAATTTGCCGAATTAAAAAGTGCTAAGCTTTTGCCATCAACTTGTCGGTTTTCAACAGGAGTGCTATAATTGACAATTTCATTATACTTTTGAAAAATGGAGGTATATGTATTGCTTCTGGCAATAACTTCATAGGTTCTTCCTTTACCAATTTCTTGGAATAATTTTTTAGAGATATTACTAATTATATTTCCGTAATTATCTATGTAAATAACACTACCTATAATTTTATTTTTTTCATCATTTATATTAGGATGAACTTCATTCAATTGTTTATAAGCCGGAATTTCTTTACCTATAACTTCTAAAGTACCACCTCTAGCTATGTGACAAGCAACTTTCACAAAAACATCTAGTACATTAAAACTACTTATTATATTATTATGTATAGTAATTTCTACAATTTTTTCCGGTTTTATTTCAGAAGCAATCATTGAAATGATTCCGTTATCGGGACAAATAAAATAATGTCCATCTAATAAAAGAGCAATATGCTTGTTCTCAATACTTAATTCAGAATCTACACCAATAATATGAATACTCCCTTTCGGAAAATTTTGATAAGCATTTTTTAATATATATGCTGTTTCAGTAATATGAAAAGGAGAGATATGGTGAGAAATATCAACAATTTTAGCATCATTTAATTCAGAGTAAATAGCTCCTTTCACAGCGCCAACAAAATGGTCTTTGGTTCCAAAATCAGTTGTTAAAGTTATTAAAGACATTTGTTAATTAAATATTGAAAAGGAGAAAGTTTAATTGCTAAATTTGTATACAAACCTACATAATTTTTTTCGTTTTAAATAGATTATACGATTCTGATATTTTGAGGAGAAAAAAATTACTAAGTAAGTGTCTCTGAACTAATTTTAATAGTATTTTTGCAGAGAGAATTTAATTTTTAACATAAAACAGTTGACATTTGAACGAAAGAATTATTGAATTAACAGAGATAAACCCTAAGGACTTTTTCGGTACTCAAAATAGTAATATTGAACAACTTAAAAAATACTTTCCTAAAATTAAAGTTGTAGCCAGAGGTAATAAAATTAAAATTTTTGGAGAACAAGACCTACTAGATGAGTTCGAGAAACGGCTACAGATGTTAATAAACCATTTTAACAGGTATAATAAGTTAGATGAAAACAGTATTGAACGTTTATTAACTGAAAATGATAATGAAGAAAAAACATCAAAAAGTACTGACGAGGTTTTAGTGCATGGTGTTAGTGGTAGATTGATTAAGGCACAGACTACAAACCAACGTAAAATGGTGGCATCTATGCGTATTAATGATATGCTTTTTGCTGTTGGCCCTGCAGGTACAGGTAAAACTTACACAGCGGTAGCATTAGCTGTTAAATCTTTGAAAAATAAGGAAGTGCGACGAATTATATTAACCAGACCAGCCGTAGAAGCAGGTGAGAATTTAGGCTTTTTACCGGGAGATCTAAAAGAAAAACTAGACCCGTATATGCAACCTTTATACGATGCTTTACGTGATATGATTCCGCATGAAAAATTAGATTCATATATTGAAAGTGGTATTATACAAATTGCGCCATTGGCATTTATGAGAGGAAGAACGTTAGACAATGCATTTGTAATCTTAGACGAAGCACAAAATACAACTCATGGTCAAATGAAAATGTTTTTAACTAGAATGGGTAAAAGTGCCAAATTTATTATTACAGGAGACCCGGGTCAGATTGATTTACCTAGAAAACAAATATCGGGTTTAAAAGAAGCATTATTGGCATTAAAAGATATTAAGGGTATAGAAATGATATATTTAGATGATAAAGATGTAATGCGTAATAAACTTGTTAAAAAAATTATTATTGCATTTAAAAGTATTGAAACGGAATAATGTTTGAAGTCAGAAGTCAGAAGACCGAAGTTGAGATCCAAACTTATAAATTTCAATTTTAGATTTATTAGAAAGATTTATAAAATTAACTTATAGAAGTCCTTCCCCAAGGGGAGGGTAAAGGATGGACTTATTATGAATACGATTAACCATACAGATTTTCGCTTTCTTAATCAAAAATCGGTTTATAGAGGTAAAGTACGTGAAGTTTATAATATTAATGATGACCTGTTGGTTATGGTGGCAACTGATAGGCTTTCTGCTTTTGATGTGGTTTTGCCAAAACAAATTCCGTTTAAGGGGCAAATTTTAAATCAAATTGCTACAAAAATGATGGAAGCAACTGCTGATATTGTTCCTAATTGGATTATTGCAACGCCTGACCCTAATGTAGCAGTTGGTCATTTATGTACACCTTTTAAAGTTGAAATGGTTATCAGAGGTTATTTGTCCGGTCATGCTTGGCGAGAATATAAAATAGGAAAAAGAGTACTTTGTGGAGTTGCAATGCCAGACGGAATGAAAGAAAATGATAAATTTCCTCAACCAATTATAACACCTGCAACAAAAGCAGAAATGGGAGATCATGATGAGGATATTTCTCGTGAAGACATTATTGTTAAAAACATCGTTTCTGAAGCTGATTATATCATACTAGAGAATTATACGCAGGCTTTATTTAAACGAGGAACTGAAATTGCTGCTTCTCGTGGATTGATATTAGTTGATACTAAATATGAATTTGGAAAGACTAAAGAGGGTGAAATTGTATTAATTGACGAGATTCATACACCAGATTCATCACGTTATTTTTATGATGATGGTTACCAAGACCGTCAAGATAAAGATGAAGCGCAGAAACAATTGTCTAAGGAATTTGTACGTCAATGGTTGATCTCTAATAATTTTCAAGGGAAAGAAGGAGAACAAGTACCAACTATGACTGATGAAAAGGTTGCAGAAATTTCAGAACGTTATATTGAATTGTACGAAAATATAACTGGAGAAAAGTTTATAAAATCTGATACTTCAACTATTTTACAGCGTATTGAAAAGAATGTAAATAATTTTTTGAATACTTCTTATTAAATTAACGTGATTTCGATGTAACTAAAGTGCTTATAAGTTGATAAATATATAATTATCAGTACTCTGTCATTCCGACGTAGGAGAAATCTCTATTGAAATTACTTGAGATTCTTCACTTCACTTGTTCCTCATTACTCCCGAAGCCTCGGGACTGAATGACATTTCACTATTAAGTAACTGATTAATAAAAAATTACACTTACTGATATGTCGAACTCACGTTTTGTTAATAAAAAAAAGAATGAGGTGAGTTTAATTCATGCCCATGCAGGAATGACAAAGAGTTCCATATAGAATTGTAAATAAGTTGATAATCAGTAAGTTTTATATTAGTCATAAAAAACTCCTTAGTAAATTTATTAAGGAGTTTAAAATTTATATTTCAAATAATTAATTTTTCAATTTCTTTTTGAATTTGTCAAATTTATTATCTTCAGTTTTCTTTGGCCAACTATTGTTACTCATATCAATATCAGCAGTTTCTAGATCAGGATCAACTACAATATTAGTAATCTGCTTTGCAGTAGCAAAAACTCTTTTGACTTCACTATCGTGCTTACTCCAAATTTCTGCAGGAAAAGTTTTGCGTTCTTTTTTACCATCTTCATAAGTTAACTCTACAATAAGCGGTAATACCAATCCGCCCGGTTTGTCAAAAGTAACTTCATAAAAATAGTTAGGAGCTTCTTTTAACCTACTTTTTTCAGCTTCACTCAAGCCGTTTAAGTGGTTTTCTAACATTGCAAAATCTGAAGCTTTTTTTGCTTTAGTAGGATCTCCTATTTCTTCTTCAGAAGCAAAATAAACCAATTTATCTTTATAATCATCTAAGTTCATTCCATACCTTTTAGCATCTGCTTTTGCTGTTTCAGTAGGTTGATCTGTTAAAAAATATCTTTTTACTTCTTTAATACCAACATCGTTATAATCAGTTGTATAGAACCAACCTCTCCAAAACCAATCTAAATCCATTGCAGATGCATCTTCCATACTTCTAAAAAAATCAGCAGGTGTAGGGTGTTTAAACATCCATCTTTTAGAATAGGTTCTAAATGCATGGTCAAATAATTCAGGTCCCATCACAGTACTCCTGAGCATCCATAACCCTGCAGCCGGTTTGCTATAAGCATTAGGTCCAAAATTATAAACATGGTCGCCTTGTGTCATGATTGGCGATAAACGATCTTGATCCATACTCATATATCTTACAATATCTTTTGGTAAACTACGAGTATTAAAATTTGGATCATATTCGTATTCAGCCAACATTTCTACAAATGAATTAACACCTTCATCCATCCATGTCCATTGGCGTTCATCAGAATTTACAATCATTGGAAAGAAATTATGCCCTACCTCATGAGTAACCACGCCAATCATACCATCTCTAACTCTATCAGAATAAGTACCATCTTCTTTTGGTCTTCCGTAATTCCAGCAGATTTGAGGATATTCCATACCTTGTTGTGCAGCATGGACAGAAATGGCTTTATGATACGGGTAATCAAAGGTATATTTAGAATATACTTTTAAAGTATTGGCTACTACTCTTGTTGAGTGTTTTTCCCAAAGTGGATTCCCTTCTTTAGGGTATAGTGAATGTGCCATTACAGTTTTTCCATTAATATCGACAGCCATAGCATCCCAAATAAATTTACGTGAAGTAGCTATACCTATGTCTCTAACGTTCTCAGCATAAAATTTCCATGTTTTGGTCTTTTTTGAATAACTTTTTTCAGCTACTTCAGCTTCAGCTTGATTCACAATTATTACAGGATTGTCAAAGGTTTTTTTGGCTGTTTGTAAACGCTTGTATTGCTCTTTTGTTAATACTTCTTTGGTGTTTTGAAGAATTCCGGTAGCACCTAAAATATGGTCAGCCGGTACTGTAATATTGATCGTATAATTACCAAATTCTAAGGCAAATTCGCTACGACCCCAAAACTGCATATTTTGCCAGCCTTCAACATTGTCATACACGGCTAATCTAGGAAAAAACTGGGCTATCACATATAAATTATTACCATCTTTAGGGAAATGCTCATATCCTGAACGACCTCTGTCTATCATGTAATTATTAATATTATACCACCATTTAATCTTAAAAACATACGTTCCGCCCGGAGCTAATGGTTTATCGAGATTAATGCGCATCATTGTATTATTAATTGTATGCGATAGTGGTTTATTATTAGCATCTTTAACATATTCTAAATGATACCCACCTTCAAACGGCTTTTTCAAATGAGTTCTTGTAAACGTTACAGGGCCATTAAAACTACCACCCATACTGGTTTGTTGTGCGTCAGGTGTTTTAGAGTTAGGAGCGCGCATATTTTGATCTAATTGAACCCATAAATATTCTAAATGATCTTTAGAATTATTGTGGTAAGTAATAACTTCATCACCATATAATTTTTGATTTTCATCATCTATAGTAATATTCATTACATAGTCTACTTGCTGTTGTGTATATTCATGACCAGGAGCCCCGGAAGCAGTACGTTGTGAATTAGGTGTAGGCAATTCTTGTTTTAATTGTCTGAACTTACTTATACTAGTATGTCCGGGTTTTCTTTCTTTTTTTTCAGCATCTTGTTCTTGAGCAAAAGAAAATGAAGTGATAAATAAAAATGAAAGTAAATAATAGGTTAGTTTTTTCATCTGTATAATTTATAGTTTTTTAATGGTCATATGTAACCTTTATTGATAAAAATAATTATTCCCTTGTGAGCTTAATGATTATTTTTATCATGTCGATTACATTTGAAAAATTGTTTTTAATTTAATCCATCGAAAATAATTATTTTAACATAAAGTTAGTACTAATAACAAAACTTTAACAAATTTTTATCTTTTAGGTTTGATAATAAGAAGTATTTTGAAGTGGTTGGTTATCGTTGACAATTTTAACGATATATTTTTCTTATTTCTCCGTCGTAAGCGATCATTTTTGCTTTCTTAGCTTTAAACCTTGCTTTTTTAAGCGCTTGTTTTGTAGTAATTATTTGTGCAATATCAGGTTGAATTTTAGCCCTTTGTGCATTTTTTCCTGCCATGGCTCTTTGTTTTATTAACAGCTTTTTTTGTGCTAATTGAACTTTTAAAGCTAGGGTTATTTCTTTTTGAGTTTTAATTTTTTTTTAGCGATGCTTCTGTCTTTTTTAGCAGCTTTTAACACCTCTAATTTTAACTTTAGGTCTGTTTGTTGTTGTGCATTTTTACTCTCAAGAGTTTTTAAAGAAGTGTACTGAGAGTTTTGAGTAGGTAATTCCTTTTTTACTTTACCTTTTTCTGGGGCATAAGTATAAATAGTAGTCAATAACAATGACAATACAAAAAAAATAGACTTTTCATTAGCGCATAAAATTCCAATTCCTTGAGGCTAAGGTAAAAATTTATTTGATAACATGTATATAATTGATAATCAAAAAATTAACAAGTCATTTTCTTTTTGACTTGTTAATAAGAAAGTCTTCTTTATATTATTAATATTTAATTTAATAATATTTTTTTGTTCAGGGAAGGTTTCCATCATCATATTGTTTTTAATTTCAATAGATTTGATGGTTTCAATATTATTTATTTCCAGATAAAGATAAACAACATCGTTTTCATATTCTTTGCCCAAATATGAATATATTTTTTCAGTATTATTTATTTTAACTTTAAATTTACCAATAAGATAGTTGTTAATTATGCTGTCGATTTCCTTAGACTCATTAGGTAATGCAAGTTCGAAATCTTTGTTATAAGTTGTATTGATTGTTTTTTGTAGATCATCAATAAAGATCCGCATAGTTACTTGAATTGATCTACTTTCCTTTTTATATTCAACTTTGGTTAAACTAATATAATATTTATGCATTGTAAATGCAAAGAGCGGAATTATAAAAAGGAGAAGATATTTTTGTTTTGAATGCATATAATTATTTATAAGATACCAGTTGTGCATTTTGAGTAAAATTCGTCAATTCTGTAAAAGTCAGGTAATACGATGACAGTTTTGGTTAAATTATTCAAAATGCACAACGGGTATAAGATGTAAAAGTCTATAATCATTTGTTAATTAGCAAATAACATTCCAAAAATTTATAGGATACACTATATGCTAATTAATGAACTCATCTTGGGTTACGGTATTTAAGCGAAAAATTATACTTTTGTTTTATCAATATTAAGAATCAATGAAATCATATAGCGAAATACTCAAATATTTAGAAAAAGATAAAATCCTGACAAATGCAATTAAAAGTAGTTCTTATGAAGTAAAACCTGAATTAGATATTGATGTTTATAGAGCCTTATTAAATTCAATAGTGTCACAACAACTATCAGTTAAGGTTGTTGACATCATTTGGAGACGATTTGAAGACCTATTTATAGATGGTTACCCGAAAGCTAAAGAATTATTAGCGATGGAAGGTGGTTTGCTGAGAAATGCCGGCTTGTCGAGAGCTAAAACACAATATTTAAAAAATGTAGCGGCTTTTTCATTAGAAAATAATATGTCTTTTGATTATTTATACGAGAAAATTGATCAGGAAATTATTGATTATTTAACAACTATAAAAGGTGTTGGAAAATGGACAGTACAGATGATACTCATGTTTCCGATGGATAGGTTAAATGTATTTCCTGTAGATGATTTGGGTATTCAACAACGAATGATGAATTTGTATACTATTGATGTTGAAAAAAAAATGTTAAAACCTGCACTGAATGAAATTGCCGAAAGCTGGCAACCGTACCGTTCATTAGCGTGTAAGTACCTTTGGAAAATGAAATTGTAAATTAATCCAATCCCTTAAATTTTCTATATTCAGAACTTTCTTTAATTAATAAATCAATGACTTCCATTTTTCGATTCTTTATATAAAGATCAACAATTCCTTTAGAAGTACAATATTTTAAAAAGGTATCAATTTCTTTGTATGGAATTTTTAATGTTTGTATAAAAAAATTATCAGTAACTAAGTGTCTAATATCTTTAAAAATTTCATCATCTTTTTTTATCTTTTTTAATTTCTTTTCTTCTTTAGTACGATATTTTTTTAAACCTATGCTAGCTGAAATACCAGGTTGTATGGGGCTAACCAAATGTGTTATGTCTGGTGCTCTTTTCATGTCTATTTCATCAATATCTAGAATAACAGTTTTTTTAAAATCGATCATTGAAAAATCTAATGCCATTGGATTCATTTTTGAAACAGAACCTTTTACATTGTTAGCATCAGTTACTAAGCTGCCAGATAAATTATGAGTTTTTACTTCAACTTCATCTAATTCATTTATTTTTTGAAATAATTTGACAGTAATTGTTTTATTGCGTATAATTTTTTTTGTGATGCGTATTTCTTTAATATAGAATTGAATTCCAGAAAAAACAAGTGTATCATTCACTTTTACAGGAATTTTAAACTCACCATACTGGTTACTAATAGTTGCCTTTCCAGAGTTTTTATTGATAATATGAATATTTTCAATTGATAGAGAATCATTAATTATCTTTCCTGTAATTTCGATATCATTATCTTGCGCATGAAATTGTAGTACAGTAAAAAAGAAAATTAAGAAGGTTAGTTGGTTGATCATAACTACAAATTAAGCGCCCGAAGTCATAAATAAATATTAAAGCCTTGGTAAACTTTTGTTAAAGCCTAAGATTATTTATTTTTGAACATAATTGTATGTGATATGAAAAAACTGATAATTGCCAGTACTTCCACCATCCATGGGAGTGGATATTTAGAATACATTTTACCAGAGTTAAAAACTTTTTTTAAATCTATTGATGAGTTGCTTTTTATACCATATGCCAGACCAAGCGGAATAGATTATAACGAATATACCGAAGTAGCTTCTAAAGCATTAAAAAGAATAGGAATCAATGTAAAAGGAATACATCAATTTACAGATGCTCAAGAAGCAGTTAAAAACGCTCAAGCTGTTTTTGTTGGAGGAGGTAATACTTTCGTATTAGTTGATGAGCTGTATAAGCAGAATTTAATTTCGCCCTTAAAAGAGAAGATTTACAATGGTACACCATACTTTGGTACAAGTGCAGGAAGTAATATTTGTGGACTAACCATGCAGAATACCAATGATATGCCAATTGTTTACCCACCAAACTATAAAACATTAGGAATCATTCCTTTTAATATAAATGCGCATTATTTATCCCGAGAATTCGGGACTGATCCAACTTCTACTCACAAAGGAGAAACCCGTGAAACCAGAATTAAAGAATTTCATACTTACAATGATATTCCTGTATTAGGATTAAGAGAAGGGAGTTGGCTTGAAGTTATTAATGATGATATTATTCTTAAAGGTAAATTGAAAGCAAGATTGTTCAAGCAGCATCAAATACCAGTTGAATTGAAACCTCAACATAGAATCTGTATTTAGTTTTGAATAGAATCTTGTGTTGTAACTGTTTCAAGAAATATTTTGGTTTTTATAGCAAAATCCCCCTTTTTTACATAATCTGAAAAATTATTATAGATTTTTGCGATTGTATCTTTTTCAATTGTTGGTATTCTTATGACAGAATGCAAAGCCAATGCGCCAATATAAGAATCAGCATGTTGTTTAGCATAATTTAAAGTAAATGCAGTATTGTTGTCACTAATTACCTGCATTTTTTTATTGATCTCGTTTAACTTTTCAACATCATTTTCTGCTCTGGCTTTTTGAAAGGCAGGAAATAATACATTCATTTTAGAAATGATTTGATTTGATTGTTTTACAAAGCTTAAATAGTCATCATTTGTTTTAGAACCAGAAACTTTAGATGAAGCCAAGCTGTCTTTATAAGCTTCAATAGTAATCTTTTTATTTTCCATAAATATGCCTATAGTACCTCTAACACTATCAATATAAATTCCATATATAATAGGTTCATCAACTTTTCCTTTAAATTCAAACTTACCTTTTATTATAAGAGTCGAGTCTAAAATAGTTATAAGTCCATTCATTTGTGTTTTTAGGTATACTTTATTGTTATTAGTAACATTTTTAATGTTTCCAACTATAATAAAATCATCAGATTTGGTTCTTTCTAGACTTTTTTTACAAGAAATAAATAACAAGATTGTAATTATAAAGAATAATAATTTTTTCATGAGGCAAAATTAAAATAAATAAATTTAACCAATTAAGTATTTTATAATGGCAAATTATATTTAATTTATTAATAACAACATGCAGTTTATTAACAAATTCATGTAGTTTATTAACAAAAAGTTACGGATGACAAATTCTTTAGATTTCCTTTAGATTTGAAAAATAATTTCGCAGGTTTAATAGGTATAACGGTTATTTAGAGCTAAATTATTTTTTATGCAATTTTATTTAAAAGTTACCGTTAGTGTTAAACTGCTTAGGAAAAGAACCCCCTATTAATTTATTGGATTAACCCTTTTCGTTGAATAATATTCAATGTTAGGAAAGAATAGATATATGTAATCTAAAAATCACTGCTATGATGAGAGATATTTACTGTTGATTATTTACAATAGTTAATGAGCATGTTTTATGATTAAAAAATTATTATTTATTACATTTATCTTATTAAATGTAAAAGTATCTGTTGCCGAATCGAGTAACGTTACACCACTTACAATAGCAAATTTTAGAATAGAATCATCTACACCAAACAGGATTTATTTCGACAGTAGTGAATCTATTACTGCTTCAACAATCACGGGGTTTGATTTAAAAGACCATGGAGGTATAGTTATTACAGCTATAACCATTAACTCTGGACAATTAAATGGGCATTACTTTACGGTTTCTTCAGGGTTTAAATGGTATCATAATAATACATTTAATTATAATGGTGGAAGTGATTTAGAAAACGGTGGAGGTGTTGGTTTAAATAGATTTGATTTACAATATATAAAAAATAATATACCGGTACCAGACTCTTCAGGTACAGAATACTATGTTGATGCTTCGGTATCAAGTTCAGGAAACGGACTCACAGAATCAGAGGCGTTCAAGACAATCCAAGAGGGTATTAATGTAGCAGGAGCTGGAGATAAAATTTGGATAAAAACAGGCGTTTATAATGAAAATGTTGCAACGGCAAGAAGTGGTACAGAAAGTGCACCTATATTTATTGAAGGTTATAAATCTAATATTGGTGACATAACTTCTTTATATTATACTTACGGTGATGGAAATTTTGACGCTAATGAGATGCCTTTGTTAAGTGGAGGTGATAGAAATACAGGAATAGCCATTTCGTTTTCCAAAAATAACAGTTTTGTTATTTTAAAAAATATTCAGATTACCAACTATCAAATGGGTATTTATTACAATAAGAATAATCAAGGTAACATTTTTGAAAGAGTAATATTAAAAGATTTTGGAAACTCTACAGGAGCAGGAAATGGAGAAGGGTTTAATTTTTCTACATTTGCTGATAATAGTGATTATAATAGATTAATTGATTGCATTGTAATAAATGCATCTCATCAAAATATTGTCATAGATGGCAATAATAACTTGTTTGAAAATGTAAAGTCTTATTGTGACGAATCTTTAGGTTTTGGAGATGTTGCTTTAACGACAGACTATTATTATAATATTGAAGGTAATTTTAATATAGTTAGAAACTCATTAGCAGATAAGCATATTAACCAAGGGCATAATGGTCATGGATTCACCTTTAAAGGAACTTGTGAATATAATTTAGTAGAATTTTGTGAAAGCATAAATATACAAAATTCTTATGGAGCAAGACATTCTACTTGTAAGTTCAATATATTTAGAGATAGTGAAGCTCATGCAAATGTTCCTTATAGAAAACAAGGAGGAGAATATACTGCAGGGATTTCTATCATAGCAGATGCTTCTTTTAACACTTTTGATAGAATGTATATTCATGATGTTGCAAACGGTTTTTATTTGAATGAAAACACAGAAGATAGGGCATCTGTTGGTATAGGACACAATAATATTTTTAAAAACATTATTGTAAGTAATATTTCTGAATCAGGAATGAGAATTAGAAATAGCGAAAATACTACTGCTCCATTTAATGATAATAAATTTTATAATATTACTTGGAACAATGTAACTACATTATTTAAAATTTATAGTATTTATGGAGGAATAAGTCTAAATGGGAATGAATTCAAGAATAATATTTTTAAAAATACAGCAAACCTAAATCACAATTTTTCGGGTTATACTCCTGTTTCAGGATTCATTTGGGATTATAATAATTTTTTTAATTCTTTTCCAGCCAAGGGTTCAAATGTGTTGGGTGTAGATCCAAAATTTATTAACTCATCTTCAGGTAATTTCAAACTGCAAGAAGATAGTGAATGTATTGATTCAGGTATATCATTAGATAATGTTGTGTTAGATTTTGATGGGAAACCCAGACCAAGAGGTAGTGAATCTGATATTGGAGCTTTTGAAGATCAAAGTGATGTTGTAAGCGCAGGTTCTGATGTAACAATTTGTAATGGTTCGAGTACAACATTGACAGCTTCAGGAGTAGGAGATTTTTCTTGGGATACAGGAGAAACTACCCAAAGTATTACTGTGAGTCCATCTACTACGACAACATATAGTGTAACTGTTACTGATGGAAATTCAACAACAACAGATAGTGTTATTGTTACTGTAAACGAATCACCTGTTGCTGATGCAGGTTCTGATGTTTCAATATGTGATGGCACCGAAACGATTTTAATAGCTTCTGGAGGAGATACTTATTTATGGAGTACTGGGGAAACCACAGAAAGCATAACAGTAAGCCCAAATGAAAATACAACATATTCTGTTACTACTAGTAACGATGGATGTACAACTACTGCAATCGATGAAGTAATAGTTACTGTTAATTCAGTACCGAATTTAGATGCAGGAAATGATATTGAGATTTGTGTAGGAGAAAGTATTACTTTGACAGCATCGGGTGCTGATAATTATTTATGGAATACAGGAGAGACTACCGCCAGTATTAGTATTAGTCCATCAATAGAAACAACATATACTGTAACTTCAACTTCAGATGATTGTTCAATTTCTGATGATGTTATTGTATCTGTTGATAATCCTCCTACAGTAAATTTAGGAGAAGATGTTACTATTTGTTCAGGTGATAGTATTACATTAACTGCAGAGGGAAATGGAGATTTTTTATGGAGTACAGGCGACACTACATCAAGTATTACAGTAAGCCCATCTACAACTACAACTTACTCTGTTACTGCAAGTAGTTCTTGCGATACAACAGGTATAACAGATGAAATTATAATAAATGTTACACCAGATATTACTCTAGACGCTGGTCCAGATATTACCATATGTCAAGGAGAAAATATTATACTAACAGCATCAGGTAATAATGATTTTTTATGGAATACAGGAGAAACCACTGCGAGTATTACAGTCACTCCTGCTACCACCACAACTTATAGTGTAACATCATCTTCGGGTAATTGTTCACTTACTGACGAAGTAGTAGTTACCGTTGATAATCCCCCTTCAGTAAGTTTAGGTGCAGATGTTACTATATGCTCAGGGGATAGCATTATATTGACAGCAGAAGGGATTGGTGATTTTTTATGGAGTACAGGCGAAACTACATCAAGTATTACAGTAAATCCATCAACAACTACAGCTTACTCTGTTACTGCGAATAGTTCTTGTGATACAACAGGCATAACAGATGAAATTATAATTAATGTTACTCCGGAAATTATTCTTGATGCTGGATCTGATATCACTATATGTCAAGGGGAAAATGCAACACTAACAGCATCAGGTAATAATGATTTTTTATGGATTGCGACCGGAGAAACCACAGCGAGTATAACAGTCAATCCTACAACAACAACAACATATATTGTAATGTCATCATCAGGTAATTGTTCATTATCAGACCAAGTTGTTGTAACTGTTGTTGATTCACCATCGGTAAGTTTAGGTGCAGACGTTTCTATTTGTGAAGGTAACAACATTACATTAACTGCGGAAGGTAGTGGTAATTTCGTTTGGAGTACAGGCGAAACTACTTCAAGTATAACCGTTAACCCATCTTCAACTACAACTTACTCGGTCACAGCAAGTGGTTCTTGTAATACAACTGGGGTGTCTGATGAGATAGTAGTAATAGTTAATAGTATACCAAATATTGATGCTGGTCCAAATGTAACCATTGACATTGGGTCAAGTACAATACTTACTGCAACAGGAGAAGGAAATTTTTTATGGAGTACAGGCGAAACAACTTCTTCTATAAATGTAAGCCCTTCAACTACTACCACTTATACAGTTAAAGCTACTTTAAATGGTGCTTGTTCTAGTGAAGATAGTGTTGTTGTAACAGTTAATGATTCTTCTCAGCAAGTTGTTGCTAATGCAGGAGATGATATAGAAAGGTGTATGAATTCACCAAGTATTATTTTAACGGCTAGTGGCGGAGAGAATTATTTATGGAATACAGGAGAAATAACTGCTAGTATTACTGTAAACCCTACTGAAACCACCATATATACGGTAACGGTATCAAATAGTATTAGTATTGATTCAGATGAAGTAACTGTTTTTGTTGATCAAGAATGTTCTGGAATTAGTAATAGAATATTTGAAAAAGAAATTATGATTTATCCTAATCCTACCGAAGGACAATTAAATATTGAATTAAATGGCTTTAATGATGAGTTAAATATTTCTTTATTTAGTTTAAATGGAAGTTTAGTTTATTCTGAAAATATTACTAACAATTCACCAGACAAAATTTTGAAAAAACAAATCGATTTATCAAGATTAGGTAGAGGGGTATATTTTGTTCGTATAACAAATAAAGATGATATTAGGACAAAGAAAATTCTAGTTATTTAATTTTGAATTATTTTAGTTGCATTTCAATTTATTATGACTTGCCTTATACAATTTTAACTTTATTATCCGAAATCTATATTAATTAAGATTTAGTAGAACGAATTTCTTCTTCTTTTTTATCTTGATGTTTTTTAATTATTTGTCTTTCAATAGGTTTTCTTAATATTTTAAATGCGAATTTAGAAATTTTCAAAGCTGGTTTATGGTTAAAAACAGATATTAATAATTTTCTATATTTTTCATTACCCTTATATTTGTTTAATGGATATAATTGCCTTTTTTTAAGGTCTTTAATAATTTCATTTATTTCAGTATTATTTAAGTCAGATTTTAAAATTCTTTTAAAAGTATTAAAAAGCATCAACTGTCTTTTAGATTTTAAAATTGAAGTGTTAATACCTTCATCCTCAAACTTGTCAATTAGGTTAGAGAATTCGTTAATCATAAAAATAAAATCGTATATAGCCTTTCTGTAGGCAGCAGGTTTTGTGGTAGTCCAAATAGAATTTGGATTTATGATATAACGATATACATCAAAAGGATAATAGGCAACTTTTTTAGCTTTAGGTATCAACTTAGCATTAAAAATCATATCTTCCATAAGTCTTCCTTTAATAAAACTAGCGTTATACTTTTTTAAAAACTCATGCCTATAAAAACTGGTACAAACACTATCGTGAATCCATGTATTTTCAATATATTGTTTTCCGTCAAGTACTTTAATGTCAAAAGAATTATCAACAAGTTTAGAATCGTATAAGTCTCTACTTTTTGTCCGAATCCATTTAAACTCTAAGATGTCCAATGAATAATTAATAACGCATTCTATGAGTTTATGTAATATATTATTAGCAATATAGTCATCAGAATCTATAAAAAAAATATACTCACCCTTGGCGTGTTTCAAACCACGATTTCTTGCTTCACTTAACCCTGCATTTTTGAATCTATAAATTTCTAGATTAGTATGGTCTTTTGAAAACTCTTTTGCTATGTTATAGCTACTGTCAGTTGACCCATCATCTATTACAATTATTTCATAATCCGATATAGAAATTGATTGATTATACAAACTGGATAAACATTGAATAATATATTGTTCAACGTTATACATGGGTATTATAATACTAAGCTTAAGCAATTGGTTTTGTTTTAATGTAATGTTAAGCGAATATAACAAATAATAGATGCTTTCCAAAATGATCATATTTGCGAATACTTTTTTAAAAATATTTAAAAAAAACAATTATATTTGCTTGTTATTGAAAAAGAAAAAATTAATACTATTCCTCTGAAGATAAGACTTATTTATAATTTTCTGGTATTTATAATTTTCACTTGTATCTTAGTATTAAAATCTTTAATATTATTGATATACGATTGGGGTGTTAAGTCCGTTTACTAGTTATTATTAATTTTTATTTAGGAATTGCTAAATAGTAATTGTTTAATTACAAATGGTATTACTATTATTTAGATTAATCACTTCCCTTTTGTGGGATTGAGAGCGGCGAAGCCATCAAATGAATAGAATGAATTTTGTAATTAAAACACAATAAATCATTTAGATATGAAAAATTTTGCATTGATTGGTGCTGCAGGATATATTGCGCCGAGGCATTTAAAAGCAATCAAAGACACAAATAATAATTTAATTGCTGCATTAGATAAATTTGATTCAGTTGGTATTATGGACAGTTATTTTCCAAATGCCGACTTTTTTGTTGAATTTGAACGATTTGATAGACATTTAGAGAAATTAAAAAGAGAAAAAAACATACATTTAGATTATGTAAGTATTTGTACCCCTAATTATCTACATGATGCTCATATAAGATCAGCACTAAGAAGAGATGCCCATGCAATATGTGAAAAACCTTTGGTATTAAATCCTTGGAATATTGATGCATTGCTCGATATCGAAAAAGCTACAGCTAAGAAAGTTTATACTATTTTACAATTAAGGTTGCATCAAAGTATTATTAATCTTAAAGAAAAAGTAGAAAACGGATCGAAAGATAAAATATACGATGTTGATTTAACCTATCTGACTTCTAGAGGGCATTGGTATTACACCTCTTGGAAAGGAGATGTTTCTAAATCTGGAGGTATAGCCTCAAACATTGGTGTTCATTTCTATGATATGTTATCATGGATATTTGGAGATATAAAAGAAAATAAAGTACATTTACATACACATGATAGGGCCGCAGGATATCTTGAATTTAAAAAAGCAAGAGTGCGTTGGTTTTTATCAATAGATTATGATGTTATCCCACAAGAGATTAGAGATAAAGGTCAAAGAACATACCGTTCTATTAAAGTAGATGGTGATGAGGTAGAATTTAGCGGTGGCTTTACAGAATTACACACCAGAAGCTATGAAGATATTTTAAAAGGTAACGGTTTTGGTTTATCTGATGCCAGACAATCTATAGAAATAGTTCAAACCATTAGAAATGCAGAAATTGCACCACTTCAGGGAGATTATCATCCTTTTGCAAAATACCCATTAAAAAACCATCCATTTAAAAACGGAAATTAAATAAAGTAAAACTATTTGAAATTTTCTGAAACTTATCTTAAAGGATTATATGTAATTGACATAGAACCATTTGTTGATGAAAGGGGGCAATTTTTTAGAACATTTTGTAAAAATGAGTTTACAAAGATAGGTCATAAAAAAGAATTTGTTCAAACTAATAATTCCTTTTCAGCTAAAAAGGGTACATTTAGAGGATTACATTATCAAATCCCTCCACACAGCGAGGTTAAATTAGTGAGATGTATTTCGGGTAGTTTGATAGATGTGGTTGTTGACGTTAGAAAAAACTCGAAAACATTTTTAAAAAGTTTTCGAATTGAATTATCTGTAAAGAATAGAAAAATGATTTATGTACCAGAAGGTTTTGCGCATGGTTATTTTACATTAGTAGATAATACAGTTTTAAGTTATATGGTAACAACTTTTTATCATCCCAAATCTGAAAAATGTCTTAATGTGAAAGACCCTGTGCTTGGTATTCAATTACCTAATAAAATAGAAAGCTTATCAGATAAGGATATAAATTCTAGTTTTTTAACAGAATCATTTAAAGGAATTTAAATAATCTATTTTTGAAAAAAATATTAATTACAGGGGCAAGTGGATTTATAGGTAAACATTGTCTAGAATTTTTAAATTCTAAAGATTTTGAAATACATGCTATAAGCACTAAAAAAGTTCAAAATCCTGATAATATATTTTGGCATCAAGTTGATTTGTTTAATCAAGCAGCTCTCAAAGAGATTTTTGTTGAATTAAAACCTCAATACCTTTTGCACTTAGCTTGGAATATAGCCGATAGAGATTATGATGGGAATCACCACTTCAAATGGTTGCAGATAGGTATAAATATAACGCATGCTTTTTATGAAAATGGAGGTAAAAGAATGGTTGTAGCCGGTAGTTGTTTTGAATATGATTGGAAAAATGGTATTTGTTATGAAGATCAAATTAACGAACACTCGCAACATACATATGGCTATGCTAAATATACCTTAAGCAAAATAATAGATAAATATTGTAAAATTAATAATTATAGTTATGCTTGGGGTAGAATCTTTTTTGCCTATGGTTATGGAGGTAATTCAACTAGCCTAATACCATATGTAATCAATAACCTTAATTCAAATAAAGAAGTGGTTATTCGAGGAACAAATCAAATAAAAGATTATATCCATATTGATGATATAGCTGGAGCTCTGGTTAAATTATTATATTCTGATGTTAATGGATCTATTAATATTTCGACCGGCACTCCAATGAAAATTAAAAATATAGTTGAAAAGATTGCCAATTATTTAAAAAAACCTCAGTTAGTAAAATTCAATACACAAGTAACTAATTTTGATGGTTTATGCGTAATTGGCGATAATAGTCGTTTAATTAATGAAGTTAAATATACACCAAGAATAGACTTTGATAAAGGCTTATTAAATACAATTAAAGAATATACAAAGATTAGTAATGAATAATAAAATTATCATTTTAGGAGCAGGTATGGCGGGGTTGGGAGCAGCATATCATCTAAGGCAGGAAGGTTTTGTAGGAAAACTTTATGAAAGAAATGGTTATTATGGAGGAAATGCCACTTCTTTTGAAAAAGATGGTTATGTTTTTGATACCGGACCACATATTTCATTCACTAAAGTAGAGCGCATTCAAAAACTGTGGGCAGAAAGTGTTAAAAACAAATATGAAACCATGAATGTTGCCGTAAATAACTTATGGAAAGGTCATTGGGTTAAGCATCCGGCACAAATTAATCTATATGGGCTACCTGTAGAGTTAATAGTTACAATTATTAAGGAATTTATTGAGGCTAAAAATATAGAGCATAAAGATATAGTGAGTTTTAAGGATTGGTTATATGCAGGTTTTGGAAAGACTTTTGCTGAAAATTTCCCAATGCAATATGGTAAGAAATTCCATACAACTACTGCTGATAATATGTCAGTAGATTGGGTTGGCCCTAGAGTTTATCAACCAAATATAAAAGAAGTTTTACATGGGGCATTGAGTGATACTACTCAAGACGTACACTATATAAGTCATTTTAGATATCCAAGTGAAGGAGGCTATAAGTCATTTTTAAAAGGTTTTAGAGATGAAACCGATATTACTTTTAATCATGAAATGACTCAGCTAGATGCAGAAACTAAACAAATAACATTCAAAGACGGAAAGATTATAGATTATAATCATATAATATCTTCTTTACCATTGCCAGAATTGATTTTACTGATTAAAAATGTTCCTGAAAATATTCAAGATGCAGTATTAAAGCTTGCCTGCTCAACATGTGTAATTGTAAATATTGGAGTAGGTAGAACAGATATTTCTAAAGCACATTGGTCATATTTTTACGATGATAATGTTATTTTTACAAGATTAAGTTTTCCGCATATGCAAGCAGAATCTAACACTCCTGATGGTTGTGGTAGTATACAAGCAGAAATATATTTTTCTAAAAAATACAAACCATTAAAGAAGCAACCAGATGAATTTATTGATCGTACTATTAAAGATTTAACTATATGTGGGCTATTAAAAGAGGACGATGATATTTTATATAGAGAGGCTAGGCTTATACCTTATGCTAATGTAATTTTTGATCATGAGAGAGCCGAAAATCTAGCACTAGTGCATCAATATTTAGATGAAATTGGTGTAAAATACTGCGGTAGATATGGTTTATGGGGTTATCAATGGACTGATGAATCTTTTATGAGTGGAGAAGATGCTGCAAAACAAGTAATAAAAGAAATTAATTAGTATGCTTTCTATTATAGTACTATCTTCAGATGGTTATTCAGACTGCTGGGAACCTATGTTTAAATCTTTAAAAACTTATATTAGTGATATAGGGAATTATGAATTATTACTAAGTACAAATTCAAAGTCATATTCTTATCCAGGTTTAAATATAAAATCTCTACATAATGGTGATGATTCTTTTAGCAAAAGAGTGAAGAAATCATTAGAAATAGCAAAAAACGATATTGTTCTTTTAATAATTGAAGACTTTTTTTTAAGATCAAAATTAGATAATATATTGTTAAAAGAATTGGTCTATCTCATGAAGTCAGAAAAAAATATTGATCATATAAGATTGTTATGTAGCAGTAATAAGTATAAAACAGAACCTTCTGCTTATGCTAAACTTGACAATATAACAGAAAAGACAAATCATCGGTTTTTATATTTACCAGGATTATGGAAAAAAGAAATACTCCAGAAATATATTGTTAATTTTGAATCACCATATATGGCTGAAAAAATGGCAAACCAACGATCTTATATCTTTAAAGATGGTTTTTACAGTATATCACAAGAATACATTAAAGAACATGGTCAATTTTTTAATAGCGGCAGTAGTGGTGCAGTTTATAAAGGGAAATGGGCAGACTGGGTAAGAGAATTTTTTGAAAGATTAGAAATTAATTTGGATCTCAATAAGCGGGGATTTGGTAGTAAAGAGTATAACGAAATGATAAGGAAGAAGACACTTATTAGTTTACTAAAAACACCAATATTAACTTTAAGGTCAGCTTTTAATATTATTGGTCTTTATGTTAAAGTAAATTTTTTTAGAATTAAATAAAAAAGATGAAAGTATTGATTTTAGCAGGAGGCTTTGGAACTAGGCTTTCAGAAGAAACAGGAATTAAACCTAAACCTATGGTTGAAATAGGAGGGAAGCCTATATTGTGGCATATCTTAAAAACATATTCACATTATGGATATAAAGAATTTGTAATACTGTTGGGTTATAAGGGATACATGATAAAAGAATATTTTGCAAATTACTTTTTACATAATTCAAGTGTTACTATTGATCTGAAAGAAAATTCAATGGAAATATTGAAAAATGAATCTGAAGATTGGAAAATAACCTTATTAGATACAGGATTACATACCATGACTGGCGGGCGAATTAAACAAGCTCAAAGTATTATCGGTGATAATGATTTTATGGTTACGTATGGTGATGGTGTAGCTAACGTAGATATAAAAGAATTGGCCAAATATCATGTGCAACATAAAGGAATTATTACTATGACGGCAATACAACCACCAAGTAGATATGGTAGTTTAAAATTTGATGGAGAGCATAATCAAATAAATTCTTTTATGGAAAAACCAAAAGGAGAACAAGGATGGGTAAATGGAGGCTTTTTTGTTTGTTCTTCAGAAGTTTTTGATTATATACCAGAAGGTAATAATAGTGTTTTTGAACGTGAACCGTTAGAAAATATGTCTTCAGATGGTAAATTATTTGCTTATAAACACGATAAATTCTGGAGAGCGATGGACTCATTAAAAGATAAAAATGATTTAGAAGATCTTTGGAATGCAAATAATGCTAAATGGAAAGTTTGGTAAATTTAAAAAAAGCTTACAAAGGTAAAAGAGTCTTAATTACTGGTCATACAGGTTTTAAAGGCTCTTGGTTAAGTATTTGGCTACACAAATTGGGAGCTGAAGTCATTGGCTTAGCATTAGATCCAATTCATGAAAACGATAATTATGTATTGTCTGGAATTAGCAATAAAATAAAAGATATTAGAGCAGACATACGTGATAAAGAGAAATTATTTAGAGTTTTTGAAGAGGAAAAACCGGAAATTGTATTTCATTTGGCTGCTCAGCCCTTAGTTATTGATGGCTATCTAGACCCTATTTATACCTTTGAAACTAATGTAATGGGCACAGTAAATGTACTAGAATGTATCCGAAAAAGTGATACAGTTCATACTGCTATATTTATTACTACAGATAAAGTTTATGATAATAAAGAACAACTTACCCCCTATAAAGAAGAAGATGCATTAGGTGGTTATGACCCTTATAGTGCTAGTAAAGGAGCTTCAGAAATTGTTATTGCATCGTATCGAAATTCATTTTTTAATCCGAAGGATTATCAAAAACATAAAAAATCAATTGCTTCTACAAGAGCAGGAAATGTTATTGGAGGTGGAGATTGGGCAGAAAATAGAATTGTGCCAGATTGTATTAGAGCTATTGAAAATGGTGAAGTTATAGAAGTCCGTAATCCTAAGTCAATCAGACCTTGGCAACATGTATTAGAACCATTGTTTGGATATCTAATTTTAGGTAAACATATGATGGAAGAGCCAACAAAATTTGCAGAAGCATATAATTTTGGACCAGAAAATGATAATATAATAGACGTGGACACACTGGTTAATAGAATTATAAAGATTTATCAAAAAGGGCAATGGAAAGATTTATCTAACCCTAATGCTTTACATGAAGCAAAACTATTGACCTTAGATATTAATAAGGTAAAACAAAAGTTACAATGGAAACCGGTTTTAAATTTTAATGAAACCATTGAATTTACAGTTGATTGGTACAAGAATTACACTATTCAAAACGTGTATGATTTATGTATACAACAAATTGATAATTATTCTCAAAAAACCTGTTCTTAGTTTTAATTGGTGACTTAATATGCTATTTGACTTAATTATTCGGAATAATATTACAGAAATTTCACCTTATACTTTAGATATTTATAGAAGGATACGTTTATCTCGATAACTATATTGTTCAATTTTATTCTGGTAGTTTTCCTTTTTATCCAACATGTTATAAACTTCTATAAAAGATAAGTCCAAAGAAAAATCCAGTGATCAACACTAATTATTAGAGAATAATAAATAATTAAGTATATCGGAATATAATGGTTATCAATCGTTTGGTATCAAGTAAAATTACTAAACTGATAGATAAAAAATAAAATGAAAAAAGACCCTTCTTTAAAAAATCAAGCAAAAGCTTTATTTATTGGTAATATATTAGCTACTTTATTTCAGTTATTAACTCCTGTAGTACTTACACGTTTAATTCCTACAAATGATTATGGAATTTTTAGACAATTTACCCTTATTGCATTAACGACATTTTCTATGTTAGGGATGGGATATGGTACTAGTTTGTATTATTTTTTTCCAACATCTGATTCTAAAGGCAAACAAAAGATAATTCAACAAACACAATTTTTATTTTTAATAAACATATTAGTTGTTATTTTTATTTTTACAGTATTTGACGATGCTATATTTGATTATTTTGAGTTTGATAAGTCTTCAGGAATCAAAACCTATTTAATATTATACGTTTCTTTTGAATTATTGGCTTCAATTATTCAAAATATTTTCACATTAGAAAAGAACTTATTATTAAATAAAATCTATTATCCCTTAGAGAAAATTTTTCGTTTTCTTATTTTCTTAACAATTGTTTTAATCATTCCTGGTTATAAAGGGCCAATAATTGCACTTACAATTTTTGGAGCTTTAAAATTTATTTATTTATCACAACATATTGCACCTTATTTTAAAAAAATATACAGATTAGATTTTAAATTAATAAAGAATCAATTATCATACTCAATACCTTTTGGTATTGCTATTATACTTGATGTATTTTCTGGCACTTTTGATAAGTTTATTATTAATAAATATGTAGAGCCTAATGAGTTTGCGGTATATTCTATTTCTTTTATGAGTATTCCTATTTTGTCTCATTTTTTTAAATCTATTCATAATGTTGTAGTTCCTGAAATATCAATTCACCTTTCAAATAATAGAATGAAAGAAGCTACATCTTTATGGCAAAAAACGGTTGAAAAAACATCAAGTCTTACTATTCCTTCCGTTTTTATTTTTTGGCTGTTGGCATATGAATTAATAGCTGTTTTATATCCTGCAGATTATATTGAAGCTGCAAATTATTATAGAATTTATATTGTTATATTTTTTATATCAATGTTTAGTCATAACATTATTCTTAGAGGTGCAAAAAAAACACACTTGATACTTGTAGGTAGTGTAATTGGGGTTATACTAACTCTTGTTTTAGGGTTGACCTTAGTGCCTATATATGGTTTGTATGGAGCCGTATTTACGGGTTTAATAGGTGTAATCACGCCAATGTTTATAAGTATAAATATTGAACGAAAAGTTATGGGTTTGACGATTAAAAATTGGGTAAATTGGAAAAAAATAGGTATAAATTTTTTGATATGTTTTATTGCGGCAATACCAATTTACTTTTTTAAAGATTATATTTCCAATATTTTTGTTAGAGGAGCTATATCAGGAATAGTATTTATTTTAATAGTTATCCCTCTTCAAGTGAAATATGAAATATTTATTTTTAATGAATATATAGAAAAGATTTTAAGATATTTTAAAAAATGAACCTAGCACAGATAGTAATATCTTTATTTAAAAAAGAGTTGGCATATAATATTAAAGTTGCCAAAACCTTAGAATTTGAAAGTAAAGAGAAACTAAAACTTTTACAAGAAGAAAAGTTTATAAAATTAATTGCACATTCTAGATCTAATGTACCTTATTATGAAAATAAATTAGATGACATTTTGTGTATTGATGATATATCGAAAATTGACTTTTTAACAAAGGAGAATATACGAAATAATAAAGATAAATTAAAAGCCCTAAATATTGAAAAAAAGAGATTTATTCCTAACTCCACTTCAGGTTCTACAGGTGAGAGTTTATTTTATTATAAAGATGCGAAGAATTATTATAGAGAGGCAGTAGGATATAGATGTGATAGTAGACCTGGATATAAAATTGGTTCAAAAGTATTATATTTATGGGGCGCTGAAAGAGATATTATAAAAAAGAGGAGTATTTATAAAAAAATTAAAGATAAATACATTCATAAAGAAAAAAGGTTATCTACTTATCATATGAGTAGTACTGATATTTTGAACTATGTAGAAATATATAATAAGTTTAAACCAGATGTAATTACTGCTTACCCATCGCCTTTATATCATTTTGCGAATTATATTGAAAAACATAATATTAAACTATGGATTCCAAAAGGAATTATAACTTCTGCTGAGACATTATTTCCGTTTCAACGAGAAAAAATAGAAAAGGTGTTTAATTGTAAAATATTTAATAGATATGGATGTAGAGAGTTTGGCAATATTGCATCAGAATGTGAAGTTCATGACGGGTTGCATTTGAATGCAGATCGATTTATTATCGAAATTATTAATTCTAATGGTGAGAAATGTAAAAATGGAGAATTAGGAGAGATTGTTATTACAGATTTAGATGAATATGCATTTCCAATGATTAGATACAAAATAGGGGATTTAGGAATAATTTCAGATGAAGATTGTAGTTGTGGTAGAAACTTACCCTTATTAAAAACAGTAGAAGGAAGAGTTTTTGATTTAATTGTTGGTTCTAATGGTAATATTGTTGGCGGGACTTTTTGGACGCTATTAAGGGATAAACTTAATGGGTGGACTAAATTTCAAATAATTCAAGAAAGGGAAAATCATGTAGAAATTATTGTTGAAAATAATGATGAAATTGAAAATGATTTTAAAAATTCTTTAATAAAGATTGTTAAAGAAAAGTTAGGTAAAGAAATGGAGATAACTATTAAAATAGTTGATAAGATTGTATTGACCAAAACCGGAAAACATAGATGGGTAGTATCTAAAATTTCTCCATATGTCTAATAATAAGTGGATATTATTTATTAATTACAAAGCTTATCCTTGCGATGTTGGAGGTTTAGAAGTATTTAATTACTATTTAATAAACGAATTAAGTAAAAGTTATAAAACTCACCAACTAACATTTTGTGATAATTGTAATAATAATGGAAATGTAATTGTTCATAAACTTAAAAAACTAAAGTTTCCAAAAATAACGCAGCCATTACTTACATTTCTATTTTTATTTAAACACATAAAAAAAATTAGATTTGTACATGTAAGTTTTTCCAAAGAATATTGGACGCACTGGTTGATTTATGTTATCATAAAGAAAATATTGGGAATAAAATATATAATGACAATTCATGGAGGCAGCCTTGCAGAATGGAAGCCTAAATGGCCCTATAAACTATTTTTTAAGCATGCAGAGTTTATAACCGGAGTTTCTGATAGAATTATTAATGAATATGAGAAGCGTGCTGGTAGAAATGTAATTTTCACTCCGCCATTAATTCCATTTACTATCTTAAATTCAAAAAATGAATTTAGAAAAAAATGGTCTGTAAATCCAGACAGTATTGTCCTTCTTTATGTAGGATCTATAAAACCTTTAAAAGCTGTTGATTCATTAATTGAAGCCTTAAATATTTTTACAAAAGAAAAAATTCAAAAAAATAATCTTATTGTTTTGATTGCAGGCGATGGAGAATCAAAAAGCGAATTAGAACAAAGAGTTATAAGTTTAAATTTACAAGATAATATTAAATTTTTAGGAAATATTAAAAGAGAAGAAGTTCCCGAACTATATAATTTAGCCGATATGTATACAATTTGTTCTGAATTTGAAGGGCTGCCAATTTCACTTTTAGAAGCTTTTGCAAATAATTTACCATGTATAACTTCAGATGCACCTGGCTTACATAATTTATCCATAAATAATAAAAACTCTCTATTGTTTAAAACTAGAGATGTGAATGATTATGCACAAAAAATAGAATTGCTTTTAAGTGATTTAGAATTACAAAAACAACTAAAAAATAGTGCAAATTTATATTATGAAAATCATTTTTCTTACAATACTTTAGTTAATGATTTTAAAAATATAATAGATAAGATATGAAAAAAAAATCAATAAAAATACCATGTGCAATGTACCATTCAATTGGTATACTAAATAAAAAATGGCACTGGCACTATTTAACTTGCCCGTACAAAGTTTTTGAAGATCAATTAAAATGGTTGAAAATGTCGGGTTATACAACATTGGTATTTCAAGAAGTGTACGATTATATAATAAATGACAAACCAATTGCTAAAAAATCTGTTTTTTTGACTTTTGATGATGGTTATTTAGATAATTATGTTTTTGCTTATCCATTATTAAAAAAGTATGGCATGAAGGGTACCATTTTTGTAAATCCAGATTTTGTAGAAAAAACTAATGGACTAAGGAAAACATTTGATGACGTTAATTCTAATGAAGAAATTAATGAGTTAAATACTATAGGTTTTTGTAATTGGGATGAACTTAAAAAAATTGATTCAGAAGGAGTATTAGATGTGCAAAGTCATGCTAAGACTCATACGTGGTACCCAATATCAGATAAAATAATAGATTTTAGGAATCCTGATGATGAATATATTTGGATGGATTGGAATGAATATCCAAATGAAAAGCCATACCTCCAATGTTCAAATAAAGAAAGAAGAAAATTAGGTAGTGCCGTTTTTGAAAACGAGAAAGCGCTAAGCTCAAAAAGAGTTTTTATCAATCCTGAATTTCAAAAGAAGCTTCAAGATTTTGTAAACGATAATGGAGGTGAACTTTTTTATAATAGTGGTGGCTGGAAAAATAAGCTCAATGATTATGCATCAAAGATGAAAAGTAGCATTCAAATAATAGATAGTTATGAAACTGATGAGGAATATTTAAAACGAATAAAAAATGAGTTAGAGTACACAAAAAATGAAATAGAAAAACAACTAGATAAAAAAGTAAATTTTTTATGTTGGCCGGGAGGAAGTGCAACTAAAGAAGGTGTAGTTATTGCTAATGAATTAGGCTATTTAATGTCAACTGCGGCAAGAGATATTCCTAACCTTAGAAAGCAAATAAAAAACTCATCTGATAATAAAATTAATAGAATATCTAGATTTACACCTGTAATGTATAACAACATGTCAAAAGAAGGAAAAAAATCTAAAATTAAATACTCGCCAGGATGGTTTTTTATTACACAAATAATGGAGTTTAAAAATAGATATTTTGCCGGTTTTTGGGCAAAATTGTTAAAGTATATTATTATGAAGGTTAAATGGTATGTTTAAAAATAAAAATGTATTTTTTCCAATTACCTTACTTATATTTATAGCTCTTGAAATATTTTTAGTTAAGGGTAAACAATTCCAGATAGGAATCTTTCTATATTTATTTTATGCAATCTTTCTTTTTTTTATAGATAAGAAATATATAATAACTCTATTTGTCTATTATTTACCTTTATTGCCAATAATACCTACTGATTACAAGATTTTAAGTTTTGTAGGACCTCATGAAATAATTTACGGTTTTTCACTTTTTGTATTATCTACTTTACTGAAAAAGTCTAAGATAAAGTTAAATAAGTATCAGAAATTATCTATTGGGTTTGTATATCTATTGTTTTTTATCAATATGTATGTCATTGCCAAAGATATTTTTTTCGGACTAAATTCTGATGAAACAAAAGGGTTATTTTATATATTTAAAAACTTTGTAAGGTATTATCTTTATTATATTTCATTAGTTATGTTAATTAAAGTTATTTATCATAAAGGTATTTTGGATTATATAATTGTCGGAATAAAATATTCTATCGTTACCATCCCAATATCTATGCTTTTTACTAAAGCTTTGATTATAATGGGTGCAGGAATTTTATATGACCCAAGAAGAAAAGGATTAATTCTTTCTGGAGGGTATGAAAGATTTGTTGGTTTTTATGGAGCTGGAGGCGACGAAAATAGTGTAGGTATTTTTATGGTTGGTGCTTTTGCTTTTTTACTGGCATTATATGAAAGAAATGGCAATATTAAAAATTATATAGTTTTTATGGGTTTTGCAGTTTTTGGAGCATTGTTAACAGGCTCAAGAACTACTTTTATGGCTTTGGCTACTGTAATATTGATATTTCTTATTACTAACAAATCAGGGTCTACGAAAATTGCATTTTTGTTTGTTTGTGTAATCTTTTATTTTATTTTTAATAAGCAACTAGATATAGTGTTGCAAAGGTTTTTGGCTCCAGATACATTTGAAGCCGTTGATCCTAATTCAAAGGGTAGAGTAGGAAAATGGATTGTTTATATTGAGTGGATTATGAAAAATCCGGAAACGTTACTTTTAGGAAATCAAACTAGTATACCTTTTAAAAGGGCACCCCATAATTACTTTATATATATAATTTATCATGTAGGAATTTTCCCTTTAATTATTTTTATAAATATGCTAATTAAATTAATTAAATCGATAAAATTTAATTTTACTTCCAGAACTTTAAAGAATGTTTATTATATACTTCCTTTCCCATTTATTTTAATGACAGTAAATTCATTTGGGTCTTCAATATATTTATGGATATATCTTCCGATAGGAGGTTATTATTTTATGCAAAAACGGATAACTACACATTAGAATGATAGCTAGAAAATTTTATTTGTGAAAATTTTATACTTCATAGAAAGTTTAAGGTCAGGGGGAAAAGAAAGACGTTTGGTCGAATTAATAAAAGGGCTGTCTACTGATCCAAATTTTGATATTGAAATTGTATTAACCAAAGATGATATTCATTATAAAGATATTTTATCAACCAATATTAAAATACATTATATCATTCGCAAAGGGTTGAAAAAAGATCCTAGAGTTTTTTATAAATTTTATAAAATTGCTAAAAATTTCAAACCAGATATTATTCATGTTTGGGGTAATTTAGTTGCCATTTATGCTATACCTGCCAAAGTACTTTTAAAAATACCAATGGTAAACAACCAAATAACAGGTGCACCATTAAAAGTATCAAAAGGTATATTAAGCCATAAATTATCTTTTCCGTTTTCTGATAGAATTATTGCTAACTCTTTTGCCGGACTTAAAGCCTATAACGCCCCAAATAATAAAAGTTTGGTCATTTATAATGGCTTTGATTTTAATAGGAATTTAAAACTTAAAGATAAAAATTTTATTAGAAATAAATTTAATATCACCACTAAATTTGTTGTAGCTATGGTTGCTTCTTTTTCAAACAAAAAAGATTATGAAACATATATAAAAGCAGCTAATAAAGTTATTGAAAAAGTTATTGATGTTACCTTTTTATGTATTGGCTCTGGCGATATTGAGAATTATAAATCAATGGTCGAAAAAAAAAATATTGATAGAATACTTTTTTTAGGTAAAAAAGATGATGTTGAAAGTATAATGAATATCTGTGATATAGGTGTGTTAACAACATATACTGAAGGAATATCCAATGCTTTATTAGAGTTTATGTCATTAAAAAAACCAATTGTAATTACAGGAGCCGGTGGCTGTCAAGAATTAATAGAACATAATGTTAATGGGTATTTATTTGAAATAGGAAGTTTTAACCAACTACATGAAAGTATTAGTGAACTCTTATCTAGTCAAGAACTACTTAATAGTTTTGGTAATAGATCCCATCAAATTGTAAAAAACAAATTTAATATGTTACAAATGTTAACCAAATTCAAAGAATTATATATAGAATTAATATGAAAGTATTATTTGTACATAGCGGTAATTTTCCATACGGAATAGAATCATTTATAAAGAGTCAGGGAGAATCAATAAAAGATAAAGGAATTGAATTAGACTATTTTCCTGTAAAAGGTAAAGGTTTAAAAGGGTATTTAAAAAATATTAAAGCGATTAAAAATGTAGCTAAAGAATATGATGTTATACACGCCCATTTTGGTTTAATAGGGTTACTATGTAGTTTAGCATATACAAAAAAACCAATAGTGCTTTCTATTATGGGGTCTGATGCTTACGGTAGTTATAATATTAATGGTGAAAGGCTTTTTAAAAGTTATTCCATTATGTTTTTAACACAGTTGGCAATGATGTCACCAAAAGCGTTAATTGCAAAATCAAAAAATATTTTAAAATATATACCATATAAAAACAAAACACAAATAATTGCAAATGGAGTTAATTTTTCTATGTTTAAACCCTTAAATAAAGAGTTGTGTAGAGAAAAATTAAATATCCCACAAGATAAAAAGGTGCTTTTGGCTTTAGCTAATCCTAAGGACCCAAGAAAAAATTTTAGCCTTATAGAAGAAGCTGCAAAAAAAAATACAGATAAAAATTTTTTATTGCTAAACCCTTTTCCAATTAAACACAAAGATTTTGTAACCTATTTAAATGCAAGTGATGCGTTTATTTTAGCGTCTTATAATGAAGGCTCCCCTAATGTAGTCAAGGAAGCAATGGCATGTAATATCCCCATTCTAACCACAGATGTTGGTGATGCAAAAGAGATCATAAATAAAACAAAAGGCTGTTATTTAATTGATTTTGATGCTACTAATGTTGTCGAAAAGATAAAATTAGTAATGTCTTTTGGAAAAAGAACAACAGGTAGAAGTGATATTAATCATTTAGACGGAGAAATTGTTGCACAAAAAATAATTGACATGTACAAAAGTATACTCTAAGTTTTTATTTTATTAAGTAGTTATATTAATACGTAAAAATGAATTTGTTAAATAAAGCTTTATTCTTAAGCGGATTTCTTATTAAAAAAAGTCCGTTAATTTTTAACTCACTACTAAAGTTTAAGTCGAATAGCCTTAGAATTATATATTATCATATAGTTTCAGAAGAAAAACATTCTTATTATTTTGATAATAAATCGATTACACCCAAAGAGTTTGAATATCAGATAAATATATTTAAGAAGTATTATGATATAATAAGTTTAAGTGAAGCTTTGTTATTAGCTAAACAAGGTAAATCATTAAAAAGGAAACTTGTTATAACATTTGATGATGGCTTTCATGAGAATTATACTGTTATAGCGCCAATATTAATTAATCTTAATCTTAATGCTACATTTTATTTAATAGGAAATTGCATTGATAATAAAGATTTAATGTGGAGAAATAAGCTACTCGTTATTAGTAAGAAAGTAGAAAATAAAATTTTGAAAAAGGGTATAGAAACTATAGCAAAGGAATATAGTTTGAATACAAAAAACTATAAAAATCTAATGAATTGGAGCTTTCACTCTTTTCAAATGAGTAAAAAAGATATGATTGTTGATAGTTTGTGGAATTATACAATGAATATTTCTATAGATGAATATTTAGCTGAATACAAACCTTATATGACAATGAAACAAATAAAAGACCTCAATAGTCATGGATTTGAATTTGGATCACACTCTATGTCACATCCCATTTTTAGTAGACTTTCTTATGAAGAATTTGAAGAAGAGATTGTTGGCTCAAAAACTAAAATAGAACAAATAATCGATAAAAGAATAAACTCTTTTTCTTATCCTTTTGGTCAGAGAGCTAGCGCAATCTACGAAAAGAAAATATTAAATAAAAAATCAGATTTAGTTGATACATTTTTAGGCACAAGAAATAGACTACATAATTTTAAAAATAATAATATTTCTTGGGAAAGAGATAACCTAGAATTTCCTATTGAAATTGCCTTATCAAGATTTTTAATTGTATCAGCATTAAGAAGCTATTAATCTATAAATTCCCTCCCGAGTACTCGGGACTGCCTCGGAGTTTCCGATTTACCTCTCTTTGGGAGAGGTCGGAACTGCTTTTTTGCAGTTCTGGGTGAGGTAAAATACAATCCCAACCGTTCGGGACGGTTTGGTTCCAAGGTCAAAGCTTGTGCTCTCCCGATAGCTATCGGGATTGACTGGGTATGAAACCGGCGAAATACCCCTATGGCTTGCCTCCTGCCTGCAGGCAGACTAGGGACAGTCAGTTTCAATTTTTTTTTATTGTAATTATATATATCAAATGGTATTGAATTTAAACTTAGTACATTTGTATATTCAATAGTCTGTCATAATCCTAACCAATTATACACTATTCAAAATAGTATTATAGACAAAATCAAATTATTTTATGAAAATATTAGTTGATATTGGACATCCTGGACATGTTCACTATTTTAAGAATACTATTAAGTATTTAAAGAATAATAATCATGATGTTATTATAGTTGCTAGAGATAAAACAGTAATTAAAATGCTTTTAGAAAAGTTAAATTTTTCTTTTATTAATAGAGGTAAAGGTAAGAATTCTAGATTTGGAAAATTTATATATATGTTGCAAGCAAATTTTTTATTGCTAAAAGTATCTATTAAATTTAAACCAGACTTATTTTTAAGTTTTTCATCACCTTATGCAGCACAAGTATCATCATTATTAGGTAAACCTAATATTGCTTTAAATGATACTGAACATACTGATAGAATTCATTCTAAATTTACATACCCGTTTTCTACTGTTATATTAACACCTGCAAGTTATCAGAATGATTTGGGTAAAAAACAAATTAGGTTTAATAGTGTTATTGAAAGCTTTTACCTTCATGAACAATATTATAAACCTAATAGAAAAATTAAAGAAGATTTGCATTTAAAAGAAAATGAAGAATACGTAATTTTACGATTTGTTTCTTGGAATGCTCATCATGATTATGGTCAAAAAGGTCTAGATATAGAAACTAAAAGAGAATTAATTAATATTTTAAAAACTAAATATAGAGTATTAATATCTTCAGAAGGAGAATTAGCCTCTGAATTTGGAAAATACCAAATAAAAATCTCTCCAGAAAAGATGCATGATGTTTTAGCAAGTGCATCAATTTTTATTGGTGAAAGCGCTACTATGGCATCAGAAAGCGCAATATTGGGTACACAAGCAGTATACATTAATTCTTTACCATTAATGTGTTATTTAAAATTAGAGCAAGAAGCAGGTTTATTAAAACATTTTAAATCTTCAAAAGGAGTTTCGGATTATGTTTCAAAACTAATTGAAGATCCTAATTTAAAATATTCGACCAAAGAAAAATCTGAAATCATGCAAAAGGATTTTATAAATCCTACAAATTTTTTGATTTGGTTTATTGAGAATTATCCGGAAAGTGTAAATATTATGAAAGAAAACCCAGATTATCAGAATAAGTTTAAATGATATGAGAGTTTTAGTAGGTGAGTTTTCAAGTTATAAAGCAATAGTTATATGTAAGTTTTTTAAGCTTAATTATAATGATATTACTGTTTTTACTTATGATTTTAAAAAATTCACTAAATCTATAAGATCTAAATATTCAGATAAACATTTTTATGTTGACTCTAATCATTTTGAGGAGCAACTCCAATCAATAATTAAAAATAATAAAATTGATTTTTTCTTTCCGGTTATCAATGATAGTTTAACAAAATTATGGAATAACAAAACGAATTATAATCATACACTAGATTATTTGGGAGAAATAGACTCTTATCATATTTTGAATGATAAAATAAAGTTACATGCCTTGGCTGAAAGCTTAAATATTGTTGTTCCTAAAAAGTTTGATAGTATTGAAAATGCATTGACACCTTATATTATTAAACCCTCTAATTTATCATCATCAAAGGGATTAATATATGTGTTGAATGAAAATAATATTCCTTTGAATAAGGATACAAGCTCAATGTTGATTCAGCAGTATATAGATGGTGAAGGTGTTGGCTATTCATTTTATTGTAAGGAAGGCAAGATTAGTAAAGGATATGGTCATAAACGATTAGCTGAATATCCGGTTAAAGGAGGATCCAGTACATACCGAGAAGGTTATATAGATGATAGGATGCATGAGGTAGCCGAAAAAATTGTGAATAAAACTAACTATACAGGATTCGCAATGTTTGAATTTAAATTGACTGAAAATAATGAATTATATTTATTGGAGGTTAATCCAAGAATATGGGGGTCTATTCATCAAGGTTTGATTAACGGAGTAAATTATTTTGAAGATATATTAGGAAAAAGTTCTATTCAAAATGTACTCAGCAATAACTTAAATAGTTATGTGACTCCTTTAATTTATTTATCATTGATTAAATATTTATTTAGATTTAACTTTAAACCAATGTATTTGTTTATTTCTAATTTATTTAACAGTGTACCTGATGTAAGTTTAAGTAAAGATGCTAAAGGCTATTTGTCAACCATTTTAAGAAAAGTTTTATAATGATGAAGAAAAAAATAAATGTTATTGATCTTGATAAAACATTGATACCATATGATTCGTTTCGTTTGTTGATAAAAGAGAAGATTTTTGATTTAAACTTTTTTGTAATACAATTAACAATTATTAGAATTTTAAGATTTATATCTTTATATAAATATAAAAAAAGGATTATTGAACATTTTAATTTAAAATATAATGACACCTATTTTATAAGCTTTGCAGATAAAAGATTAAAAGATATTGATAACAAGGTCTTAAAGCTAATAAAAGATGAAACTAAAAGAGATACTATAAATATTTTATTAAGTGCTTCACCTAATTTTTTTGTTAAACATATTATTTTAAAGCTTGGATGGATGGGAAAAGGAAGTTATTTTGATAAGGATGATAGGTTTATTCATTTATATGGTGAAAATAAAATTAACTGGTTATTAACTCATTATAAACCAGGTGATTTTATATACAATTTTGCAATATCAGATAGCTCATCAGATAAAGAGTTATTATTGTTATTTAAAAAGAGGATTAAATGGACTTTACAATAAAAAAATATAAACAACTATTGGCTGCTCTTAAATCAAAAGAGTATACTTTTCAAACTTTTGAAGAATTTCTTAAGTCTCCAGCTGATAGAAGTATAATACTGCGTCATGATGTTGATTTATTGCCATATAATTCTTTAAAATTTGCAAGATTACTAGCCGATGAAAAAATAAAAGGAGTTTATTACTTTAGAGCTGTGCCTGAAAGCTGGGATGAAAAAGTGATTAAGGAAATTGCATTATTAGGTCATGAAATAGGTTATCACTACGAATGTCTTACAACCTGTAAGGGTAATCTGTCTAGAGGAATTGTGGACTTTGAAAAAAATTTAGAAGCCTTGAGAAAAATTGCACCCGTTTCGACCATCTGTATGCACGGTAGCCCTTTGTCAAAACATGATTCAAAGGATCTTTGGAAAAAATATAACTATAAAAAGTACAATATTATTGGAGAACCGTATTTTGATGTGAATTTTAACGATGTTTTTTATTTGACTGATACAGGTAGAAGATGGGATGGTGAAAAAGTGAGCGTTAGAGACAAGGTGAGTACTACTTTTCTTTTTTCGTTTTCTACAACACAAGAAATAATTGATGCCTTAAAAAAGAATAAGTTGCCGAAAAAAATAATGTTTACTTTTCATCCGCAGCGTTGGAACGATAATCTTTTTAAATGGAGTAAAGAGCTAATACTGCAAAACACAAAAAACGTGATTAAAAAAACATTTTATGTAAAAACTTGATAATTGAATACATGTATTGTACTCTGTTTAAAACGCATTCTTTTAAGTAATGTGAGTTAGATATATCAATAAATGTAATCTTCTGTTAATCAATTATTTAATGGAGGAATGCCCTTTAGTCTCGAGGCTTCGGGAGTAATTTAAGGAACGTCCCGATAGCTATCGGGACGGGAGAAGTGAAGAATCTTGAGTAACTTCAATAGAGATTTCTCCAACATCGAAATGACAGAGTGCTGATAATCATGCACTTATCAATTTATAAGTACTTTGGTTATATCGGACTTATTTTAATTAGCTAATAATCAATCATTTAAATTAATAGTGATTGATTATTTTTATATATTTCTTTGTTTTTTTAAATAAAATATGTATATTTGTCGAGCTATAAAAAGAAAACCCCTACAAATGTTACTATTAATAGTAAATAAAAAAGAAAAAAGCAGTGTCAATTCGCTTTCGTATGATAATATCATACAGTATGAAAGGAAGTTGACATTTTTTTATTTATCTATTCAATCATTCTTTAATTTCGAAAAAGTTAAAGATCAATTTAAAAGAAATTTATCGGTTTTTACAGATGGAGTTTTTTTATGTAGCTCATTATTTTTTTTCAATTTTCGTTATTTAAAAACAACGGAATTTTAACAAAATTTAAAATTGTTGCTATGGTAAAAAATTACTCAACCCAAACATTACAAAAAGAAACTTTATTAGATAGGGATTTTTTCCTTAAAAATGACATTTTTCTTAATCATGATTTTAATGCTGATTCAAATAGAGCTAAAAGTAAAAATAAACTTTTCTCTAATAGAATAACTAATTATAAAAAAGCATCAGATTTCTCTTCACTTGATAGAATTAGAATAGTTGTAGATGGATTAATAGGTGATGTTAACGAAAAAGAAATATGTAAACAAGAAAGAGTATCTTTTAAAGTTTATATAGAATGGAAAAAAGATTTTTTAGAATCATTTAACAAATATTCTGAAAAAGAAATCTTACAAAAAGCGATTACATCTAAAAATAGAAAAATAATACTTAATGAGGCAGGTTTAAAAGCATATAATTTTTTTAGAAGATATGTTGTTGATGTTACTTCGTTAAAGAATTTGGTAGTACCCAAGGGAAAAATATTGTCAGGCTACAGTAATTTTAATGAAATTAAAAACATAATTTTACTTAATAAAGTTAATAATTTCAGACAAATAAATAAGCAGTTTGAAGAAGTAAATTGTAAACTATCCAATCATGGAATTTTAATGGGAAGTTTTGAGGCGTTTACTTGTAGATCAAAAACTAAACTTATTAATAAAATACCTGTTTTAAAGAAAGTATATTGTGGCTTAGATTTTATTTTTAATAGAGTTTTTCCTAAATTACCATACATTAAAAAATTATATTTTTTTATAACTAAAGGTAGAAATAGATCACTTTCTAAAGCTGAGGTTTTAGGTAGACTGGTGTCATGTGGTTTTGAAATCATAGATTATGAAACTATGGATGGGTTGCATTATTTTGCGGCTAAGAAAGTTAAAGAACCTTCTTATGATATGAATCCTAGTTATGGTCCTTTGTTTAAAATGAATAGGGTTGGCAAAAATGGAAAATTAATAGGAGTATATAAATTTAGAACAATGCATCCATATTCTGAATATTTGCAAGATTATGTTCTAAAATTAAATGGTTATGCTGAAACAGGTAAACCTGCAAATGATTTTAGATTAGTGCCATGGGGTAAATCTTTAAGACGTTTTTGGTTAGATGAATTACCACAACTTATAAATGTATTTAAAGGTGAACTAAAACTAGTTGGTGTTAGACCGGTATCTCAACGTTATTTTCAAGATATACCTGAAGATATTCAAAAATTGCGTTTAACCCAAAAACCAGGCTGTATCCCTCCTTATATAGCGCTTAATAGAAAAGGATCTGTTGATGGTGTATTGCAAGCTGAGAAAGAGTATTTAGAGGAAAAAATTAAAAATCCATACTTTACAGATACTAAATATTTCTTTAAAGCAATTTATAATATTGTATTTAAAAATAAAAGAAGTGCTTAAGTCATTGAATTTTAATGATTAAAAGTTAAACTAAAACCTGAGAATATTATCTCAGGTTTTTTTATTTTCTCACAATACTTAAAATAACATGATTTCTATGACACCTCCAAATGATTTTGATAAAAAGTTCGATATATTAATAAGTGTAATTTTCTGTTAATCAATTTTATTTAATAGTGGAATGTCATTCAGTCCCGAGTCTTCGGGAGTGTCCCGATAGCTATCAGGACGGGAGAAGCGAAGAATCTCTTGAGTAATTTCAATAGAGATTTCTCCAACATCAGAATGACATGGTACTGATAATCACATGTTTATAAGTTTTTAAGTACTTTGGTTATATCGAATTCACGTTATTATAAGAAACTAAATCTGGAAAGTTATTTTTAGATGTTTACAAACATATCCTTTATAAAATGTCTTGAAGTTTCTGTAGCCAGAAATATGAAAAAGAACTTCAATTGTCATCACTTCTGATAATGACATTTTACACTTTCTAATCCTTGTTTTTCCATTGGATGAAAGGCTTCTCTCCCAAAAAGGAACAAATTCTTTACAAAAATCATCAAAAGAACAGAATATTTCAGTAACTCTAGTGTTAGAAATCATAGCAGAAACTTAAGTTAAATGTTTGATAATCAGTATTTAAATATACTATATTTTTGCTTTTTTCTTAATGAAAATTACTGTTTCTTACGTTGAACTCACGTTAAAGTAATTCTTTGTGTCTTTTGCCTTTTCTTTAATCTTAAAAATAGACACTAAATTATCAAAAGGTATAGCTTGGCATATTTTACCTAAATTACTCTCTAAAAAACATGATTGAAAAGCCACTATATTTTCTGTTGTAGATAAAAATGAAAATTCGTGCTATAAACGGAGATTCTTTGTATTTTACACATACATATATAGTTTGAAATCCCGATTTTTAAGGAATACATTCCTTTTGGGGTTTTGTTTTGTCTAATTTAAAACTTATTCTGTTGGTGTACAAATAGTTATTTACTTATGAAATTACCTAGAATTATTTGTGAAATTTAAAGAAGATTCTGATGCAATTAATATGATTATGAATAAGCTTTATTTTAAGAATTGAATCTCCACCAAGCTTTTTTCTTAGATTTTTCAAATGTTGTTCCATACCCATATCCATATCCATACCCATAAGATTTCTTATGATCAACACCATTGACTAAAATTGACATTTTAGGTAATCTTTTATCATTGTATAACGATTTGATATACTTTAACATTCTTTTATCTAAGAAATTTGCTCGAATAACATAAATAAATGCATCAGCAAAACCGCTTAGTAGTAATGTGTCAGTTACCATACTATATGCTGCTGTGTCTACAATAATATATTCATAATTTTCTCTTGCATAAGTAAATAATTCAGTTACTCTTGAATGCATAAGTAACTCTGAAGGATTTGGAGCCAAATCACCTGATGAAACTACTTCCAGATTATCAACATTCGGAGCTTTAAAAAGGATATCTTCCATTTCAATACTTGAATCAGCAATATAATTTGTTATACCAATTTTACCTCTAATACCTAAATAAGGCTCAATTTTAGGAGCTCTAATATCCATACCTAAAATTAAAGTACGCTTTCCCGCTAATGCCAATGCAGTAGCTAAGTTTGTTGAAACTAATGACTTTCCTTCATGAGCAATTGTTGAGGTTATAAAAAATACTTTTCCCTTATCATTTGTATCAGATACTATAAAATTTATATTTGTCCTTAGTATTCTAAAGGCTTCAGCAGTGCTAGAGTAATCTTCTTTTGTTATTAAATACCTTTTATTTTTAGAATCTAATTTGGGAATATCACCAATTGTAGGAACATTTAACGCTTTTTCAACTTCTTCTTTGGTATGAATTTTAGTATCTAATAAGTCTAGCACATATAAATAACCAACTGGAATTAAAAGACCAATTAAGCCCGCCATTAAAAAAAGCATTTTCTTTTTTGGAGATTTAGGGAAAGGAAGACTTTGGGCAAAATTAATTACTGTGGCATTTGGTTCAGCAGCACCTAAACTTATAGCAGTCTCTTCTCTTTTTCGTAATAAGTATAAGTATAATTGCTCTTTTATTTGTTGTTGACGCTCAATATCACGAACCAACTTTTCTTGTTTTGGAGCAGCATAAATTCTTGAACTAAAAATACTATACTGTTTATTTAAATTTTCTAGAGATACTTTTTGACTAGACTCTAAATTATTTAAACTTTGTTTTATGTTTTGTTTAAGAGATTTCAATTGATCATCGATATTAACAACCGTTGGGTTCTTTTCAGTAGACGTTTTTAATAATCGTTTTTTCTCTATTACTAATTTATTATATTGATCCTGAAAAGTATTTGTATTACCATCTCCTATGCCTAAATTCGGAATCAAAGCACTATTATCATCTTGTGATACAAATTCTTTCATCATACCAATAGTTTCCAGTTTTGTATTTACATCTGAAACCATCCTTTCTAATTGTACACTGCTTTGCATATTTAGACCAACTTTTGATGCCTGATCAGAAATTCCATATCGTGATTTAATCGCTAATGCAGTAACATCAACATCACCAAGCTCTTTTGATATAATTTCAAGTCTCTTTGAAACGAATTTTGAAGTGCTTAATGATAATTCTTCCTTCAAAGAGACGGCTCTGTCATTATATTTTTGAACCAATGTATTTAAAAAATCTTCAGCTTTTTGTTTTCTGCCATCACTAATACTAAGATTGATGATGCTTGAAAATTCTGAATTTTGGTCGATTGAAAGTTCTTTAACATAATTATCTACTACATTTTTAATTGGAGAGATACTTACTTGAATACTCGTATTAATAAGGCTATCTTTTTTTAGATCAACATTAGGTGTTATTATGAGACTTCCAAAATCAGTAATAAGTTTTTTTCCAAATGATTTTTTTCTTGATATAACTTTCTTAGCATCAGCATAAGTATAACCATTGACTGAATTTATGGTAATGAAAAAATTACTTTCTGTTTTATATAATGTTGAGTCACTAATAAAAAAATTGAATTTTAATGGAGGATTCTCGTAGCTTTCCACGTCATAAAAATCTGTATTAAGTCCTAAATTATTATCTAAAAAACTACTAATTGCATTTTTTCTTGTAAAAAATTTAATATTTAGTTGTAGAGACTTTACAACTTCTTCAATTAGACTTCTAGATTTGACGATTACAATTTCATCTTTTATTTCGTCTTTGTACCCAGAAGATGTCATTCCTAAATCTTGAAAAGCAGAAGATGTTGATCTATCACCCCTTTTTTCATCTTTTATCTTAATACTAGTTTTAGCCTCATATTGTGGGCGGGTAAAATTTAATTTTACATAAGCAAATAAAACACAAAGTATAAATGAAAGAACAAACCATTTCCAGTACCTTACATATTTATTAATAAGTTCTCTGATATCTATACCACTATCTTCAGAATTATTACCGTCAGTAGTATTTATACTTTGATCAAATTCCATTTATTATTTTTCAGTTAAAAGTTAAATTATTTATTAGTTATGCTAATAATTAATGCAGTTACTGTAACAAGTGTAGAAATTACACCTAAAGTTGTATTTGTACTGGGTCCTATAGTTGAAGATTTTACTCTAGAATTATTTGGTTCAACATAAATTACATCATTTTGAGTTAGGTAATATACACTAGAATTAAATACACTTTCTGAAGTCATATCAACACGAGTATAAGTTTTCTTTCCATTTTCCTCTCTAATTACTAATACATTTTTTCTTTCGGCCTGAATTGTCATATCACCTGCTAAACCTAATGCTTCTATAATGGTAATGCGGTCATTGGGTATTGTAAAAGAGCCAGGATTTTGAACTTCTCCTAAAACTGTAATTTTAAAATTTATATTTCTTATATTAACTATTGGGTTTTTAATATATTCTTTTAACATATCTTTTAGTAGCGCAGTTGCCTGAGATCTATTTAAACCGGCTAATTTAAGAGTGCCAAGAACAGGAAAATCAATATTACCGTTTGGATCTACTAAATAATTTTGTAGCGTAGTTCTACCGACAGCTCCTCCTTCTTCAACAACAGTGATTGCGGGTAAATTAAATGGTCGGGCTGCATCTTGATCTAAAGCAGATACGGCTATTGTTAGCATATCATCTGGACGAATAGTAGGACTGTAATTATTAATTGATTTACTAACAGCCATTAAATCTACATCTTGAAAGTAAACTATATCTCGTTTTGTACCACAAGAAAATAAAAGTATTGAAAGACCAAAGAATAATAAAGAATTTTTTAGGTTGAGAATTGTTGATCTATTGTTCATCTTGATAAATTTTTTATAAAAATTAATTATATATAATCTTACGTTTTTCTACTTAATTCATTTTTAGCACATATTAATTCTTAATGATATAACATTATTATTTAAATTTCAAAAATATGTGGAGTATTTAACTATAGAAGAAACCCAACTATTTCTATAAATAAGTTGTTTACAATTTAATATATTATCACTTGTAATTAAGCTGTAGTAACAAATTTCAGAATTCATAGCGTAATGATTTTTTCCTAACAACAAATATATAAAAAATATAGAAGCTACTTAATTAAATTATCCTATATATTTATGATAAATTTAGTATTATTATTTTATTATTTTTGGGTCATTATTATTATTTAAATTGTTTTTTTTTATATAACTTAAAGGGATATTTACCTCTATTATGTTTTCGATTCCTTCAATTCTAACAATTACTCTATGTTTTCCGTTTAGTTTAATGCATTCAGCAATTAAACCTTTAAATACTCCTTTTTCAACAATAATTGAGTCGCCTTTTTTAAGGTTTATATTATCTATAAAACTTATATTATCAGTATCAGATAATAGAATCTTTAAATTCTCAATTTCATAATCTCTTATTATTGCTGGTCTTCCTAAATATTTTAAAATTCTTATAACTCCATTAATTGGCAGAATATTTTTCAAATTTTGTTCTTTGGTCTTTACAAAAATATAGGAAGGAATTAATGGAAGTTGAACTTTCTTTTTTCTATCACTCCATTGTCTGATGGTTGTGATAAGTGGCAAATAAGAATCGAAATTATATTGGGTCAGCAGTTCATAAACTTTTTTCTCAGACCTAGGTCTTGTATATACTGCATACCAACTTTCTTTTTGTTGATTGGATAACTCTGTCATTTATTAACTACTTTGCATTTAATCGAAGACAAAAATAAACTATTTAAATAAATAGAATTGCTATTTTCCGATACAATATATTCCCACCCCTATAAACACTGGGTTTACCGTTACTTGTGGTGTAAAAATGGTGTAAACCTTTGTTTTCCGTTGTTAGTTTGTAAGGCATTATTGTGTTAATAAATACCAATACGGCAAATCTAAACAATTTTATAATCTTTTTTAATTTATATGCTTTTGCATATAAATTAAATTATTTTTACATAATTATATCTAATTACATATAATTTTTATATATTTACTCCGTTTATATTTAAAAGCATATAATGAAGGAGCTAGCAAGTTTTGTTAAAGAACGA
>CAYXAZ010000008.1:45757-61908 GCA_964463085.1 uncultured Flavobacteriaceae bacterium | reverse complement strand
TAAACCAAAGTTCAGTGCATTTTACAAAGTCCGCAAAATTTACAATTTTGCGTGTCTATTTTTAAAAGAAAAATTGTAAATTTCGCTAAGTGTTAAACTGAAAAGTAAGTGTTCAAAATATCTTGCTATTCTTACACAAACCGATAAACGAACTCCCTATAATTTTTCCATATTATTATATTCAAAATCAATCTTTCGCATTAGTAACATTTAAAACAAATTATCCATATAATTACCCATATCTTTGCCACTTTTAAAAATATCTATGACATTCAAAGAATTACGAATAATTGAACCTATTTTAAAAGCACTGAGCGCTGAAGGTTATATACACCCAACACCCATACAAGAAAAATCTATCCCTATTTTACTTCGAGGTAAAGATCTACTAGGTTGTGCACAAACAGGTACCGGTAAAACAGCGGCTTTTGCGATTCCTATTTTACAACACATTTTTAATACCATACAATACAGTAAAGGTCGACGAAAAATCAAAGCATTGATCGTTACGCCAACTCGCGAATTGGCAATTCAAATTGCTGAAAGTTTTACAGCTTATGGTAAATTTACCGGTATTAAAAATACGGTCATTTTTGGTGGCGTAAAACAAGGTGCACAAACCAGAGAATTAAATAGAGGTATTGATATTTTGATTGCAACTCCCGGAAGGTTATTAGACCTAACACAGCAGGGCTTCATCTCATTTAAAGATATTGAGTATTTCGTACTTGATGAAGCAGATCAAATGTTAGACATGGGTTTTATTCATGATATTAAAAAAATACTAGCCAGATTACCATCAAAACGTCAATCGTTGTTCTTTTCAGCCACTATGCCTCCAAATATTGTAGATCTATCTCGTAAAATTTTAGGGCAATACGAACGTGTAACTGTAAAACCAGAACAAGCAACTGCTGAAAAAGTTGAACAAGCTGTTTATTTTGTAAGTAAAAGAGCAAAAACAAAATTATTAGTTCACTTATTACAAACTGAAAATATTCATTCTACATTGGTTTTTTCGCGTACCAAACACGGTGCAAATAAAATTGTAAAACTGCTTGATAAAGCAGGCATCAAAGCTGAGGCTATTCACGGTAATAAATCGCAAGTAGCGAGACAAAAAGCATTGGCTAATTTTAAAAGTGGCATTACCAAAGTATTAATTGCAACCGATATTGCTGCTCGTGGAATAGATATTGATGAATTATCACATGTTATTAATTACGATTTACCGAATATTCCTGAAACCTATGTACATCGTATTGGCAGAACAGGAAGAGCTGGTGCTAGTGGAATTGCTTTATCATTCTGTATGCAAGAAGAAAAAGTCTATTTACGTGATATCCAGAAATTGATCAATCAGAAAATTCCAGTAATAACAGAACATCCATTTCTTAATTTTGAAGACGATGATACCTCTTCAAACGAACCGAAACAACATCACAATCCAAGACGACAACAACGATCTTCAAAGCCTAGAAAAAATAATTGGAGAAACAAGAATAGGAATAAACGTAAGCCTGATGCTAGAAATCGAAACTAAATTTACGTGAATAATGGATAACATTCCTCTCATTTTAATTAAAATATTTGTTTTTAATAGGTAATTTTGTATATCATATCTATAAATTCATATATTTGTATTTATAAATGGATTTAGTTAAAATACATAAAGCTTTAGCGAATGAAACACGATTTCAAATATTACAATGGTTGAAAAACCCTGAAGAAAATTTTCCGCCACATAAAGAACATAATCATTTTAATGATGGCGTATGCGGAGTTTTTATTCAAGAAAAATCAGGAGTTTCTCAATCGACCGTTTCTCATTTTCTTTCAGTACTACGGCAGGCAGAATTAGTAATTCCGACCAGAATTGGCAAGTGGACTTACTATAAGAGAAACGAGGATACCATAAAAACATATCAAAAATTAATTAAGATGGCACTTTAAAAAATTTAACTTATCAAATCGAAATAATTAAATATATAAATATTTAGTATTGATACTATTCTCAAAATCTATTGGGTGGATAGGCTCATGCATTCTTATTATAGCCTACTGGATGAATAGTAAAGGTAAAATTGACGCGCAATCGTATATTTATCAACTTTTAAATATTATCGGTAGCTTGTTATTAATTGTAAATACATTATTTTATGGTGCTTATCCTTCAAGTGCTGTTAATATCATCTGGGTATTTATTGGTATCATCTATATGAATAAAATCCAAAAAACTAAAAAAATATGAAAATCTTAATCATAGGAGGCAAAGGAACTATCGGAAAAAAGGTAGCTACTTATTTCTCAAAAAAATACAAAGTAATTATTGCGGGGAGGCACAACGAAAATGCTACTGTTGATATTAGCAATACCGCATCTATAAAACAACTGTTTGAGAATATTGGCAATGTAGATGCCATTATTTGTATTGCAGGTGAAGCAAAATGGGCAACGTTTAACGAATTAACCGAAGAAGATTATTATATTGGCTTTAAAAGTAAGTTAATGGGACAAGTAAACCTTGTAAGAATAGGAAAAGAATACTTAAATCTCAATGGTTCAATTACGCTTACTACGGGTATATTGGCAGATGATCCGGTAGTAATGACCACAAGTGCAGCCATGGTTAATGGCGCTATTCATAGCTTTGTGAAAGCTGTACATTTAGAGCTTGAAAACGGGATAAGAATAAATGCTGTCTCACCCGGGTTGGTAGAAGATGCTGTTGAACGGTATCGTGATTATTTCCCAGGACACAATCCTATATCAATGACAAAAGCCGTTAACGGATATATAAGAAGTGTTGAAGGAAAAGGAACTGGAAAAATTATTAGAATTTACAATTAAAAAAACTAATTGTTATACAACTAAAATACGAACCAATGCTTAAAAAAGAATTATTAATTGATTTAAGTCATTCCATTGAAAACGGATTAATAACTTATAAAGGACTACCCGCACCTATCATCTGTGATTATCTGAGTAGAGAAGAATCTAAAAAATATTATGAAGAAGGTACTCAATTTCAAATAGGGAAAATTGAAATGGTTGCCAATACAGGTACTTATATTGATTGCCCGTTTCATAGATTTGAAAATGGTAAAGATCTTTCTGAGATACAATTAGAAAGTTTTGTAAATCTTGATGCTATTGTTATTAGTGTGCCTTATTCAACAACAAAAAAAATTACAGAAAAACATTTTAAAAATTATGATGTTAAAAACCGTACCGTCTTAGTTCATACAGGTTGGGATGAACATTGGAATACAGAGCTGTATTATGAAAACAATCCATACTTAACCCAAGAAGCAGCTATATATTTAAGAGATAATGGGGTAAAATTAGTTGGTATTGATTCTCATAATATTGATGATACTTCAGGAAAAAGTCGTCCTGTTCATACCGTCCTATTAGAAGCTGAAATATTAATAGTAGAACATCTCTGTAAACTACACTTACTACCAAGAGAAGGTTTTACATTTAGTGCTGTACCTCCAAAATTTAAAGGAGTAGGAACCTTCCCGGTAAGAGCTTTTGCAACAATACCAATATAAAAAGTATAAAATTTTCTATACAAGTTCTTTAAGAACGTTGAGTGTATACTCCAAATCATCCTTAGTGATATAGGTACTAAAAGAAAAACGAACAGAGGTTTTATTGGCTTCTGATTGAGAAAGTATAGCATTTAATACATGTGATCCTTTATTACTACCACTTTGACAAGCACTACCGCCTGAAGCAGCAATTCCTTTTAAATCTAAGTTAAACAAAAACATAGGTAGATCTTTAGATAAACGCACATTTAGAATTATATATGAACTTTTATCCAAATCGGCAGAACATCCATTAAAATGGATATCAATATCGAGAGCATTTAATTGATCAATAAAGTATTTTTTTAACTCACTTATATATTTTGCATCTTTATCCAAATTAGCAATAGCAATATCTAATGCTTTTTGCATTCCGGCTATATTATGTACATTTTCAGTACCGGCACGTGCACCACGCTCCTGCTCTCCTCCAATTAATAGTGGCTTTATACCAAATCCTTTTTTAAAAATCGCAAAGCCAACACCTTTAGGTCCGTGAAACTTATGTGCGCTTGCTACCATAAAATCAATCGGCGTTTCTTGTAGATCAATCGGGTAATGACCAATAGCTTGTACCGTATCAGAATGGAATAAAGCATTATATTCCGTACATAAACTACACACTTTTTTAATGTCTAATATATTCCCCAATTCATTATTGATATACATTAAACTTACCAAGGTCTTTTCTGAACTCTGTTCTAATAATTCTTCAAGATGTTTATAATCAACTTCACCTTTCTTGTTAAGGTTTACATAACTAACTTTAACATCAAATTCATTAGCAATCGCTTCAATAGTGTGCAGTACTGCATGGTGTTCAATTTTTGAACTAATAATATGTCTGACTTGTAGATTCTCTACAGCATTTCTTAAAATCAAGTTATCAGCTTCACTGCCTCCGGCTGTAAATACAATCTCACTAGCCGTAACATTAAAATGTTTTGCAATGCTTTTACGCGCTTCTTCAACAACAGTCTTAGCTTTTCTACCGAATTGATGTGTTGAAGATGGATTGCCATAAACTTCCTTCATAACTTCAGTAATCGTAATAATTACATCGCTATCAATTGGTGTTGTGGCAGCATTATCTAAGTAAATTGTATTCATTATTTCTAAAACTTAGGCAAAAGTAACTAAAATTAACAGTAAGTATTTTTTATTCTATACTTTAAAACTCTATTTTTGTTCAGATGAAACCCACATTGAGGGATTTTTTAAAACAAGTTAATCCCGATCCCGATAGCTATCGGGACTATCGGGACAATAAAAAAGAAATGATTAAATATCAGATAATTAACCTAAATTTTAATAAGTGAAACAATTATTTGTATTTCTTTTGGTGATAATTACCTTGTCATGTGATGATGGTAATGTCGATATTCCTCAATTTGATTTTTCTAATGATACTATTAACGATTGTGGTGAATTGGTACTTTTTAAGATCAATGAGAACGAAACATTAATTATTGAATTGAATGAAGATAATACAGATAATGTTTTCTTTACTCAGGTAAGAGATAATGATAGCTTTCCTTTGACCGAAAGCGGAGCTCAAACCATTACCTACAGAACTTTTGATGCTCAACCAACTGCAGGTTATTTTTGTCAAAACATCCCTCCAACAAGTCCTAATGTTATAAATGAATGGAATGGAAGTGGTACTTTAAAAGTTACAACTATAATGACTGAAGATGATGAAGATACTATTGAAGAAGACCCGAATGATAGTTTAGACACTGACGGAGATACATTCCCAAATTTTAAGGATTGGGATGATGATAATGATGGTATTTTAACAAAAGATGAAGGTGCTACTGATGATACAGATGGTGACGGAAAATTAAATTACTTAGATAATGATGATGATGGAGATGGAGTACCAACTATAGAAGAATCAATAACCAATGATAATGATAGCGACGGAATACCTGACTATTTAGACCCTGACACCACTCAATCTGACCTAAGGGTTCTAAGTGATAATCAATATCAAGAAATCTATGATACTACTTTTATAATTGACCTCTTAAAGTTGACAAATGCAAATGGTAACACTATACAGTTTGATGTTTTTGATTATGGTGCAACGATGAAAAAAGTAACTAAATCTGGTAATTAAAAACTGAGACTATGAGTCTATTATCCTTTTTAGAAGAAAATATGCTATCCTGCCAATGGAAACAACAGTTTGATGTTGAATGTATGGGTTGTGGTATGCAACGCTCTATCATTCATTTATTAAAAGGAGAGTTTTTAGAAGCTTTCTATATATACCCTGCCATTTATACACTTATTGTAATGTTTATTTTTTTATTACTACATTTAAAATTTAGCTTTAAAAAAGGACATAAAATTTTATTATATTTATTCATTACCAACATCCTTTTAATGTTAGGTAATTATTTTTTAAAAATTTTCTAAACTAAAAATCAACTAATTATGGAAAAACAAAAATTACCACATTCACAAGGCGCATTAATTTTAGGTATAGTGTCAATTGTAAGTACCTTTTGTTGTTGTTTAATTCCTGGGCCAGGTATTATTTTAGGCCTTATAGGGATGAATTCAGCTAAAAAAGCAAAAGCTCTTCATGAAGAAAACCCTGACACATACACAGGAATTAATAATGCAAATACTGGTAGTCTTACCTCTAAAATTGGACTCATAATAGGAATATTAGTACTTATTTGGTTTGTTTATAGGTTGGCAACTACTGATGTAGATCAAATAATGCAACAATATAAAGACATTATAGAACAAGCTCAACAAAATTAATAATTTTAATAAAGTCAAAACATTAAATAATGCTATTACTTTTCGAAGTAATAGCATTATACTTTATTTAAATTGAGAATTGTAAGTAACAATATATAATTACAATATTTATTTACATTAAACTTAAAACGGGCTAATTTATGGAACAAAGACCAAAAAACTATCTAGTAGAATCTATTTTGGTAACTATATTCTGTTGCTTACCTTTAGGTATTGCAGGAATTGTATTTGCCTCTCAAGTAAATACAAAATTTGATGTAGGTGATATAGCAGGAGCGAATAAAGCTTCAAAAGATGCAAAAAAGTGGATGATCTGGGGGTTAATTTCTTCCGCTGTAGTTTTTGTATTATATATTATATTTGTTATTGCTATAGCTGGGTTATCTGTTCTAAATTCTTAATTATTTCATGAAACATGGCAAGGAATTTGACACTCAAGAGAATGATTATATGGATGTTCCATGTAACCGCTGCCTAAACAATAATATAAACACATGAAACGAGCATACTAATCCCGAAGTTTCGGGATAACACTCAAAGGAATAGCCTGCCCCGTACTTGATACGGGGACTAATAGCGAACTGTCCCGATCCCGATAGCTATCGAGATGACCGAATTATTAAATATTATAGACACATGAAATTAAAATATTATATAATGCTATTACTTTTCGGAGTAGTAGCATTTATTTATTTTAATATAAATCCGAGTGAAGCGAATTTTATACCGAAATGTCCACTTTACAGTACAACTGGTGTTTATTGCCCTGGTTGTGGAAGTCAACGCGCTTTACATGACTTGTTACATTTAAACATTAAAGAAGTTATAGGGCATAATCTTCTTTTTCTGTTGGGTCTTTTTATTATAGGTTATCATTTTATTATAGAAGGCATTAATCTTTTAAAAAAAACTAAAATTAATAATCTTTTATACCATCCAAAAACTCCAATCTTTTTATTAATTATCATTGTTCTTTTTTGGATATTAAGGAATATTCCATTTTATCCTTTCTCCTTATTAGCACCGGATAATTAGTACAAAATAGACCTCAGGTTTCAAAAACCTGTGAGGTCTTTATTATATGCTACTAAAGTCTAAACTTCCAAGGTTTTATCATAAGGAATGCTATCTAATATATGCTGCATAACTTCAATACGAGCATAGGTTTTTCTATTTGCTTTAATCACTTTAAAAGGAATATTTCCATTTTTATTATTTTCAAACATCAATCTTTTATATTTTGTATACTCATCCCAAAGCTCTTGCGCTTTTTCATCAACAGGAGTCATTTTCCATTGTTTTAACGGATGACTTTTAATGTCTTTAAAACGTTTTTCTTGCTCTGATTTTGATATAGACATATAAATCTTAACCAATCTGATACCTGATTCTGTAATCATCCGTTCAAAATCATTTACCTGACTCATAAAGATATTATATTCTTCTTCGGTACAAAATCCATTTACAGGTTCTACTACTGCTCTATTATACCAACTTCTATCAAAAAAAACTATTTCGCCGGTTTTGGGAAATCGATTGACATATCGCTGAAAATACCACTGTGTTCTTTCTTCATCATTAGGTTTAGGTAAAGCCATAATCCTATAGAATCGCTGATTTATCCTTTCAGTTATTCTACGAATTGCACCACCTTTACCAGCAGCATCTCTACCTTCAAAAATTACAATAACACGTTCATTATTATTGATAACCCAAGTTTGTAATTTTACCAATTCTACTTGTAACTTTTTTAACTTTTTTTCATAGTCTAAAAAACGTAGTGCTTTTTCAGGATTATAGACTTCATTTGACAATAAAGTATGTAATCCTTTATTAGAATTTAGTCTTTTAACATCTAAATCTGTAAAATTAATCTTTTCCATAATGTTATGAATCTAATTGTTGGGCAGACCTGTAATATCGCATTATAATATTAGGGTCTGGAAACAATGTAGTTAATGCTTTATCTTTATCAGGATAGTCAAACTGTGACAATACATAACGCATTGTCTCTAAACGCGCTACCTTTTTATCATTTGCTTTAACTATAATCCAAGGGCAATAGGTTGTATGTGTTTTACTAAACATTTGTTCTTTATAGAATGTGTATTTATCCCATAATTCTTGCCCTTTTTGATCAACCGGACTAAATTTCCATCGCTTTAACGGAGTTTGTAATCTCGACTCAAATCTGACTTTTTGCTCTTCTTTAGAAATAGAAAACCAAAATTTAATAATTTTAACACCATCTTCATAGAGCATATGCTCAAACTCAGGTACCTGTAACATAAAACGTGAATACTGTTCGTCTGTACAAAAACCCATCACAGGTTCGACCACTGCTCTATTATACCAACTTCTATCAAAAAAAACAATTTCTCCGGGATTGGATAATTCTTTGATATAACGTTGAAAATACCACTGTCCTTTTTCTACTTCTGTAGGTTTAGTTAAGGCTACTAAATTTATTGAACGCGGGTTCAAATGTTCAGAAAAACGTCTGATATTTCCTCCTTTACCGGCAGCATCTCTACCTTCAAATATAATAACAACACGTTTCTTTTCAGTAGAAACCCATTTCTGTAATTTTACTAATTCAATCTGTAACTTTTTAAGCTCATCTTCGTACTTTAACTTCACTAGTACCTTATCTATATTTTTTTCCTTATTCTGAATTATTCCTAATAATTCTTCATTAGAGTTGATCGTTTCAAACTCTTGCTTGGTTATTTGTATATCTTTTTTATCTACCATTCACTTTTACTTTTTACAGCTTTGTTTTCTTCTTGTATCTATTAAGTAAATAATTTTCCATTTTTTACCATCGAAAAATAATTGAAAAGAATTTACTCCACAATGACTAAAGTCTTTGTTAAAATAAAATTCGTAAGGTGTCCAAACATTTGCCATATTACCATCTATTTGAATATGATATGACAGCAGTTTTTCCTCCCAACTATCCTCAGGTTTTTTTGAAGCTACAGCGTTTAAAAATTTAGAGACATTTTCAGTTCTTAGCATTGATTTACCCTCTTTATTGGTAAAAGCCGTTTGTAACAACAAATCATTACTTATAGTTTGTTTTATTGTCAAGGTATCACCACTTTGTAATCCTTTAAAAAATAAAGATATTACTTCTTTAATTTCATCCTCTTTAGTTTCTTGAGAAAAGATAGATTGTCTACAAAATACTAAAACAACTAAACATATAACAATAGCTTTTAACTTCATGAAATTATTTTTTATAATTTATGATGGTATCGCTTATTATTGCTATACATTCCTGCATTTGTTCTTCAGTCATTACTAATGGTGGTGCAAAACGGATAATATTACCATGAGTGGGTTTGGCTAATAATCCGTTTTCTTTCAAGTCCATACAAATATTCCAAGCTGTAGAACTATCTTCACTATCATTAATTACAATGGCATTTAATAATCCTTTACCTCTAACTAAATTCACCAACTCATTTGTTTTAGCAAATTCGCTTAGTTGTTGTCTGAAAATTTGGCCTAAATGTTCAGCATTTTTTGCTAATTCTTCGTCTTGTACGACCTCTAAAGCCGCTATAGCAACTGCAGCTGCAACAGGGTTTCCACCAAAAGTTGAGCCATGATTACCAGGCTTGATAACATCCATGATATTATTATTCGCTAATACTGCTGAAACCGGATACGCTCCACCAGACAGCGCTTTTCCTAAAATTAAAATATCTGGACTTACATTTTCATGATCTACGGCTAGTAATTTACCTGTACGTGCAATTCCGGTTTGTACTTCGTCTGCAATGAACAATACATTATGCTTTTTACATAAAGTTTTTGTAGCAGCTAAATAACCTTTACTTGGAACATAAACGCCAGCTTCCCCTTGAATAGGTTCCACTAAAAATGCGGTTACTGTTGAATCTTTAAGTACTTCGCGTAAAGCGTCTAAATCATTATACGGAATAGAAATTATTCCCGGTGTAAAAGGTCCAAAATTTTCAGTTGCTATCGGATCATTAGAAGCAGAAATGATAGTTACGGTTCTACCATGAAAATTATTTTGACATACAACTATTTTGGCTTGATTTGACGGAATACCTTTCTTTTCATAACCCCATTTTCTTGCTATTTTTATTGCAGTTTCAACTGCTTCAGCTCCGGTATTCATTGGTAATACTTTATCAAAGCCAAAATACTCAGTAATATACTTTTCGTATACTCCTAATTTATCATTATAAAATGCTCTTGACGTTAAAGTCAGTGTTTCTGCTTGATTGGTCATCGCATTAACAATTTTAGGATGACAATGTCCTTGATTTACTGCAGAATATGCTGAAAGAAAATCATAATACTTCTTGCCTTCTACATCCCAAACATACACCCCTTCTCCTTTGTTTAAAACTACAGGTAGCGGATGATAATTATGTGCTCCGTATTTATTTTCTAAATCAATTGCCTGTTGTGAAGTTAATTGGTCTAAAACAGCCATTTTAATTAAATTTTAAAAGTGAATAAAATAACCATTCCTACTGTACCTTTATTCTTTCGAAGAATCGAAAAAGCAGCGTGAGAGAGAAATCATCCATTTGCAAATTTATGGAAAATACTAAAATTTTCAACTATTTTAATACTTTATTAAATAAAAAAGGTCGCTGAATAGCGACCCTTTTAAAATTTATTTTTTAAAATATTATAAGCTAAAACTTAGTTTTGCAAATACATATCTTCCCATAAATCCAAATTGAGATGTTCTTCTTGAATATGGAAAAGAAGCATTAGATTGACTTCCCGGTCTGTTATCATCAGGATACACATCTAGTAAATTATTTGCACCTATAGTAATAGTTGTATTTTCAGATATATTATTAGAAATTGATAAATCTGTTACTATTTTACCTCCATAAACAGCATTATCATTTACAGTTGCTCCATCAACTCTTGCTTGACCAGAAAATTCATCCGGATCTGTTACTTCTCCAAAATAAACATTTCTTAACATAAATGTCCATTTATCATTAGATAAAGTATGAGTTAAATTAACTTTTGATCTTGGCTGTGCAATGGTTAAAAATGCTTCTTCTTGTCCGTCGAAGAAATCTCTACTTAAACCAGCAGCAGCAATTTTATCAGGAACATTGATGTTAGTAATTTCTGTATTAGAAAAAGTGGCAGCTAAGCTATTATCAAGGCTAAAGTTACCAATACTAGCTTTGTATGCAGCTACAATATCAATACCTTGATTCTTGGTATCAACAGCATTTGCTAAAAATTGAACTTTTCCTGCTCCTGCAGCTCTAAATATTGATTCTAAAACTGGGTCTCCTCCGTCAGTAAACTTACCAGATAATACAATTCTATCGTCAATTGTGATACTATAAGCATCAACCGTTAATGAAAAATTACCAAATTTACCTGTAAATCCTAAACTTACACTTTGAGAAGTTTCCTCTTTTAATTTACCTATACCAATTAATTTTGCAGCTTGACTATCATTTGTAAACAATCCAACTTCTTCAGCTACACCACTAGCATTAAAAATAGTACTACTTCTGCTAAAGAATTGTTGATGTAAAGATGGTGCTCTAAAGCCAGTATTAAAGGCACCTCTAATATTAATATTATCTGATGCTTTTATACGGGTTGCTACTTTATAATTAAAAGTATCTCCGAAATCTGAAAAACTTTCATAACGGGTAGCTAGACTTAATAAGAAATTTTCAGAAATATCAGCTTCAACATCAGCATAAACGCCTATACTATTTCTAAAGTTATCTGTCGCATTTTGAGGAGTAAAACCTCCAAAAACCTGAGAAGTTCCCGGTAATGATTCACCAAGTGCATTTGTAGCTCCTCCTACACCCCCAACAGTTGGTATGCCATTATTATCATAAGTAGCATACGAATTTTCAGCACCTTCAAATATTTGAAAATGATCTACTCTATATTCTCCACCAAATGCAATATTTAAACCTGACATAGTATCTTCATAAAATTTACTAAAATCTAAATTGGTAGTATTTTGAGCAAATCTAAATGAACCCGCATCAAAATCAGACGGAGAAGCCGCTCCTAAACTAGCATTTGTAGATCCAACAACAGTAAAAGCAAAAGAATTTGCTCCATAACTATTAGAGAAATCTACATTCCATCCACTTTCAGTTGTGCCTTTTATACCAATAGCAAAAGATTGGTCTAAAATATCAGACTGAATTCCCGGTAAAAACCCATTAGGGTTAACAGCAGTATTAGCTTTTGGTCTCCAAGGCTCTCTTAAAAATCCAAATCCTAAACCTTGTCTATAAGAAATTCCTGCAAAAGAATATAACTCTGTATTTTCAGAAACCGGTAAAGATAAGTTTGCAAAGAATTTTCCTTCTCTTAATTTTGAAGTACCAACTTTAAATCTAAAGTCATTTCTTTCTTGACCTCTTGCAGCAAACTGGGCATCATCTAATTCTTGATACGTACCAAATTCTCCTGTACCACCATTAGGTAAAAAACCACTTAATAAGGCTAAGTCACCTGGTGTATTCAGATCACCATTAATATCAGTTGATAAATCTAAAGCTGCTATTGAAGCTTGATCAGTAGCATTGATATAATTTGAACCTAATAATGCAGCTCCTGCTTGGTAATTTGCAGCAGTCATATCTGAAATTGGTGTTCCGTTTGCCGTAGTAAAAGCATGTTCTACAGCATTAGCAATATCATATATTTGCTCTAAGTTAGTCGCATTTCTTAACGCTGGATTTCTCGTTGCAATTGATCCTGTAAAGTTTATAAACCCTCCATTATCACCTAAGTCTAAACCGTAGTTTGCATCAATTTGAATTCTCTCTCCATCAATTCCACCTTCTTGATGATCACTTTTTGAAGACATATTAGCTCCAGTAGTTATAGACAAATCTAATTTATTTGTAGCACCTTTAAGTACTATATTTATAACTCCTGCTATGGCATCAGACCCATATTGTGCAGCAGCACCATCACGTAATACTTCCACTCTTTGGATTGCAGCTATAGGAATAGCATTCATATCAGTACCAACACTACCAGCACCCACAGTACCATTAATATTAATTAATGAAGTATTATGTCTTCTTTTACCATTGATCAATACCAATACTTGATCCGGACCTAAACCTCTTAAAGAAGCTGGATCAATATGGTCGGTACCATCAGAAACTGTTTGTGATTGAGATGTAAATGAAGGAGCTACATAATTTAATATCTCATTTACAGACACTTGTCCACTACTAGCTGCTATTTCAGATATATCAATAACATCAACTGGCACAGCTGTATCAACAGCCGTTCTGTTTGGGTTTCTAGAACCTACTACTACTACTTCGTCAAGTTCAAGACCTGATTTCATTGTAACATTAACAGTTGCTGAGCCATCCATAGTTACTTCTTGAGCTTCAAAACCCACAAAAGTAAATATCAATACATCACCATTGTTAACTTGAAGCGTGTATTTTCCGTCAAAATCAGTAGATGTTCCTGTAGTTGTTCCTTTAACAACTACCGAAACTCCCGGTAAGGGTTGGTTACTATTATCAGTAACAGTACCGCTAACCTCATATGATTGAGCAAATACAGAAACAGATAACAATAAAAATACTAATAACGAGTAAATTTTTGTTTTCATAAAATGTTTAATTTAAATTAGTTTTTAAAAATTTGAGTTAGCGAATATAGTCAAAAATTTATTAATTTATTAAGAATTTGCTAATTTATATGTCGTTTAGAATGATTATTCATAAGAGAGTTTTTAAACTAGTTGTCCTGTAAAAGATATTATTAAATATGACGACATATAGATTATTAGACACTAGACTCAAGATGTGCTGATTTTCAGAAAGTTAAATATGTTTAAATTCTTAAACTGTGACCACCAGTTTAATAGACTTTTGAAGTCTCGTGACTTTTTTGGTAGTTAGATATTAGATAAATTTGGTATAGTATTGAAAATCATTATTTTATAACAGTGTTCTATTTTATGATTTAATTTTATTTTTAATAAAATTATTGTATAAACTGAATAACGAGATACCTAAAAACGAGTTTCCTCTAATTTTTATGTATTATTAACTGAAATGAAATCCGTTAAATGTTAATCGAACACTAATGTTTTTTAAACCTTAGATTTTCTAAACATAAAGAATAACCCAATCAAAACTAAAGGAATACTTAACAGTTGACCAGTATTTAATTTTATACTCACATCTATCCATTCTTCAAGCCCACCTTGCCATTCTTTATAAAATTCAACAATAAATCTAACAGACCAAAGCATTACCATAAACACCCCGAAAAGATAACCTAGTTTTTCTTTCTTCTCTGTTTTCCAATATATAAACCACAATACTAGAAATGTTACTAAGTATCCTAATGCTTCATATAATTGAGTTGGATATCTATTGGGAACTTCCATTAACACCTGCTTAAATCGTGAGCTGTTTGCAATTAGATCATAAGCTCTATTTACACTCTTAGCTCCGGTTATACTCATCGCTTTGTATTCACTAATATCGTTTCTAATGAATTTAAAGCCGAAGTCTGTCCCTGTTGCTTTGCCAACAATTTCAGAATTAAATAGATTTCCTAATCGCACAAACATTGCTCCAATAGCTGAAGGGATTACCATTCTATCTAATGTCCATAATAAAGGTTTTTTAATTACTCTTTTACTATAAATAAACATTGCTATAATAATACCTATTATAGCACCATGACTGGCCAATCCTTGATAACCAGTATATTTAAAAGGATTTAATTTAAATGGTAAAAATACTTCCGCTAGTGTATAATTTTCTTCATAAAATAAATAATGTCCAACTCTGGCACCAATTAACATGGCAATAATTGTATATAAAAAGAGTGGATCAAGTTTATCTAATGAAATTTCATCTTTTTTAAAGATACGTTTCATGATCTGTAAACCCAACACAAATGCCAAGACATACATTAAGCTGTAATATTTAATTGGGAATGAGCCTATTTTAAATAAATCGGGATTAAAGTTCCAGTCTATAGATAATAAAATATTCATAGTAAAAATTTGAGATTGTAAATATATGTTTTTTGTTAGTTAATTGTTATTAATTATTGATTCTACTGTTAATTTAATGGAGAACTCATCTTGGGTTCTACTATTAGCTGCAAAATTACCATTTTTTCCTCTAATTTTGTATTTTCTTCGCACCGTAGCTCTGCTATGCTACTCAAAAAACACTTCATTAAAGAACAAAAGCATCCCCGAATCCTCGGAGTTCACTTAAATACCGTAACCCAAGATGAGTTCGGATAAAAATAATAATGTTCGGTTAAAGACCTAAGACCTCTATGCTATTAGAACAAAGAACCAAGACTACATTGTAACTGATTGATATTGCAATTTATTATAAGAAAATAAATACTGCAAATCATACTTTGACACCACTCATACATTTTATTTACTCTTTTTTCTATGGTAACAATGGATAAATATACTAAGGGCTTTCCGAATAATTGGTTGCTTAACCAGACAGATAAGTTGGCAAGTGACTCATCTATCATTCTTATCAGGAACAGGATCGTAACCTTTACCTCCCCAAGGGTGACAGCTAAAAATTCTCTTTATTGCCAACCATCCGCCTTTAAATAAACCATGTTTTTGTAAAGCTTCTATTGTATAATGTGAACAAGTAGGTGTATATCTACAACTGGAAGGCGTATATGGTGAAATTGCTGCTTGGTAAAAGCGAACAAGTAAAATAAATGGATATGTTAGTATTTGTTTGATGG
>CAYXAZ010000008.1:0-45657 GCA_964463085.1 uncultured Flavobacteriaceae bacterium | reverse complement strand
TTTGTGGTTTGTGGTTTGTGGTTTGTGGTTTGTGGTTTGTGGTTTGTGGTTTGTGGTTTGTGTAATTTATTTAAACTTTTGTCCTTTTATACCTGAATTTCTTAAATAATACATAAGCGCACCAATTTTATTAATCTCTTCTTCTGTCAATTCAGTTAATTTTTGAAATTGTTCTTGATTAATTAACTTTTTATCAAAACATCTATATATTTGAGATTTTAATTCTGTGCAAGAACCTTTTGAATAACTTAAAAAGTTATGGAACTCACGATTCCCATTTCTTCCAAACCCTTCTGCTATATTATCCATTATTGAACCTGAACTTCTTTCCATTTGATCTCTTAATGCAACATTTTTACCTAACTTAGTTGTTTGAAATAATTCCTCAATCAAATTACAAATCTCTCTTGCTTTTTGCCAAACCTTTAATTCTTCAAATTTATTTATTTTGCTCATGCTTTTCTTTCAACTAAAATTTCCAACTATAAACCACAAACAGTAAAACTACAAACCCTTAAACCGTAAAAGTAGTACCGTCTTTTCCATCTTTTAATTGAATTCCTCTTTCAAGTAATTCATCTCTTATCTTGTCTGATAGTGTCCAATCTTTATTTACTCTAGCCTCATTTCGCATTTCGATTAGCATTTCTACTACTCCAGAAAGTTTATCACTACTATCAGCAGTAGCATCTTCCAACCCTAATACATCAAAAACAAACGTATTTATGGTTGTTTTAAATGTTGATAAATCTTTTTGAGTTAATGATTCTTTTCCATCTTTAATTGAATTTATAAATTTTACTGCTTCAAATAATTGTGCTATTAAAATCGGACTATTAAAATCGTCATTCATTGCATCATAACAATTTTGTTTCCAAGTTTTGACATCTAAGGTTGATGTTTTTGAAGCTGTTAAATTATCTAATAGATTTACTGCATTCATTAATCTATAATATCCTTTTTCTGAAGCTAATAATGCATCATCAGAAAAATCTAATATACTTCTATAATTAGCTTGAAGCATAAAAAATCGTACAACAGATGGCACATATACTTTACTTAAATGTTTACTATCTCCTGTAAAAAAGTCATTAGGTAAAATATAATTTCCTGTTGACTTTGCCATTTTTTGACCATTTAAAGTAAGCATATTGGTATGCATCCAGTAATTTACCGGCATTTGATTATTAGAAGCATTAGCTTGGGCAATTTCACATTCGTGGTGTGGAAATTTTAAATCCATTCCGCCGCCATGAATATCAAATTGTTTACCTAAATATTTAGTACTCATAGCTGTACATTCTAAATGCCATCCTGGAAAGCCATTACTCCATGGGGAAGGCCATCGCATAATATGCTCTGGTTGTGCTTTCTTCCACAATGCAAAATCTTGAGGATTTCTCTTTTCTGACTGCCCGTCAAGTTCACGTGTATTATGTATAGAATCTTCAATATTTCTTCCGCTAAGGATACCATAATGCTCTTTTTCATTATACTTTAATACATCAAAATAAACAGAACCATTTATTTCATAAGCCAGGCTTTTATCAAGAATTTCTTTGATAATTTCAACCTGTTCAATGATATGACCAGTTGCAGTTGGCTCAATACTTGGAGGTAAAAAATTAAACTTATTTAGTACATTATGAAAATCTACTGTATAACGTTGAACCACTTCCATAGGTTCAATCTGTTCTAAACGTGCTTTTTTAGCAATCCTATCTTCACCGGCATCGGCATCATTTTCTAAATGACCTGCATCAGTTATATTCCGTACATAACGTACTTTATAACCTAAATGCTTAAAATAGCGATATATCAAATCAAAAGACAAAAAGGTTCTGACATTACCCAAATGCACATTACTATATACCGTAGGACCACAAACATACATACCAATAAACCCTTCTATTAAAGGCTTAAAATCTTCTTTTTTGTTAGAAAGTGAATTGTAAATTTTTAATTGATGCTGTTTGTAAAGCTCCATGTAACCTATCTTTTTTAGAAGCAATAAAGGTACTAACTATTTAGCAACAAAAAAACCACTAGATACCAAAACAAGTTTGGTACATTCTAGTGATTTAATAAACATAATTTATTTTTACTTTTTAGGAAAACTAAGCATTCCGTAACGAACATTCATGTTGAATTTAGCACCTTTTGGTGCTTTTATTACAATATGACGTTTTACTTTAATTTTTTCTCTTTTTTCAAGAAGTGATTTCATATCTTTTCTACGATTTTCAAATAACTCTTGTCTTTTAATCAAAGCTAATTTATGAGCTTCTTGTCGATTTTTATTTCTTTTTGCAAATTCTTTACTGCGCTTTTTATATGCTTCTTGGCGTTTCTTATATGCTTCTTGACGTATTTCAAATGCTTTATGTTTTTGTTCCATAGCTTCAGACATCCTTTCTTCTATTTCTTTAGCAAGCTGATTTTGTCCTTCAGTAGTAATGTTCCATTTATAAGAAGATCTATCATCTCTTGAATTAATTGAAATAGAGTTTTTACCTACTTTGATTTTAGAATTTTTACTAATAATATTTTTATTCTCTTTTTTCCATCGCTCCAAGTAATTTTTATCTTTTTTATACGCTTCAAAGTCAAAGTGTGTAGGCAATGGTGGTAATTCAGGCATTGGTGGTAGTTCAAGTATCTCTGGCAGTTCTGGAAATTCGGGTAATTCTGGCATTTCAGGTATTAAAAAATCTAACGAATCTAAAATATCTAAACTTTCAATTGAAACATCAGGGATGTAAATTTTCATATTGTTTACGTCACCTCCTTGAGTAAATAAGTCATAATTAGGGTGATCAAAATTAAAAGAGCCGATATCAATAAAGTTATTAGATCTTGATTTTATATTAATTTTACTTGTATTTCCATATGCTTCGAACTCCCATTTACCATAAAAATCATCTCGAACCTTTTCAGTAATGTCTTCACCTTCAATTTTCATAAAAGCCTCAACAACTACTTCATTTTTATCCCAAGTTTCTATTTCAATGTCTGTGTATTTAGTATTGATATCGATAATAACATTCGGTTTTACAATAAATCTTTCTTTAAAATTTCTATCTTTTTTTTGTGCATTCACTAATACGCTAAGCATAGATGCAATTATAATAATTACTCTAAATTGTATTGTTTTCATTTTTTATAGTTTTTGATATTCTTAATTCAAATAATTGATCTTTTAATTGTAATAGCAATTGTAATCGTAATTGTAGGTTAGTTATCAAATTATTAATTGTTTTTTCATTGATTCCTTTTTCAGTAAGCTCTTCATTCAAACGCTTATAATCTGCATCAAGTTTTCCTATCTTATCAAGATAATCTTCAAGTATCTTTTTATTCTCAGGTGTTTCTTCTAAGCTTGCCATCTCATAATTAATAGCTGTTAAATAATAATCTTCTATTTGTTTCATTTCAGGTGAAATACTACTCAAATTGGTAATTTTAGGTTCTACTATTTGTTGCTCAATATCAACTGGTTTATTAAAAAATGAAAAATAACCAATACTTAATAACACTGCCATAGAGGCTGCCATTTTCAAAAAGAAATAATTCTTCTTTTTAGGTTTATGTAGTTGCTGTAAGCGCTGTTCAAACCTTTGTCTATGATTCTCTTTTAATTCTTTGGAATTAGTTTGAGCTTCTTTTAAAATTTCTCTTATATCTTTAGGCATAATTATATTGTTTTAGCAATTCCTTTAATTTATTTTTTCCTCTAAATAGCTGTGATCTAGACGATACTTCTGAAATGTTTAATATTTGAGCAATCTCTTGATGGTCATAACCTTCCAATAAAAATAGTTTCAATATCACTTTATACTTATCGGGTAATTTATCAATAGATTCATTTATACATTTTATGGTTATACAATCATCTACTTCCCAATTTTCTTCGTTGGCTATTTGTAGTTCTTGAGTATCTATAGAAACTACATTTAATTTTCTTTTTTTCAACCAGTCTAAACATTGATTTATTACAATTCTTTTAAGCCAAGCTCCAAAGGAAATTTCTTCATTAAAAGATGTTATTTTTTGAAATGCCTTGATAAAGCCCTCTTGTGCCATATCTTCAGCTATTGCCTCCTCTTTTACAAAATTATAAGCTGTATGATACATTGCTTTACAATACATGTCATACAATTGCAATTGGGCTTTTTGATTATTCTGTTTACATTCAGCTATTAATCTAGATTGCAAAAATTTGGCTTGGCTCATGTTATTTTAATAATCTACTTTAAATACGATTAAATATATGTAGTGTTGCACTTTTCTAAAAATAATTATTTTAAATTTACAAATCTTATCGCTACAGCGGATATGGGCAAAAAAATGAAGCATAAAAGTTCTCTTGAAGAAGTTAAAGGTATAAAACAACCAGAATCGATTCAAAAAATAAAATTGAATAGAAGTAAATTACCTTCTACAAAGGCTTTTGTTGAAAATATCCTTAAAGGAGATGTTACGTATTTGAGTAGAGCAATTACATTGGTTGAAAGTACTAATACAAAGCATCAAAAAAGAGCATCAGGAATACTATCAGCTAGTTTGCCTTATGCAAATAATTCTATTCGAATTGGTATTACCGGAGTTCCCGGAGTTGGTAAGAGTACTTTTATAGAGGTATTTGGTAAACATTTAACCAATTTAGGGAAAAAAGTTGCTGTACTGGCAGTTGACCCAAGTAGTTCTATTAATCGGGGAAGTATTTTGGGGGATAAAACACGAATGTCAACATTGGTTAAAGATGAAAATGCTTTTATTAGACCTTCTCCTTCAGGTGAATCTTTGGGAGGTGTTGCTCAAAAAACACGTGAGGCAATTATTTTGTGTGAAGCTGCTGGTTACGACACCATTATTATTGAAACGGTGGGTGTAGGACAATCAGAAATTGCAGTCCATTCTATGGTAGATTTCTTTTTATTATTAAAGTTAGCTGGTGCCGGTGATGAATTACAAGGTATCAAACGCGGTATTATAGAAATGGCAGATGCCATAGTTATCAATAAAGCTGATGGTGACAATATAAAACGAGCTAACCTTGCTAAAACTGAATTTAGCAGAGCCTTACATTTATATCCCTTAAAAGAAAACACCTGGCAACCTAAAGTTATTACTTGCAGTGCAATAGAAAATACTGAAATAAATTCTGTTTGGGAGATTATTGAAGCATATATTAATCTTACTAAAAACAACTCTTATTTTGAAAAACAACGAAATGAACAAAATAAATTCTGGGTACTAGAAACTATCAATGAAAAATTAAAAAATCAGTTTTATACTAATCCAATAGTTAAAAAAGAATTAATCAATGTCTTAAATAAAGTTCAACAACATAAACTTACTCCTTTTGAAGCTGCCAAAAAAGTGTTGGCTGTTTATCATAAAAAAGCTGTCAAACACTAAGATGTTTTATGATCAAAATAATATAGTTCTTCCCAAAAGCTGGTGACGCTCGAACAGGCATTTAACAAACTCTCTATAAATCATCAGTCTCATCAACTATTTCCATCTCAAAAATTAAATCAGTATTTGGAGGAATTCCTCTGCTACCCTGAGATCCATAAGCTAAATATGCCGGGACAAACAACATCGCTTTATCTCCATAATTCATATTGAGCATTGCTTCTCTAAATCCTGGAACTAGCGTAGCTTCTTCGCTACAAACCATAGAAAACGGATTGTATGCTCCTGCAGCTTCAGCGCGTTGGTCGAATTTACCAAACTTTTCAGCCTTATCTTTATAACTTGTTGCAATCATACTACCTTCAGTAAAAAAGACTGCATAATTAATTCTAACCATAACACCTTTTTTAGGTTTTACACCGCTACCTTCTTCAGTAATAAACATCTTTAAACCTGAAGGGAATTCTTTAGCTTTTGCTTTATTTTCTTCTACTGTTTTCAAAAAATCACCTTTAGCTTTTTGTAATTTTTCAAGTTTTATTTTTGTTTCTTCTTCCAAGCTTTTGAAATAGCTGGCAAAAACTTTATGTGCTTTAAACTTTTTAGCATCCTTACCAACTCTAATAATTTTAATAGTATTCATTACATCATCTTTAACAATACTATCAACAACCTCTTGTCCTTTTATTACTTGACCAAAAATTGTATAACCACCATTTATACTTGGATATTCAACATGTGTAATAAAAAACTGACTCCCATTAGTATCTCTCCCTGAATTTGCCATCGCTAACACTCCTGCTTTATCAAAAACAAACATTTCAGTGCTATCATTTTTTTTTGGATGCTCATTTTCAAACTTATACCCTGGTCCTCCAGAGCCATTACCATTTGGGTCTCCGCCTTGAATCATAAAATCATTAACTATTCTATGAAATTTTAATCCATTATAAAAAGGTTTACCTTTATATTTTTCGGCAACATACATATTATTACCTTCTGCTAACGACACAAAATTTGCTACAGTTATAGGTGTATGCTCATAGGCTAAAGTTAACAAAATATTGCCTTTATCAGTTTGTATATCAGCATATAAACCATCTTCTAAATTTTGATAATTTGTAGATTTACAAGCACTAACTATAAGAACAACAAATAAAACAACTACTTTAATTATGCCTTTCATTTTTTATAGGTTATTTAACTATTATTCTCTTTAATTTGACTGTATAAATTAGAGGTTGGTTTGATCTTATTTTTTGATAACCTGAATATCCATAAGCTTTATGTGAAGGAAATAAAAATGTAACAACCTCATCTTCTTTCATTAACTTTAATCCATCTTGTAAACCTGTTATCAATTCTTGCTTATCTACTAAATAGCTTCTCTCACCAAGATCTTCTTCAGTATATAATACTTGGTTATTAATATCCTTTATAGTGTAACTATAAATCACTTCATCTCCTCTATTTGGCAATTTATTAGAAGCTGAATTTTCATTAACATAGTAATACCAGAATCCGTTAGCTGAACTTATATAGTCATGTGTAGAATCCTTTTTTATTAATTCTAAAAAAGCTGTTTCTTCAAGCTTATTTACAATCTTATTTCGCTCAATAGATTCTTTTAGAAAAGTAGAAGAATTTCTAACTACAGGTTTTCTAGGTATAGGACTTGAACATGACAGCATAAAAGCTGTTATAACTAATAATATTAATTTATTCTTCATAAGAATTTTGCAATTCACTTTTATATGTCGGTACTATTTCTAAAAATTTAGCAATTGTATCTTTTAACGACATTTCACTTCTGCCTCCAGCAGCATTTTCATGACCTCCTCCATCAAAATGATTTCGGGCAAATTCATTTACCGAAAATTTTCCTTTTGACCGTAAAGACATTTTAATAATTCCTTGTTTTTGATCTTCAATAAAAATAGCTGCAAAGACAACTCCTTTTAAAGATAATCCGTAATTCACAAATCCTTCAGTGTCTCCTTTTTTAAAATTAAAAGAATTCATTTCTCGTTGAGATAATGAAATATAAGCAGTTTTATATTCTTCTAATATTCTTAAATTTTGTAGCGCTGTACCTAATAATTGTAATCGGTTAAAAGAGTTTGTATCGTACAAACGATTGTGAATTTTAGTATGCTCAATACCTTTATCAATTAAACTAGCAACAATTTTATGAGTTATACTGGTTGTTGACGGGTACTTAAATGAACCTGTATCTGTGACCATTCCTGTATATAAACAAGTAGCAATAGTTTTATCAATATCGTTTAAAGCATCTAGCTTTTCAAAAAAATGATATAGCATTTGACTTGTAGATGAGATAGAGGCATCAGAATACATATAGGTAGCATAATCATCTGGTTGTTCATGATGGTCAATCATAATATATGTAGCAGCAGTATTTTCTAATACTTCTTGCATAGCCTTACCTACTCTGTGTAAAGCATTAAAATCTAATGTAAAAATAATTTCAGCCTCATTGAGTAATTGTGTTCCTTTTATAACATCATTTTCAAATACTACTATATTTTCTTGAGAGGGTAACCATTTTAAAAAATCTGGGCAATCATTAGGTGACACAACACTAACATTATGCTTCGATTTTAATAAGAAATGATACAAGGTTAAACTAGAACCATAAGCATCTCCGTCAGGGTTTCTATGTGATACTATTGCAATTTTTTTAGGAGTTGATAAAAGCTCCTTTATTTCTATTATTTCTTTACTATTCATAGAGTGCGAATATACAATAAATAAATAGTTGATAATGCTGAAATAATTAATTTAGAACTTCTATATTATCTTTTAATAATCAAAAATGATGAGGATAAAACCTTGGGTTTATAAAACTTAATTTACAGCCTAAAACCATAACTTATGAATTAAGCAGTCAACAGAATACCATTTTAAAAAATTTGTCTTAAAATATTAACGATAAGATAAATTGACTTTCAATAAAAACTACTATTTTTGCACCTCCATTTTAAGAAAAGAAAAGAATGATAACAAATAGAACATTTACAATGCTCAAGCCAGATTCAGTTGAAAAAGGTAATATAGGAGCTATTTTAGAAAAAATTAATGCATCAGGATTTAGAATTGTGGCGATGAGGTTAACACACATGACTAAAAGAGATGCTGAAGCATTTTATGCTGTTCATAACGAAAGACCATTTTTTGACGAATTAGTTGAATATATGACTCGCGGACCAATAGTGGCTGCAATTTTGGAGAAAGATAATGCAGTTGAAGATTTTAGAGCTTTAATAGGTGCCACAAATCCTGAAGAAGCTGCAGAAGGTACCATAAGAAAACTATATGCTGCTTCAATTGGTGAAAATGCTGTTCATGGTTCTGATAGTAATGAAAATGCTACTATAGAAGGTGCTTTTCATTTTTCAGGACGTGAAATGTTTTAAAATACTATTAGAAAAATACTCATACTAAAAACGCCTCGAAAATTCGAGGCGTTTTTAATTTATCTATTTAAAACTATTTATTAGTATCTAATCGCTTTTTTACTTACTTCAGCACCATTATCAAATGTTACATTTAATATCAATACAGTACCTTTTTTAATCGTATTTGTATTAATACTAAATTTGCTATCATTAGGTTTACTATCAATTAATAATCTACCCATCATATCATATATTTTAAGGTCAGTAATTATTGTACTAGATCTTAATTGTAAAGCATTCTCTTCATTTATTACAACGAAATTATTACTCAATTCTAAATCATCAATATCTAATACCGAACTTGTAAATTGTAGTGTAAATCTTTCAGGGAAATTACCGCTTCCATCAATTTCAAATTCATAATCAGCAAGTTTTAAATCATGTGTAATGCCTAACTCATTATCGACTATATATACATCATTATCATTTAAAACACCTTCTATATTATCAATACTCATTTTATAGGTCATTAATTGATCTATATAAGTATCAAAACCTAAAGTCACTTTTTTATCAATATTAAAATTAGATAGACCTTGTATAGTATATTTAGCGTCATCAATTGTAGAATAAAAACTAATCCAAGCTGCACCTACTTTTGACCCATCATAACCTCTGTCATGTCCATCAGTTGCTTTATCAAAAAAGCCTACTAAAAGTTGGTTAAAAGCACCACCTGTACTACTTTCTATATTTAACCAAATTCTATCTTTTTCTTGAGTGTCTGAGTTTTTAACATCAGGAGCTCTAAAGAACTGAGTATTTTGATCGTTTAGACGCATATCATTTTGAAAAAATACGGTACCTGAACTTACGGCTTTTACAAAAAAACCTTGACCTGAACCTATATTTCTGGTAGGAACAGAAGAACCAGATCCTGATGAAGCCCCAGCGCCAACACCTCCTGTTAAATTGTAAGTTGCATAATCATCTCCTAAAAATTCTCCTGTAGTACCATTAGATATTGCTGTAACATGAGTCCATAACCAAATAGTACCATCTACAGCACTATTATCTCTAATCTCACCGTTATCACCTAATAATATAAAATTTTCTATATCAATTGCTGACGGATATGGGTTACCAATTAAGTTAAAATCATTGTCAGGATTTGCATCATTATTAAAAGCAATTGATTTTCCTAATGTTCCATTGTGGGGTGTCCCTGAAAATATAACATCATGTGTACCTGTCGTACCTACCGGAGCTTCAGCAATATATCCTTTACCACTAACCATACTGCCAGAGGCAACATCCCACTCTCCACTGGTAGTATTCCATTCAAAAATTCTATTTGGATCAACTCCCGAAAAAGCACTTCCAATAGTTGTATTTACCGGCGAAGACCAATAGGTAAAATCTCTAAAATTATTTAATGTAGTGGTAATTTCTCTTTTTTGAATAGATCCGTTCATAACAGCATCAGGGTTTACGGTAATTAAAGATTCTGTATCTCCAATAAAAAAAGTACCTGTTACTGTTAAATTTTCATTAACCAAGACAAAGTTAGTTCCACTGCCGCCACTATCTAAGTTAATATTCCCTCCAGCACTAACTGATAAATCACATGCTTCAAAAGAACCGTTACTGTCGATATATGTACCATTAATAATAGCCGTTTTAGTTTTGTCAGGGTTTCCATTATCCCAAGAAGATGTCCAAATTGTTGGTCCAACAGTTTGAGTACCTAATGCAATGTTCGTTGCAGGATTAGCCGTATTAACTTCATCAAGGGTTAATATTAAATATTCATTTGGATCATACGTTAAGCTAGGCGTTTCAGTTGTTCCGCAACCTTTTATCAAAGAAGTATCAACTCCCCAGTTCACTGATAGGTTTGTACCTACCACACCTATAATATCAATTCTGTCATTATAAGAATTAGATTGATTAGAAGTAGATATTACAATGATGTCGTCTCCATTAAACCTACAAACTTCCGTAGTTGTTATTGAAACTGCTCCTAAATTACCTGCACTAGGTAGTAAAGCACCACTTCTATTAAATAATACAACATCTCCCGGACTCATTCCTGGAATAGGAACAGATTCATCAGGTATATTAGTCTCAATATTGCCAACAGTAGTTCCGTTTAAATCTACAAACAACGACAAATGAAAAGCGTTAGGTAACGTTGTTACACTTGCAGAAATATTCTTTACTTCAATCCAATTGTCATTTGCACCTAAACCTTCATAATATTGAGTAATTAATAGAGGGCTTCCAATATTTGCATCAATACCTTCTCCTTGAATATCAAAAGTATATGGATTTTCATCACTATCATCATTAGCAATAGAAACAGAAGCTGTTCTTATACCTAGATCACTTGGATTAAAAGTTATTGCAAATGTTGTACTTCCAGATGCAGCAATTGGTGTAGTTGAAATTGTTGTTAATGTAAAATCGGCAGCATTAGTACCTGTTATGGCAACAAAAGGGCTTGGATCTGTTAAATTCAAATCGGCAGTACCATTATTTTGAATAGTAAAAATATGAACTACACTTCCACTAGTCACATCAGTTTGACCGTAATCTGTATCATCAGCAACGTCAGGTGTGGTATCTCCATCTACGATTTCAACACCATTACCAAAAACATCCATTTCTGGCAGATTAACAATACCTTCTCCTTGAATATCAAAAGTATACGGATTCTCATCACTATCATCATTAGCAATTGAAACAGTAGCTGTTCTTATACCTAGAGCACTAGGGTCAAATGTTATATCAAAAGTTGTACTTCCGGATACTGTAATTGGCGATGTTGGAGTTATTGTTAAAGTAAAATCAGCAGCATTAACTCCAGTTATGGTTACAAAAGGACTTGAATCTGTTAAATTCAAATCGGCAGTACCATTATTTTGAATAGTAAAGGTATTTGTTATTGAGCCTGAAGTAATATCTACTTGACCGTAATCTGTATCATCAGCAACGTCAGGTGTAGTATCTCCATCTACGATTTCAACACCATTACCAAAAACATCCATTTCTGGTTCTGGTGGTATTCCTTCACCTTGAATTGTAAATAAAAAGTTTGTTTCATCTGCATCATCATTCTGTATTAAAACATTAGCACTTATATTGCCTAAAACACTAGGGTCAAATGTTATATCAAAAGTTGTTGACGCTAATGCTGGTATAGGGGTAGTAGGAAAATTTGTAACTATAAAGTCACCTCCACCACCGGAAATTAAAACCAATGATGCACCTATTAAGTTTAATGGAGCACTACCTGTATTTGTTATAGTAAAGGTATGTATTATGCTTCCTGAAGTAATATCTAATTGTCCAAAATCTGTATCATCAACTATAGAAGGTGTGAAATCTGGAGTAATTATTGAAATTCCATTACCAGTAACATCAATTTCAGGTACAGCTGTAGTCCCTTCTCCTTGAATTGTAAATAAAAAGTTTGTTTCATCTGCATCATCATTCTGTATTAAAACATTAGCATTTATAATACCTGAACTACTAGGGTCAAATGTTATATCGAAAGTTGTTGAAGACAATGCCGGTATAGGAGTAGTAGGGAAGTTTGTAACAACAAAATCGCCTCCACCACCAGAAATTAAAACCAATGGTGCACCTATTAAGTTTAATGGAACATCACCAGTATTTGCTATGGTAAAAGTATGAGTTACACTTCCTGAAGTAACATCTATTTGTCCAAAATCTGTATCATCGGCTGTAGATGGTGTAAGATCTGGAGTAATTATCGATATACTATTACCAATAACATCAATTTCAGGGGCAGGCGGAGCAGCAGTAGCTGTACCTTGTACATTAAAAGTATAAGTTTCAGTACCGCCACCGACAGGTCCTAGATTTGTTACAGCTATACTAATAATAGCGCTTTTTAAACCAGCTGGAAGATTTGGGTCAAAAGTGACCGTAAACGTTGTCGATGCTCCAGCTGTTAAAAGTGGGTTAACAATAGAACCTTGACTAAAATCTGTTGGATTAGTACCAGATATAGGGTTTAAACCTGTTAATACTAAATCAGAAGCTGTAATATTATTAATTGTAAATGTATGTGTTACTGAACCAGCACTAGCATCAATTGAGCCAAAATCAGTATCATCAGTAACTACTGGTGTGTTTGATCCATCTCCAGGAATAACATTCCCTAATCCTGTAACATTAATACTTTGGGCTTGTACAAACCCAACTGTAGTTAGTATTAAAATAAACGAGCATAGTAATTTTTTCATCATAATCTTATTAAAGTTAGCGCCTTAAGTGACTTTTTCTTGAATGCACAAATATACATATTATATAGTTATTTATAACAGTTTAACGTTTTTTATCAACGCTTTATTTAGTTTTTTATTTAATAAATTAACAATTTTATCTTTCCCATAGCTTAGCTCTTCTCTTAAAACAGACGAAGTAAGCTTTACAATTAATGTTCCGTTTTTGAATTGTACCTCTTTTGTATAACTCACTACACCATTCCCCATAACAGTTGCCCAAGCCTCTTTTATGGTTATCAGATCTATTCCTTTTTGCAATTTATTTTCTTGTAAAACATTATGCATCAAGTCTTTAATAGATACCAACTCAGTATTTCTTTTATTTGACATCTTATTGTAATACAAACATTTTATAAGGTTGTTTTGTTTTTTTTATCACTTTTTCTGTTCTCTCAGAATGTGTATCGGTAATGAAAAGTTGTCCAAAATTATTATCATTCACCAACTCAATTATCTGCGAAACTCTTTTTTCGTCTAATTTATCAAAAATATCGTCCAAAAGCAAAATTGGAGTTAATTTTGACTGCATTTTTACAAAATCAAACTCCGCAAGCTTCAAAGCAACTAAATATGACTTTTGTTGCCCTTGCGATCCGAATTTTTTAATAGGATACCCATCTATAGTATATAACAAGTCATCTCTATGAATTCCTACTGATGTATATTGTAATAATCTATCTTTATCTAAGCTATTTATAAGCTGTTCTTCAAAATCAGCATTATCTAATTGGGTTTTATACAAAAAATCTACCTTTTCATTGGCATTACTAATATGTTGATATCTCTCTTTAAAAATAGGTGTAAATTTTTCAAAAAACACTTTTCTTTTTTGATGGATTGGCTCTCCAAATTCTATCAATTGTTTATTATAAATTTCAATATTTAAAGTGTCAAAGGTATGATTTAAGGCAAAATATTTCAGTAATGAGTTTCGCTGTGAAAGTGTTTTATTATACGCTATTAAATGTTGTAAATATTCCTTATCAGACTGTGCAATAACACTATCCATAAATTTACGCCTAATAATACTACCCTCAACAATTAAATTAGTATCATTAGGTGATATTATCACCAACGGAATCAAACCGATATGTTCAGATAGTTTCTCATATTCCTTCCCATTCCGTTTTATAACTTTCTTTAAACCTTTTTTAATACTACAGCTTATTAATTCTTCTTTATCTTTAGTATCAAAAACACCTTCAATTAAAAAAAAATCTTTATCATGCTGTATGTTTTGTACAGCAATACTATTAAAATAACCTTTTGTAAAAGCTAATTGATAAATGGCATCTAAAGCATTTGTCTTGCCTACTCCATTATCACCTACAAAGCAATTGATTTTAGCATTGAATTCAAAAGTTTCGGATTCAAAATTTTTATAATTTACTAAGGCAATTTTTTTTAGATACATGTATAACCCACTTTACGCAATAAAAAAACTATTACTCCCGAAGTCTCGGGAGAAATTACGGCAAAATATACCGTTTCACTACTTTTTGAAATAAAACCATAACGGCAACTAAGGTAATATTTTAAAAAGTCATTTTTTTTGTACTTTCAACCCTCATTACGTTTCTTAATTACATAAAGCGGGTTAAAAGAGTCTCTCTCTGCAAAAAAACAAAATTTACATTAATTTTAACCATATTCTTTCAATAAAAAATTATATTTTTGCGCACACAAATTTTGATATTGAAATGGCAACTTATAAGAAAAAAGGAGGATTAAAGAAAGATAAGATTTCTAAAGTAGAGGAACAAAGTACTACTGCTGAAGTATTTAATACCTTAGATGAAACAGCTTCAAAATCTGAGCAATGGGTTGAAAAGAATAGCAAACCTTTATTTGCAGGTTTAATAATTATTCTGGCTTTAGTTTTAGGGTATCAAGGTTATACTAAATACATACAAGAACCTAAAGAAAAAGAAGCTGCTGATGAATTAGCCTACCCTAAAAGCTTTTTTGATCAAGCGCAAACTGGTGCTGTTGCAGTAGATTCTTTATATAATTTAGCGTTAAATGGTGCAGATGGTAAATATGGTCTATTAGATATTATTGATAATTACAGTAGTACTAATGCCGGTAATCTTGCTAAATATATGGCTGGAATTTCTTATTTAAAAATGAATGATTATCAAAATGCCATTACTCATTTAGGTGATTTTTCTACCGACGATGAAATTTTAGGTGCATTAGCTAAAGGTAATATTGGTGATGCATTCTCTGAAATCAATCAACCAGAAGAAGCTTTAGAGTATTATATAAAGGCTGCTAATTTTAAAAGTAATGATTTTACTTCTCCGATGTATTTATTCAAAGCTGGCAATATAGCAATGGATTTAGGCAATTATAAAAAAGCTGAAGAGCTATTTACAAAAATAAAAGAAAACTACTCTAAATCTGACGAAGGTAAAAAAATTGATATTTATATTAATAGAGCTCAATTAGCCACGCAAAAATAAGCATTTATGGCTTCCATAAATTTATCAGCATACGATAAATCAGCTGTCCCAAACGCGAAACACCTTCGGTTTGGGATTGTTGTTTCTGAATGGAACAGTACTATTACTGAAAATCTTTTTAATGGTGCTCATCAGGCATTGATAGAAAATGATGCCTTAGAAAGAAATATTACACGTTTGAATGTACCGGGTAGTTTCGAACTCATTTATGGCTGTAAACACCTTTTAAAAAAGGAAATGTTTGATGCAATTATTGCTATTGGTTGTGTAATACAAGGAGAAACTAAACATTTTGATTTTGTCTGCGAAGCAGTATCTCAAGGTGTTAAAGATCTTAACTTACAGTATGACATTCCTACTATTTTTTGCGTATTAACAGATAATACATTACAGCAATCAATTGACCGTTCAGGAGGTGAATTAGGGAATAAAGGTATAGAATGTGCTATTGCTGCCATAAAAATGGCAACATTATGATACTTTAACTATTGAATTATAAACAAAATTTGACCATTTTTTTTTATTTTAGTATTTTTGACTAAGCTCTTAAATTGGTTTGGTTTTTGCTGTTATTAAATTTATACCATTTATTAGGTGTTAAATTACACATAAAGAAAATAATGAATTTTTGTTGTAGTTGATAAAGAAAAATAAAGCATAGCCTTAGTTACGATTTATTTTTATTTTGAAGAATACAGCAAAAAGACACATTTTAATTGAGTTATTTAACATATATGATGGTATTTTTCAACCTTATACTTTTGATAAATTATGGGATTTTTAAAACGTACAAATAAAAAATTTGATTATACCCCTAGATATTATAAAGGGGAAGGAAACCCGTATCAAATAGAACATAAATTTGATAAATTTAGAACTACAGTAGGAAAAAACAGTGGACTTAAAGCAAAATTTACCAATGCAATTGAAGAATCTAAAAATTCTAAAGATAAAGGGTTTAATAAAACAATATTAATTATAATTGCTATTCTAACTCTTGTTTTTCTTTATATCATAGATTTTGATTTATCAATTTTCTTAAAAAAATAATGTCAGATATCATACAATTACTTCCTGATAATGTTGCCAATCAAATTGCTGCCGGCGAAGTGGTACAACGCCCTGCTTCGGTTGCTAAAGAATTGCTTGAAAATGCTATTGATGCGGGTGCAACCGAAATAAAACTACTCATTAAGGAAGCCGGTAAAGTACTTATTCAGGTTATTGATAATGGTAAAGGAATGAGTACTACTGATGCCAGGCTTTCATTTGAACGCCACGCTACTTCTAAAATTAGATCAGCAGAAGATTTATTTGATCTACATACAAAAGGTTTTAGAGGAGAAGCATTGGCTTCTATTGCTGCGGTTGCTCACGTTGAATTAAAAACAAAACAAGAAGATCAAGAGCTAGGAACTCATATTAAAATTGAAGGGAGTACGATACAGTCTCAAGACGTAGTTTCAACACCTGTTGGTACAAGTGTATCTGTAAAAAATTTATTTTTTAATATTCCTGCCAGACGGAATTTTTTAAAATCAAATTCTGTGGAAACCCGTCATATTATGGATGAGTTTCATCGTGTTGCATTAGCACATCCTGATATTTCATTCACAATATATAATAATGATAACGATGTTCTAAATTTAAAAAAGGGTAATTCGAAACAACGTATTGTTGCTGTTTTTGGAGGTAAAACAAATGAAAAATTAGTCCCGATTGAAGAGAATACTGACATTATAACAATAAACGGATTTGTTTCAAAACCAGAATTTTCAAAGAAAAAAAGAGGGGAGCAATTCTTCTTTGTAAATAATAGATTTATAAAGAACGGTTATTTACATCACGCCGTTGTAAATGCTTTTGATGGCTTATTGGCACAAGGTTATCATCCATCATATTTTTTATATTTAACAGTACCACCTCACACCATTGACATCAATATACATCCTACCAAAACAGAAATAAAATTTGACAATGAACGGTCTTTATACGCCATCTTACGTTCAACAATAAAACATAGTTTAGGACAATATAATGTAGCTCCAATCTTAGATTTTAATAGAGATGCTACTATGGATATTCCTTATCATTTCAAAGATAAAAAAACGCCAAGTACTCCTCAAATTGAAGTAGACCCTAATTTTAACCCATTTGAAACAGAGAAAAAATCAAATCTCTTTAAAAAGCAACAACCCGCACATTGGGAATCATTGTATGTGGGCGCAGATACTACAGAAATTAATATTGAAAACATAGAAGTTGATGCTCAGATAGTTACTAAAGAGTTGTTTGATGAATCTGACAATCAAATAACAAATAAGACCTATCAAATACATCAAAAATATATTTTAAGTGTTGTGAAGTCTGGTGTGCTTTATATCAATCAAAATTTAGCTCATCAACGTGTTTTATATGAAGATCTATTGACCAAAATGACTGTTGAAGATACTTCTAGTCAGCAATTACTATTTCCACTTGAATTAGCGTTTAATTTACCTGATATTAATTTATGCAGAGAAATTCAATCAGATCTAGAGAGTGCAGGATTTCAATTTACCTCTATTGAAAATGATACTCTAATTTTAAGTGGAATTCCCGCAAATGTAAAACAAAGCACGCTTCAGACATTGTTTGAAGAACTGTTTGAAACCTTAAAAAATGAAGTGCCTGATTCAAGTTTTAGTCAATTAGATACCATTGCTAAAAGTTTGGCAAAGAGTCTTGCCATAAAAAATGGAACAAAACTAACCAACAGAGAGCAAGAAGAATTACTAGGGCAGCTCTTTTCATGTAAGGAACCTAACCATTCGCCATTTGGTAAAAAGACATTTATTACGCTTTCGCAAGACGAAATTCAACTTAAATTTGATAATTAATACTCCTAATAAAAATTAACAATGGGAAAATTAACCAATGCCATAAAACATTTAATCATTATAAATGTTCTTTTCTATGCAGTAACTTATTTTGCACCAAATATGCAAGAAAAAATGATGGAATGGTTTGCGCTATTTTATCCAACCAGTAGTTATTTTCAGCCTTGGCAATTTGTTACACATATGTTTATGCATGGAGGATTAATGCATATTATATTTAATATGTATGCGCTTTGGGCATTTGGATCACCTTTAGAGCAATTATGGGGAAGAAATAAATTTTTCTTTTTCTACTTTTCTGCAGGATTAGGCGCGGCATTAATTTATACACTAGCAAACTATTTCTTTCAAGATTACAATGCGGTTGCTGTAGGTGCCTCGGGTGCCGTTTATGGTGTTTTAGTGGCTTTTGCAATGAATTTTCCTAATGCTAAGTTAGCTTTGATTTTCTTCCCTGTGCCAATAGCTGCCAAATACTTTATTCCGCTTATAGTTTTCGGAGATCTATTTTTTGGTTTTACCAGCTATTCAGTTGGAAACATAGCACACTTTGCTCATATAGGAGGGGCATTAATTGGCTTTATAATTATGTTATTTTGGAAAAACAATCAGTTTAAACGTTGGGATAAATGATTTAAGTCGGAAGTTTAAAGTCAGAAGATTGAAGTAAGCAATATGAATAATTTAAAAGATCAGATACAACATAGGTTTAAATCGGCCAATATAGCCGAACAGATCATTTATATCAATATTACTGTATTTGTACTTACTTATATAACAAAAGCTATTTTTGGTTTAATGGAATGGGGAGAAAACCCATTCTTTAATTGGTTTGCTTTACCCGAAAACTTTAATGATTTCTTGTCTAAACCCTGGACAATAATTAGTTACGGGTTTTTACATGCTGACTTTTGGCATATACTTTTTAATTTGTTGATGCTATTCTATATCGGAAATTTATTTTTAGATTTCTTTTCAAAACGTGATTTTTTAATCTATTACTTTTCAGGGATTATTTTTGGAGGTTTGATCTTTATAGTAGGCTATAATTATTTTCCCGCATTGAAAACAGATATAGCTTATTTAGTAGGCGCATCAGCAGGTGTAACCGCTATTTTAGTTGGCATTGCTACCAAAATACCAAATTATGCATTACATTTTAGATTTATAGGAGCTATAAAACTCTGGTACATAGCTGCAGGATTTATTATGTTATTTATCATGCAAATGTCTGCAAAAATTAATACAGGAGGAAATTTAGCGCATTTAGGCGGTGCATTTATTGGTTTTTTATTTACAAGTCAAGTTGTCAAGGGTAAAAATTTATCACAATCTTTCTCAAATCTGTTTAAAACTAAAAAACAAAACCCTTTAAAAACCGTTTATAAAAAATCAACCCCTACTAATTCTATTAAAAATACAAATACACATCAACGAAAAATTGATGAAATTTTAGATAAAATCAGTAAATCCGGTTACGAGACCTTAACTAAAGAAGAAAAGGATTTTTTATTTACTGTAGGTAAAAAATAATATTGACTATTAATCATGGCTAAGAATAAGTTATCACTTATTAATAAAATCTTTTTTTTGCTCAATAACATTTTTGCAATAGCATTGGTAATTTCTTTTTTTATTCCAAAGCTATCACCTGAAAAATATGGTATACTTGCCCTGTTAAGTTTAGTAACTCCTATACTAATTATTATAAATTTCACCTTTGTTATATACTGGACACTTATAGGCTTTAAAAAGCAGCTTCTTTTATCATTTTTTGTTTTACTATTGAGTTTATTGTTTATTCCTTCAGTTTATGAGTTTTATAATAACGGTACAACAAACAATAAAAATTCATTAAGTATTATGACCTATAATGTAAGGAAATTTAATAAGTTTAAATGGATAAAAACTAAAAATATAGAATCAAAAATCAGTAAATTTATCAATGAAGAGAATCCAGATATTTTGACCCTGCAAGAGTATGGAGATCTTAAAAGTTTTAAATTAAATTACCCATATCCTTATAACCATATTAGTTATAATTACTATAAAAAAACTTATGTTCAATCAGGTTTAGTTGTATATTCTAAATATCCTATTATAAATAAGGGTTCTTTAGGTTTAGGAAAATTTACAAGTACAATTATTTATACTGATATAGTTAAAAAAAATGACACCTTAAGAGTATATAATTTTCATCTTGCATCTTTAGGAGTTGTACCTGATAAAGAATACTTTGGACATAAAGATTCTGAAAAATTAATCAAAAGGTTAAGTAGTTCATTTAAAATTCAACAAAAGCAGATTGACACTTTAAACTCACATATAAAGCTTTGTAAGTACAAAGTTATTTTAGCTGGTGATATGAATAATACTGCTTATTCATGGGCATATAAAAATATAAAGAATAGTTTACAAGATTCGTTTTTAGAAGCCGGTAAAGGTTTTGGTAAAACCTATGAATTTAAAAAATTTCCTTTACGGATTGATTATATTTTTGTTGATAAGAGTATTAAAATAACAAATCATAAAAATTTCAAACAAAAATATTCTGACCACTATCCTATTTCAGCAACTTTAGAATTAGAGTAACTATTTTTCAAAACCATAATCTCTCTCTACTTTGCAAATTCTCAATTGGTATTTTTTATACCATAAAGCTCTACCTTTATCACGAGCGATAGTATGTTCAATATTATTTTTCCAATTTGAGATAGCGTTTAGACTTTTCCAATAAGACACTGTAATTCCTCCCGAAGCTTCGGGATCATTTCTAGCAGATTCAATTCCTAAATAGCCATCTTGTTGTTTGGCTAGTTCTTCCATTTTATGTGCTGTTTCTTCATATCCTTCATCAATTTCGGTTCTCAAAGTAGAGAAGATAACTGCATAATATGGTGGTTGTGGAGTTTTAGCGATCATAATATCAATTCAAATTTTTGTTCAGGTATTTTTAAATCATCACTCACAAAGTCTTTAACAAACTCAAATCCTGCATTTTTAATGATCTTAGTAGAGGCTATATTATCATTAGCAACACAGGCTATTAATTTAATAAATCCTGCATTTTTACAATAATTTATCATTCCATTAACTATCTCATTACCATAACCATTACCCCAATATTTTTCTAAAAACCGATACCCAATTTCATCATCCATATTTTCATCTTTTACAAATGCAATTGTTCCTACAAAAACAGCATCCTCTTTTCGTTCTATTCCATAAATAAAAAAATCATTACCCGGTTTGTCATAAAAACCTATAAGTTTTGGTAATTCGTCTTTATTTTCTTGAAAAGTCATTGCTTTCGCTCTAACATATTGCATTACATTAAAATTACTATGCATTTCGTGAAAAGGCTCAAAATCGTCTAATTTTAACTTTCTAACTATCAATCTTTTTGTTTCAAAAATAGAGTACATCTATCAATATTATTGTAATTTTACGCCCTGTAAATGTACGGCAATGAATTTAAACCAATTCCAAAAAAAAGTTGCTTTTTATACATTAGGATGTAAACTAAACTTTTCTGAAACTTCAACTATTGCTAGAAGTTTTCAAGATAAAGATTTTACACGTGTAGATTTTAATGAAAAGGCTGATATATATGTAATTAACACTTGTTCTGTTACTGATAATGCTGATAAACGTTTTAAAACTATTGTAAAATCGGCTTTAAAACAAAATGACAAAGCTTTTTTAATTGCTATCGGATGTTATGCTCAATTAAAACCTGAAGAACTATCTAAGGTAGATGGTGTAGATCTAGTTTTAGGTGCAACCGAAAAATTTAAAGTCACAGATTATATAAATGACCTCTCTAAAAATGAAATTGGCGAAGTACATTCTTGTGAAATTGAAGATGCAAATTTTTATGAAGGTTCTTATTCAATTGGTGATCGTACCCGCGCATTTTTAAAAGTACAAGATGGCTGTGATTATAAATGTACTTATTGCACCATTCCGTTAGCACGAGGAATTTCACGTAGTGATACTCTAGAAAATGTGCTTCATAATGCTACAAAAATTTCTGAACAAGGTATTAAAGAAATTGTACTTACCGGAGTAAATATTGGCGATTATGGTAAAGGTGAATTTGATAATAAAACACACGAACATACTTTTCTAGAATTGGTTAAGGCATTGGATATGGTGGAAGGAATTCATCGTTTACGAATTTCATCTATTGAACCAAATTTGTTAAAGGATGAAACCATAGATTTTGTTGCTAAATCTAAGAGTTTTGTGCCTCACTTTCACATTCCGTTACAAAGCGGAAATGATGTATTGCTCAAAAAAATGAAGCGACGTTATAATAGAAAAGCCTATACGGATAGAGTTCAAAAAATCAAGCAAATAATGCCTAATGCATGTATTGGTGTTGATGTGATTGTAGGTTTTCCGGGAGAAACTGATGAGCATTTTTTAGAAACTTACAATTATTTAAATGAATTAGATATTTCGTATTTGCATGTATTTACCTATTCAGAAAGACCAAATACTGAAGCCGTTTTATTAGATGGTATTGTCCCAAAAAATATACGTCACAAACGCAGTAAAATGTTACGCGGGCTATCTGTAAAAAAACGTAGAGCTTTTTATGAAAGTCAATTAGGCAATGAGTTAACAGTACTTTTTGAAAGTGAAAATAAAGAGGGTTATATTCAAGGTTTTACTGAAAATTATGTAAAAGTAAAAACACTTTGGAATCCTGAATTGGTAAATACATTACATAACATTCAACTAACGGCTATAGATGAAGATGGTTTAGTGCGTTTTAATTGGGTAGCAGCACCCGCTTTTAGCTTATGATAACTAAAACACATCTCTATTTTGTTCCAGGATTGGCTGCAAGTCCGAGTATTTTTGAATATTTAAAATTACCTCTTGATCTATTTGAAATTCATTATTTAGACTGGTTAATTCCACAATCACAAACTGAAAGCATTAATAATTATGCCAAGAGAATGTGTGATAGAATTTCGCATAAAAATCCTGTATTAATAGGCGTTTCTTTTGGAGGCATTATGGTTCAGGAAATGAGTAAAATTATTTCTGCAAAAAAGGTAATTATTATTTCAAGTGTAAAATCGAAAAAAGAATTACCTAAACGTTTAAGAGTCGCAAAAGCTACTAAAGCATATAAACTTTTTCCGACAAAAGCTGTTGTAAATCTTGAAAATTTTGCTAAATATGCTTTTGGTGATACTGCAAAAAAAAGAGTAGATCTGTATCGTAAATATCTTTCAATGAGAGATGAAAACTATTTACCTTGGGCTATTTATAATGTATTGCATTGGCAGCAGGAAGAACCTTTACCGGAAATAGTACATATACATGGAAATAATGATGGTGTTTTCCCTATAAAACATATCAAAGATTGTAACGTTATCGAAGGAGGTACACATATAATGATTTTGAATAAAGCTCAGCAAATTTCAAAATTGTTAATAGAATTAATTTAATACCATATAATTTGAAATAATTTATGACCATTGAAGAGACGTTTATCAAAGACCTATTAATATTATCACCATCTGTATTTGCTGATGATCGAGGTTACTTTTTAGAGAGTTATAATAAAAAAACTTTGGCATCTAAGTTAGATCTTGATCTTGTACAAGATAATGAATCTATGTCTCAAAAAGATGTCTTACGTGGATTACATTTTCAAAAACCTCCATTTTCGCAAGGTAAATTGGTTCGTGTTATTACCGGAAGCGTTTTAGATGTAGTTGTTGACCTGAGAAAAGAATCTCCCACTTATGGGAAACATTTTAAACATATTTTATCTGATAAAAATAAAACGCAGCTTTATGTTCCTAAAGGTTTTGCACATGGTTTTTTAGTATTGGAAGACAATACTATTTTTAGTTATAAATGTACAAACTACTATCATAAAGAAGCTGAAGAGTCTTTATTATGGAATGACACTGCTTTAAATATAGATTGGAATATAGAACATCCTATTATTTCAGAAAAAGATAAAAATGCTGAAAATTTTGCTAATTTTGTATCTCCATTTTAACAATAATCCCCTGTAATGAATAAACCTTTAAGAATAATTGTAATTTTAAGTATAATCATATTAAGTGGTGTTTTAATAAATGCTATACAACAAGATCCTGAAGAAAAATTAGAATTCAATAAAAAAATTGAATTTAAAAATACAAGCGATTCTTATATTATTAAAGCGGTAAAAATTCCTGATGATTTAGAGTTTGCCGGTGAAAAGGTGCCATTATATAAGGCTGATATTAAAGAGCGAATTGATAGAGAATTGCTGGTAAATACCTATTGGCAATCTAATGCCCTTTTGTGGATAAAACGATCTCATAAATATTTCCCGATAATTGAGCCAATTTTAAAAGAAAAAGGAGTGCCAAATGATTTTAAATACTTAGCAGTTATTGAAAGTAATTTACGAAATGTCACTTCACCTGCAGGTGCCAAAGGTTTTTGGCAGTTACTTAAAGCTGCAGCAAGAGAGAATGGATTAGAAGTAAACGATAATGTTGATGAGCGTTATCATTTAGAAAAAGCGACCAGAGCAGCCTGCGACTATTTGCTAAAAGCCAAGAAAAAATTTGGAACCTGGACAATGGCTGCCGCTGCTTATCATGATGGCAATGGCGGACTAAACAAAAAGCTTACCGAACAACAAGTAAATAGTTATTATGATGTTCTTGCTGGTGAAAACACGCAACGTTATGTACCAAGAATATTAGCAGCAAAAGAAATTTTAGGAAATCCTAAAAAATATGGATTTCAATTTGATCAAGAAGATCTATATAACTTACCTGCTAGCTATCCTGTTAAAGTTGATACTCCAATAACTAACATTGCTTCTTTTGCTAAAAAATATGGCACTAATTATAAAGAATTAAAAATACACAACCCTTGGTTACGTGAAAATAAATTGAATAATAAATCACGTAAAGTTTATTATATTAAAATTCCGGAGAAGTAGTTGTCAGTGATTAAGTGTACTGATATCTAAGTAGATAAAAATTAAAAAAACACCCCTAAAGAGCTACGCTTTGTATCTTCAATGAAAATATATTTTCATCTCGATAATCCTCAAGGGGATATTATAACGCTGATGGAGCAGATTTAAAGGATTTTCTGAATTGATAACTATTATTTTGTTGGAGGAAATATTAACAACAGCTTCAAAAAAATAAGACCTCACAAGTTTTTGAAACCTGTGAGGTCTATTATTAATAAAGTTCTTTTTTAGCATTTTCAAAATCTTTAACAATTTCTTGTACAATTTCCGCTGCGGGCTTGATATCATGAATTAAACCTGCTATTTGTCCTATTTCTAATTCTCCATCTTCTAAATCGCCTTCAAACATTCCACGCTTAGCTCTGGCTCTACCCAATAATTCTTTTAATTGTTCGGTAGTAGGATTTTGTTTGTATAGTTCTTGTACCTCATCATAAAATTTATTTTTTAATAACCGTACAGGTGCTAATTCTTTTAATGTCAACTGCGTATCACCTTCTTTTGAATCAACCACTTTTTGTTTAAAATTAATATGAGATGATGCTTCATTACTGGCTACAAATCGACTACCAATCTGTATGCCATCTGCGCCCAATACCATTGCTGCTAACATGCCTCTACCAGTTGCAATGCCACCGGCAGCAATTAGTGGAATATTAATTTTCTCTTTAACCATGGGTATCAAAGTAAATGTTGTGGTTTCATCTCTACCGTTATGACCTCCGGCTTCAAATCCTTCAGCCACAATAGCATCAACGCCAGCTTCTTGCGCTTTCAATGCAAATTTCACACTACTTACCACATGAACAACGGTAATTCCTTTTTCTTTTAAAAAAGATGTCCATGTTTTGGGATTTCCAGCAGAAGTAAATACAATCTTAACATTTTGATCTACAATTATTTTTATTATCTCTTCAATGTTAGGATACAACATAGGCACATTTACGCCAAAAGGTTTATCTGTAGCTTTTTTACATTTTTGTATATGTTCTAATAATACATCAGGATACATAGAGCCGGCACCTATCAAACCTAAGCCGCCAGCATTACTGACGGCTGAAGCTAACCTCCATCCGCTTGCCCAAACCATACCTGCTTGGATAATTGGATATTTAATATTAAAGAGTTTGGTGATTTTGTTATCCATAAAGTATGATTCTGTCTCTCTAGAATTAACAAAAGTAAAATAAAAAAACGAAGAATTTCTTATAACTGAAAATAATAGCCATTTCATTGAGAACCATTAATCTCAACATTGAAAATGTTATTAAAAACACCTCTTGTCAAACAAACTACTGAAAAAAGTCTATATTTGTTTTCTTACTATAGTATAGTATCATATAAAATATCTATAATCATTATGAATGGGTTTTGCGGTGTATTCTCTGAAACTATTAATGAAATAGATGAATTTGCTTTTATCAAATCGATAAATTTAGCGGGTACAATGCAAGTGCAGTCTGTTTTGTCTAAAAATTCCTTTTTAGCTACATCTTTTTTGAAATCCGCTCCTCTAAAAGAATCTAGATTTTATAAAACAGAATCACTAATTATTCTTTTTACTGGAGATCTAATAGACTATAAAAAGATTCCTTGGAACGATATTGAAGCTAATTTCTCAAAATCAAATCTTAAATGGTTCTCAACATTAAGAGGTTTTTTTGCTTTCGCAATTTTTAATAAGAAATTAAAACGGTTGACACTAATCAGCGATTGTCATGCTCAGATACCTATTTATTATGGTTATATTAAAAATAATTTTATTTTCTCAACTGATATCTCAACTTTTACGACTTTAAAATATGTACCTGATTTTAATATAAAGTGGTTATATGAGTCTATCTATTTTAATTTTCCAATTGACACAACTACATGCCTTAAAAAAGTATATAGACTTAGATCTACATCAATATTAAATTTTAATTTAGTATCAAAAGAAACAAAAGAATCTCGATATGGGAAACTTTTTGAAAGTTCAAAAAATATTCTAACTGGAAAGGAAGCATGGAAGAAGAGTATTAAAACTATCAAAAAGACTGTTCCAAAATATTACTCTAATAATAAAGTTAATCTTGTTGCATTAACTAGTGGATTTGATTCTAGAACGCTCTTATCACTAGCTCCTCAAGAATCAGATATATTAACTTATACATATGGAATAGATGGTTCATTTGATTTATCTGAAGCCTCAAAGCTTTCTAAAAGGTTAAATATAGAGCATAAAAAAATTCTTTTTGATAATAATTTTTTAAAATCATTGCCAAATTTAATATATGAAACTGTTAGATTATCAGGTGGTGTTCAATCAATTCTAAGATCGTCACTATCCTATATATACAAATTATTATATAATGAAAAAAATACATCAATTATAATAGGCGGAATTGGTGGTGATTCCTTAAGAGGTGGAGGGGTTAGCCTTTCTGTAATTACTAAAGGACTAGATCACTACTTTCGAACTGGAAAATCTTTAATTGATAGAAGTGTTTCGCAGAATTTATTTGGTGCTAAATACAATATGTTTGAATACCATATCAATAATACCTTAGAAAAAATTAAGGAAATATATGGTGATCCTATGAACCCTGTGACACATATGTCTTTTGACTATTATGAAACAAACCCTAAATACTTTGGTGGTGAAGTAGCTCTTGCAAGTAATTATCTTACTTTAAGGCTTCCATTTTTAGATCAAGATATCATTAACCTTACTTACACTACTCAATATGGGGCTCTTAAACTATCACCATATATACATAAGAAACATGCTTCTTATAAAAAATATGTTTTCCAATCAAAAATCATAAATACAAATTCAAATTTTAAAAAAACGTACATTCATGGTATGCCTTTATCATTATATGCTAATGACAATAAGTTATTATTTCAAGCTTGTAGACCATTTATTCGTGGATATGATTATATTAAAGGATATAGGAATTCAAAGACACGTCTTGAAGATTGGGATGTTTGGTTTAAAGATATACTAAATAAAGAATTTGACAATCTATTAAATCATAATAGTCTAATACTTGATTATGTCAATAAAGACTTTATTACTTCAGTCAAAAAATCAAATAATTTAGAAATGCTTAGTAAATTAGCTACTACCGAAATACTTTTAAATCTTATAAAAAATAAATGGAATATATATTCCAACAAACCAAATTTTAATTTTAAATAATTTATCTGCTTTTTATCATTTTAAACGATCTTGAGCTTTCATTTTGATCAACTCTTAAAATATAAATTCCTTGAGATAGGTTATTTACATTTACAATTGGATCTTGACGCGTTACTTGTTTTACTAATAGTAACTTCCCTAAAACATCAAATATTGAGACTTGAAGATTGTCAAAATCATTGATAAACTGAAATCGAATTATGTCTTGAAACGGATTTGGGTACAATTTAAAACTATCTGCAAAGATATTATCTACTGATAAGGTATTAAAAACTGTTTCAAAATTGGGAATACCATAGCCTTCCTGATTGGTTGGATTTGAATATAAATGCCCTGCTTCTTTTATCATTTGAATAATTTCAGTATTGGTTTTATTAGGGTAAGCTTGCCATAAACAAGCAATTACACCACAAATTACCGGTGATGAAAAAGAAGTTCCATTTCCTGTTGAAACATTTCCTGAACCATTAATTAAAGTAGTACCTCCACCTTTGGCATTAGCATCTGGTTTTATTCTGCCATCTGAGGTTGGTCCAAAAGAACTAAATCCGGTTATATTCTCATTACCATCTACAGCACCAATGGTCAATACATTAAATCCATCTGCAGGAGCCGTAATATAATGCCAAGGGTTATTACCCGAGTTACCGGCCGAATTCACAACGATCATTCCACGAGAAAAAGCAATGTCTGCGCCTCGTGTAATAAATGTTGTAGTACCATTCATATCTGCATAAGTATAATTGTAACGTGTATCATCAAAAGTACTATATCCTAAAGAAGTGTTGATTACATCAACACCCAGACTGTCTGCTTTTTCTGCTGCTTCTACCCATAAACTTTCTTCCAATGGTGTTTCGTTGGGTCCATCTTCAGTAATAAATAAATAATAATTAGCATCAGGCGCAGTACCCACTAATTGCCCGTCAACAAATGCAGCCATAGTTGACAGTACTGAAGTTCCATGTGAAATACCTGTATAAAAATCAGTACTTCTATTTACAAAATCATATCCACCCAATATTTGATTATTATCTCGTATTCTTTGAAAAGCTGTAAAGGTATTAACTCCTGGAAAACCACCATCCATCACCGCAATGGTCATACCATTACCCGTAAAATTCTGCTGATGTAAAAAATCACCATTCAGCATTTCGATTTGATTTGCCGAACCACCATAATTAAAATTTATTTTTACTTCAAACTTGTCTTGAATCATATTAATTGATTTTGAACTAGCATTTAAATTATCAGCGGCGAATTCAATATGATCTACAAAAGACAAATCAGCTAAGGCATTAATATTAGTTTCAGAACCAATAATATGTAAGGCATTTAACCATTTAGATTTGGCTTTTACTTCAATTCCAACAGCATTTTTTACAGAGCTTATATATGTATTTGAAATGGGAATATCTTTACTATCCAAAACAATATTTTGTTTAGTTCTTCTATCTAAGGCCTTTTGAGTGAGCATGCTTAACGGACTTGCCAAAAAAGTTGCTTCGTCAGGTTTATCATTAAAATATACCCAAGCATGTTCTTGGGAATAACATAGATTGAATAAGAATAGAAAGGTTAGTAAGGAAAATATTTTTTTATACATTTCTACTTTTTTAATTAATTTAAATTTATTATTGTTTTCAATATTTAATTCTAGACTGTAGACAAACCCACTATATTGACCTTTTATCAAAATAAATACACCCCTAATCTCGATAGCTATCGGGACTCAAGGGGGTAATTTTATAAACAAACTTTAACTCTAAACTTTATAAAATTAAGAAATAACTCCTGAACCTAACAATTCATCATCTTGATACCAAGCAACAAACTGCCCTTCGGTAATTGCAGATTGATCATTTTCAAATTCAACATACATACCTTCAGCAGTTTTAAAAAGCACAGCATTTTCTAATGCTTGTCTATATCTAATCCTTGCTTTTACATTCATGCTTTCACCATCATTAATAGCTAGATCTTCACGAATCCAATGAATTTCTTCGTTTTTTACCAATAATACATTTCTGTATAAACCGCTATGGTCTTTACCTTCACCCGCATAAATTACATTCTCTTCAACATCGGTATCAATCACAAAAAGTGGTTCAACAGTGCCTCCTACTGCTAGTCCTTTTCGTTGTCCTTTGGTAAAATAATGAGCACCTTGATGCTTACCAACTACCTTACCATCTTCTATATGATATTCGTATTTTGAAGCTTTAAAAGCTAATTCATCTTCCTTTGTTTCAAACTTGTGTTTTGATTTAGTATAGATTTCCAGATCATTTGCAATTTGAATAATGTCACCTTCTTTAGGTTGTAATTTTTGTTGTAAAAAATCCGGTAAACGTACTTTACCAATAAAACACAATCCCTGTGAATCTTTTTTGTCTGCTGTAATTAAATCTAACTCGGTAGCCATTTTACGAACTTCCGGTTTGGTCAATTCACCTATTGGAAATAATGATTTTGCCAATTGTGCTTGTGATAATTGACATAAAAAATAGGATTGGTCTTTATTACCATCAACTCCAGCCAATAGTTGATATACCTCTTTACCATCTTTTTCCAATATTCCTTTACGACAATAATGACCCGTTGCAACAAAGTCAGCATCTAATTCCATGGCAATTTTCATAAAAACATCAAATTTTATCTCACGATTACAGAGCACATCAGGATTTGGAGTTCTTCCCATTTTATATTCCCTAAACATATAATCAACGATACGCTCTTTATATTCCTTACTCAAATCAACCACTTGAAACGGAATTCCTAATTTTTCAGCAACCAACATAGCATCATTACTATCTTCTAACCACGGACATTCGTTTGAAATTGTAACCGAATCGTCATGCCAGTTTTTCATAAACAAGCCTATAACTTCATAACCTTGCTCCTTTAATAGATAAGCAGCAACGCTCGAATCAACCCCACCGGATAAACCAACTACAACTCGTTTCATTTAAAAATTTTATTAACTAACGTGAGTTCGATATAACTATTTTTTTAAATAACTAATAATCAATATTTTAAATGTGAAATGAAAGTTTTAATGTCTCCTTGAGCGCAGTCGAAAGGTTTTTAAATAGTTCTCGACTGCGCTCGAACAGACAAAGTGCTAATAATCAATATTTTGCATTATTAACTACATTTCTTACATCGAATTCACGTTAACTATTAGTTTGCAAAGATATGGATTTTAGTTTTCAGTTGGCAGTCTTCAGTTTCTTGTTCACTGCTTACTGCAGACTGAAGACTGCCAACTGAAAACTATTGGAATATTTACACAATGACGGCACCATATTTTTAAGCTCTACTATTTTGAATGAAAAATTTGTAATACGTATTGCCATTTTATCATTTAGGACAAAAAAAGAAACCATAGACAAAGCTATGGTTATGATAAAAAGTGGTTTGGCGAAAGTTGAAAATTATTTCAACAATTGATTATTATTTTTTAATACGTTGTTTCTTTTTATTAGGTTGCTCAATACTTATCAATTCTCCATCTACATAGTTTTCCCAAGTACCAACACGTACATCATTTTTAAATGCACCCTTAGTGGTCAATGATCCTGTTTTCCTACTATAATAAACAACTTTACCATCCAACTTACCTGCTTTATAAGTAAAATGTTGATACAAATGTCCTTTTATAGAGTACTTTTTATATACACTATCTAGCAATCCATCCTTATAATATGCTACTTCAGTAGATTTACCTGTTTTATAAAATGTTTTATATTCACCATCTAATTTTCCATTCATATAATTCTCTTCAGACATTACAGTTTTACCATCTTCATGATAAAAAAACCACTTACCTACTCTATCTTTACCTTTCATTTTACCTTTACTCTCTAATAGACCATTTACATTATAAAAACTAACTTCAGCAATAGAATTATCTAGATTATATGCTTTAATAACCACAGGATGATCTGAACTAGCTGCCGAAAAATATTTAAACACCCCTACTTCTTTACCATGATTGAATTTACCTTGATAACGAATGCGTTTATTACTATAATATTTTCTCCAAACACCATCTCGTTTTCCATTAGCATCAAGCTGGTTTATTTCAGATTGTGCAAACGAAAAGCTAATACTAAGAAAAACTATAGTGAAAAATATAATGGTTGCTTTAAATTTTCTCATAATGATTAATAACTGTTTTATTCATTTTTTGTTGTACAAATACTATTCCGTAATTAGTTAACCCAAATTTTACATTAGAGCTTTGCATACAAAATTTGTATTCAACTATAAGAAAACGGTAAAATTTGTCAGAAATTATGTGCTATACCGGTTCTCACCTAAAAATCATCCATTAAAAACGAAACTTTTGAAGCTTACTCAAAAAATATTATATTTTTATTTGAGTACTTATAAAATAAGAAATGGCATTCCAATTTTCTGATATTTAATCCTTTATATTTTACATTCTCAAATAATAGTAGATTTATATAATATTTTAGTGAAATTTTAGTTTAGATATATCATAAGACAATTAGTTATACCAAATTTTTATAAAATTTAACGGGTGAAAACAGTAAAAGACAAAATGAAATATTCCTTATTAAAGGAATTGAATGCCATTCAAGATGCAGGCAGAGAGAATAGAGTTAAAATAACTAAAAAGGTTTTAAAAGACCAAGAGTTATTTCAATCTCTAATTGAAATTGCATTTGAACATAACAATGAACTTTCTGTTAAGGCTATTTGGATATTAGAATTAGTATGTGAAAAACGTCTTGATTGGTTAGCGTTTAACTTGACCTATTTTATTGAAAACATCTCAAATATTAAAGAAGAAAGCGCAGTTAGATCTATTGCTAAAATATGTAATTTAGTAGCTCAAGATTACAACTCTAAGTTTGATTCTCCTATAAAATTAACCATCACTCAAGATCAGGTTTCACAAATGATAGAAACTTGTTTTGAATGGTTATTAAGTGATTATAAAGTTGCAACAAAAGCCCATGCAATGGAATCATTATATTTTTTGGGTATTAAAACAGGTTGGATTCACTATGAACTTAAAATGATCATTGAAAAAAATCTTCCTCTTGAGAGCCCAGGCTATGCAACTAGAGCCAAAAGAGTGTTAGAATCTATGTCAAAAGATACTGCTGCTTAGAAAACACCGTTATTACTTTCTTATTACTCATAATTCATTTATTTTTACAATCTCAATTTAAAAATGAATGGAATTAAACAGCTTGAATGCTATTTCACCAATTGATGGACGTTATAGAAGTAAAACTGTATCGTTAGCATCCTATTTTTCTGAAGAAGCACTTATAAAATATCGTGTAAAAGTAGAAATTGAATATTTTATTGCTTTATGCGAAATACCGCTACCTCAGCTTCAAAATTTTGACAAAAATAAATATACTGATTTACGGAAAATTTACACTAATTTCTCTGTAGCAGATGCACAACAAATAAAAGACATTGAAAAAATTACCAATCACGATGTCAAAGCTGTTGAATATTTTATCAAAGAAAAATTTGACAGATTGCATTTAGAGCAACACAAAGAGTTTATTCATTTCGGACTCACATCACAAGACATCAATAATACAGCTATCCCTCTATCTATCAATGATGCTTTTGACAATGTGTATTATCCTGAAATTGCTAGTTTACTTGATAAATTAAGAGCCTTAGCTGATGAATGGTCAACTATTCCAATGCTGGCAAGAACACATGGTCAACCTGCATCACCAACTCGTTTAGGTAAAGAAATTATGGTGTTTATTGAACGTATAGAACAACAAATACAGCAATTACAACAAATACCTTATGCTGCAAAGTTTGGCGGAGCTACCGGAAATTACAATGCACATAAAGTAGCATATCCAACGGTAAATTGGAAAGACTTCGGAACTCATTTTGTCGAAAAAGTATTAGGCTTACATCATTCTTTTCCGACCACTCAAATAGAACATTACGACCATTTAGCAGGCATTTTTGACGCGCTCAAACGTATCAATACTATTATCATTGATTTTAATAGAGATTTTTGGACCTATATTTCAATGAACTATTTCAAACAAAAAATTAAAAAAGGTGAAGTAGGCTCTTCTGCTATGCCGCATAAAGTGAATCCGATTGATTTTGAAAATTCTGAAGGTAATTTAGGACTGGCAAACGCAATTTTTGAGCATTTATCAGCAAAATTACCCATCTCACGTTTACAACGTGATTTAACTGATTCAACTGTATTGCGAAATGTAGGCGTACCTTTTGCGCATACTATTATTGGTTTTACCTCAACTTTAAAAGGTTTGAATAAATTATTATTGAATAAAGAAAAATTTGAGCAAGACCTAGAAGATAATTGGGCAGTAGTAGCTGAGGCTATTCAGACTATTTTACGTAGAGAGAATTACCCAAATCCGTATGAAGCACTAAAAGGATTGACCAGAACCAATACTGTCATCAACCAAAAAAGTATGGCTGACTTTATTGATAATTTAGAAGTTTCTGATACTATTAAAGCAGAATTAAAAGCCATTACACCAACTAACTATACAGGTATCTAATGCGCTATATTTTCATCATACTATTGTTATTTATTTTAATTTCCTGTAAAGGAAATACTGATATCAATGAATTTAAAACCGGAACTTTTAAAACTTTTTTAGAAGACTCAGATATTACTTCTATTGCTGTTAGAAATGATACTATCCAAATAGAAACTTATAATAATGTAAAAGATACTTTTGCCATTGAATGGAAATCTAATTTTGAATATATTTTAACTAAATTACATCCAAAAAATGAACTAGACAGCACTCCTTTTCATGTAAAAATAACTAAGTTTAAAGACAAATCATATAATTTCAAAGCTTATTATAAGGGTTCAAATTTTAAACAAAAAGGAAAGGCTGTAAAGTTGAAATAGGTAGTAGGCGGTAGTAAAAAAATAAATTTCAATTAATCAAAAGTCAACTAAAAATGGCGTCAGGGTTTTTCGCACTGTTAGATGATATCGCCGCGCTTATGGATGATGTTGCTGTAATGAGTAAAGTTGCAACAAAAAAAACGGCAGGTATTCTAGGTGACGATTTAGCGGTTAATGCAGAAAAAGCTTCAGGTTTTGTCTCTTCACGCGAAATACCTGTATTGTGGGCGATAACAAAAGGATCATTTGTCAATAAATTAATTATTCTACCCATAGCATTTCTTTTAAGCGCTTATTTACCTTGGGCAGTCACATTGATCTTAATGTTAGGAGCTGTTTATTTAGCTTATGAAGGTGCTGAAAAAATATACGAATACTTTGTACCTCACAAACATCCAAAAGATGAAGTTGAGGATGAGATACTAACCGAAGATGAAATTTTAGTTCTTGAAAAAGAGAAAATTAAATCGGCTATTATAACCGATTTTATTTTATCAATTGAAATTGTAATCATTGCCCTTGGCACCGTTTTAGATAAACCAATTACTACACAAATTCTTGTTGTATCAGTTGTTGCTATTATAGCAACTATAGGTGTTTATGGTATTGTAGCCCTTATTGTAAGAATGGATGATTTAGGTTACAAATTAGTTAAGTTAAGTAATGGTAAAAAAGGAATATCATATCATTTAGGTAATTTTCTGATAAATGCGCTACCCAAAGTAATTAAAAGTTTAGCTTTTATTGGCACCATTGCCTTGTTATTAGTTGCCGGAGGCATATTTGTACATAATGTTGATTTTTTACATGGCATTTTGCATGGCGTACCCTCAATAATTATAGAATTTTTTGTTGGTTTACTAGTTGGTTTTATTGCCTTGTTTGTTATGAAAATATTTAAACGTCTTTGGAATAAAAAAGGTTAAGCCCTAAACACTTTGAAACATTAGAGTTAAACCATCTATTAAGTTTGTAAGACTACTGACCTTGATTTATAATTTTGATATTTGATAACTATTGCCTAATATTATAATCACATTCTAATAGGATACTAAAAAAATAGAAATATTAAAAGTTTAGATGATAATGATTACAAAACTAGGCGAAAAATTTACAGACATTTTCAAAAAAAACATGCCTGATGCATTTGTTTTTGCATTGGTGTTAACATTGATTACTGCACTAATTTCATTTTTCTGGATTGGCGCTACACCGCTAAAAATCATACAATCATGGTATGACGGTTTCTGGACGCTTCTTGAGTTTGGAATGCAAATGGTGTTGTTAATTATTACAGGTTATAGTATTGCTTTATCTCCGTTAGTTGAAAAAGGTATAGATTGGCTTGTAAAATATATTAAAACACCTAAACAAGTGTATTACTTTGTTGTTTTAATTGGTTTTTTATTATCTATGATCAGTTGGGGATGGGTGGTTATCACAGCTGTTTTAGCACGACAATTAGCAATACGTGTTAAAGATATCAATTATCCTTACCTCATCGCCTGTGTTTATTTTTCAAGTATTAGTTGGGTAACCGGTTTGTCTAGTTCAATTCCACTTTTACTTAATACCGAAAAAAATTATATGATTGAAGCAGGTATTTTATCCGATACAATACCAACCTCTTATACATTGGGGTCTATTTTAAATATTAGTATGATAGCATTGGTACTTATTGTCGGACCCATTTTAATGCTTTTACTAGCTCCTAAAAAAACTCAGGGAAAAGAATTGAATGATCTATTAGATGCTAGTGAGAAATCAACACAACATAATATAAAGGAAGAAGCTATAAGTCTTAAACTTCCTTTTAAAGCAGTTTCTGATCAATTGAACAATAGTATGTTACTTCAATATCTTGTTGCACTTATGGGTGTGATCTATATTATATTTCATTTTGGTACCAAAGGGCTTGACTTGAATTTAAATATCATGATTTTTGTTTTTATAATAATGGGACTCATATTACATAAAACTCCCATGCGCTATAGTATTTCAATGAAACGAGCTAGTAGTAATATTTCGGGTATCTTATTTCAATTTCCTTTTTATGCAGGTATTATGGGTATTATGACTTTTACAGGATTGGGAGCTGAATTAGGAAAACTAATTGCATCTGTAGCAACAGCTGATACCTATCCGTTCTTTGCTTATTTATTAGGTGGTATTGTAAATTTTGCTATTCCGTCCGGTGGTGGAGAATATGCAGTTATCGGCCCCAGTGTTATTGAAGCCGTGAATAATATTGGTGCTGGCTTGGCTCCTTCAGAATTAACAGCAATGAATGCTAGAGCATCTCTAGCTATTGCTTATGGAGAAGGTTTGACAAATTTACTGCAACCATTTTATCTTTTATTATTGATGCCTGTTATGGCAAAAGGAATTAAAATACAGGCTAGAGATATTATGGGCTATTTGGTAATTCCGTTTATATTATACTTTGTCATTCAAATACTAATGGTGCTATGGATACCTCTTTAGACCTGTTGTATGTTTAGAATATATTATGAAAATCAAAGATAACATTGCAGATGAGTTTAGTGAGTTCTCTAAAAATTATACGCATGATATGATAGGATGCGTACCGCATTACCTCAAATTAATGTCATGTTTTACTGAAGCTTTACCCAAAGGATTCAACCCTGAAAATATTTTAGATCTAGGTTGCGGTAATGGCAATGTAACTTCTAAATTATTAGAAGTATTTCCCAACGCTAAATACTCTCTTTTAGACGCTTCTCAAGAAATGCTAAATTTATGCCAACAACAATTTAAAGATTATAAAATTGAATATATAGCTTCCTACTTTAAAAATTATGAGTTTAAAGTTAATAATTATGATTTAATTGTAGCCGGATTCAGTCTTCATCATTGTGATTCAAAAGAAAAGGAAGAATTATTTCAAAAAATTAATAGATCATTTAAAAAAGGAGGTATTTTTTCTTGTACTGATCTAATGATCAATAAAGACAGTCCTGAACATTCAACATTATTAGAAGATTGGAAAGCATTTGTCGATTCAAATTTTCCTGATGGCGAAAAGTGGGATTGGCTACAAGAGCATTACAATGAATTCGATAAACCTGATAATTTTAAAGATCAAATTGAATGGTTACAAAATGCTGGTTTTACTGCAATTAAAATCACCACTAGAAAAGATTATTGGATGCATTTACAAGCAGTTAAAGATTAGTGTTTATAATATCAAATTAGTATTTTAGTTGTTTTAAAATTACGTCTTCGCGAGGAATTATTTTTCTAATTTCGTGGCAATCTCTCATAAGTTCTTACCTAATTTTCAAAACACAAACCATAGCAATTTTTTGATTTTTTAGTATGGACACTTTCTGCGGATAAAGAGATCACCATACTGAAACAAGTTCAGCACAGGCTGTCGTTCGTCCCTCACTCCTCGTGAAGACGGTTTTTGTTTTTTAGTATAGTGTTTATGAAAAATTAAAGATCCACCCTTCTGATAAATCACACCATTTAAGGTTAGCTTATCTACTAAATCATTTTTCTTTTTTCTATTCCCTTTTTTAATTTGTTTTTCTCTTAAAATAGCTTCATTTATATCAGTGAAAACCTCAAAATAAACCAATCTATCACAATTATATTTCTCAGTAAATCCTTTATATGCTTTTGACTTATGTTGGTAAACTCTTTTTATCAAATTGGAGGTAACACCAATATATAGAACAGTATTATTTTTATTTGTCATAAATATATCGCACTTTGTAACATCTATTTGGTTTTTCATTTAGTAACTCAGGCTTATACCTAATTCAACACTTTTAACATCACTTTACTCTTGGCTACTGTTTCTTCCCATTCGTTTTTAGGATTACTATCAATAGTGATACCACCACCAATATAAATTGCCAACTGTTTTTGTAAAACTTGCATACATCTTAAGTTAACAAATAAATTAGAAGAATTATCAATATTTAATTCGCCTAAAAAGCCTGTGTAAAACTCACGATCATACCCTTCGTTTTCTAGAATAAATACTTTTGATTCATTCATAGGCAAACCACAAACCGCCGGTGTTGGATGTAATAACCTTAAAAGTTTATACAATGTAAGTTCTTGTGATAGTTTTCCTGAAATATCGGTACATAAATGTACTAAACTACCTGCTTTTATCGTATGAGGTGCTGAAACTGTAATGTCATCATTCAATTTTTCAACAAAAAAATCGGTTACAAATTGCTGTTCTTGTTTTTCCTTCTGTTGCCAAACTATCTCTAAACTTCCTTGATAAGTTTGTGTGCCTGCCAATGACATAGTTTTAAATGAATCGTCTTGAACTTTTAGTAAAGTTTCAGGAGTTGCCCCCAACCAAAGTCCTATCTTAGGATGAAACCATACATACACCATCGCATTTGTGTAGTTTATCAATAGCTTTTTAAAGATTTCTACAACATTAAAATCAGGATATTCTATAATTTCTTTTCTAGATAAAACTACTTTTTTGACATCTGAAGTATTTAAAAAATTAATCCCCTTTTGCACTAAATTTATATGTGCCTCTTTTGGAGCTTCAGATAGTGACCTTTGGTGGTTTTTTTCTTCAAAGTTGGTGTAAACACTAGAAAAATTAGTTTTTAAAGTAGTTGATTCCGTCAAGGGGAAAAATACAGTAGGTTTGGCATCATCAAATGGTGCAAACACAAAACCTGATTCAGAAAAATCATTCGTGTAATGTAAATCATTATTCTTTTGAAAATATCCTTTAACTTTATCTGTTTCAGGATGTCTATAGGCTACAAATGGCAATTCAGCTTTTAAAGCCTCTGTAATTTTATCAAAAAAGGATATAGTTTCAATTTTCAAAATAAACGATTCTTTTTAATAGAATATTTAATATAGTTGATGACAAATTTTACCTCACCCGGAACTGCAAAAAAGCAGTTCTGATCCGCCTGAGGCGGAAGAGGTAAATCGGAAACCCTGCCTGCGGCAGGCAGATCCGAGGTATCCCGAGCACTCGGGGTAGAGGAATTCTTTTCGATTAAAACCCTTAACTTTTGTGATTAATATTAACTCAATCTCAAATCTCAAATCTCAAATCTCAAATTTTGAACTTTGAACTTTGAATCACTAACAACCTCACTCTTTCGACAGTACAATAGTGGTTAACTTACAAAGTGAAATTAAGTTGTCCTGCTCATCCTTAATTTTAATTTCCCATAGCTGAGTGGTTCTTCCTTTATGGATAGGTGTTGCCGTGGCGATAACCAACCCTTCACTAAGACTTCTTAAATGATTCGCAGAAATTTCAATACCTCTTACCATTTGCTTCTCTTTATCAACAGAAAGAAATGAAGCATAGCTACCAACTGTTTCCGCTAAGGCTACCGTTGCACCACCATGTAAAACACCATCAGGTTGATGTACTTTAGTAGTTACAGGCATGGTTGCCACTACTTTATTTTTATCAACTTCTATAAATTTTATATCTAGCGTTTCCATTAAGGTATTTTTACCGACGCTATTCAATTTTTCTAACAGTTTTTCTGTATCCATATAAAGATAATGTTTGAGGTAAAAGTAATGAAAAGTTTATCAATTATTAATAACTTTGCCCAAGATCTTAGACTAGATATGATTTATAAAATTCGTTTGATATTAGACATCAAAGAAGATGTAATAAGAGATATTGCCGTTAGCAATGAAACGACATTAGAAGATTTGCATAATTCAATTACCAATGCTTTTGGCTTTGATGGTAATGAAATGGCTTCTTTTTACTTAACGGATGATAATTGGAATCAAGGTGAAGAGATTCCTTTATTTAACATGGATGATGCTAATGATGCCATAGCAATGCAGAACTTCTTTATAAAAGATGTGTTATCTGAAGATAAAAGCAAACTTATCTATGTATATGATTTCTTTTCAATGTGGACATTTTTTGTTGAATTGATCACTGTTGCAGAAGACACAAATCAATTTGATCTACCAAGTTTATTACTTTCAGTGGGTGAAGTACCTAGTGTAGCTCCTGAAAAAGAATTTACAAGTGAAAATATTGGTGATGACTCGGCAGAGAACTATGATAATTTAGAAAATTTTGACGATTTTGACTTCGACAATTTTGATGAGATGATAAATTAAGATTAACTCTTTCCTAAAAGGGGATTTGATTCGTATAATCATAAAAATAGCCACAAATACATAAGACGTCCTCACGAGAAACGAAGTATAAGCGACAGCCTGTGCTGTCCCGACGGTTCGGGAGTTTCAGTATGGTGACCTCTTCGTCTTTAAAAACCTACCTTAACCCGTTGTGCATTTTGACAAATTCTGTCAATTCGAGTGAATTTTACGATTAAAATGAGTAAAATTTGTATCGAGAATAAGAATTTTAGTTATTGAATTGGTTCTCGATACGATTTTTTATCAAAAAAATCACTCGAACTGACATTTCGTAAACTATTTTAACTCAAAATGCACAACGAGTTACCTTAATAAATTATTACAAAAGTTGGAATGGTTAGTATTTAAATATGCAGGTGATAACTCTTAAGAGATTGCCACAGATTTTCTAATGAAAATCTTCGCAAAGGCGTATTTTTTTTATCTTCCTGTTACAAATTGTATTTTTACTCGTCATATTAAAGTAACTAAAAAATAGCCTCACTATTGGAAACAATATTATCTCTCAAAAATCTAGATAAAAAATTCGGATCGGTCCACGCGGTAAACAATCTTTCTTTTGATATTCAAAAAGGAAATGTATATGGAATCTTAGGTCCCAACGGAAGTGGAAAATCAACCACTTTAGGTATTATTTTAAATGTAGTTAATAGAACTTCAGGTGAGTTTAGCTGGTTTGACGGTACTATTTCTACTCATGAAGCTTTAAAGAAAGTAGGAGCGATTATTGAGCGCCCCAATTTTTATCCGTACATGACGGCTACTCAAAATTTGAAATTGATCTGTAAGATCAAAGGAGTAGCCTATGATAAAATTGATGAAAAACTTAAAACCGTTAATCTATACGAACGTAGACATAGTAAGTTCAGAACCTATTCATTGGGAATGAAACAACGCTTGGCTATTGCCTCTGCCCTTTTGAATGATCCTGAAATATTAATTTTAGATGAGCCTACAAACGGACTAGATCCACAAGGAATTCATGAAATAAGAAAGATCATCAAAGAGATTGCGGCAAAAGGAACCACCATTTTATTAGCTTCACATTTACTGGATGAAGTTGAAAAAGTCTGTTCGCATGTTGTAGTGATTAGAAACGGAATAAAACTCTATTCCGGTAGAGTAGATGAAATGACTGCTTCTAAAGGGTTTTTTGAGTTAAATACCGAAAATCAAAAAGAGAAACTTAATGAATTGCTCAACAATCATCCGGCAATTGGCACTATAAAAGAAGAGGAAGGCAAACTCATTGCAATGTTACAAGAAGAGTTAACAGCAACCGATTTGAATGCTTATCTCTTTAAAAATGGTATTACACTATCACATTTAGTAAAACGTATGCCGAGTTTAGAGCAACAATTCTTAACCCTAACCAATAACAATTAACCGTAAAATCAATCGTATTCATGTTACGTCTTTTAAATATAGAATTTCATAAACTAAAACATAATAGAGCCAGTAAAGTATTATCTATTATCTATTTTGCGCTACTAACTTCAGTAGCTTTAATAGCGGCCATAAAATTTGATATTGGTCCGATAGAGTTTCATTTGGCAGATCAAGGCATTTTTAACTTCCCATATATCTGGCATTTTAACACCTTTATGGCATCCCTTTTTAAGTTCTTTTTACTCTTGGTAATTGTTTCAATGATGGCAAATGAATACAGTAACAAAACCTTAAAACAGAATTTGATTGACGGACTCAGCAAGAAAGAATTTATACTCTCTAAATTCTACACTGTAATTGTTTTTGCCGCAGTGTCAACACTATTTGTATTTGTTGTGTCCATGATATTAGGATTGATATATTCTGATTATAATGAAGTTTCCATTATCTTTTCTGACCTGGAATACTTATTAGCATTCTTTGTCAAACTTGTCGGTTTCTTCTCTTTCGGATTGTTTATGGGTATATTAATAAAACGTTCAGCTTTTGCAGTGGGCGCCATACTCGTATGGTTCTTTGTTGAAAGTATTTTTAAAGGATTTTTATATTGGAAATTTAAGGAAGATCCCTCTTCCTCAGATAGTGTAGATAGTGTCATGCAATTTTTTCCATTAGAATCAATGACCAACTTAATTAAAGAGCCTTTTACGTCTTTAAATGCAGTAAAAAGTGTTGCCAAACAAGTAGGTGAAAATCTATCTAAAGATGTTGATGTACATTGGTATCAAATACTAATTGTTTCTGTTTGGACCTTTATATTTATCTATTTATCGTATAGATTATTACAAAAGAGAGATTTGTAAAGCAATTACACTAAGTTTAAATATTAAGTTTTCATCACGAATTCACGAATAATTTTGAAGTATTTCAATTAATAATATTCGTGCATTCGTGGCTATTTATTTCTCCTCAAATTACACTATTTTTGCACAATGCAATTTAAACTAGAATCTGAATATACCCCAACCGGAGACCAACCTCAGGCTATTGCTGAAATTAGCAGTAATATTCTTTCAGGTGAAAAATACCAGACCTTATTGGGTGTAACAGGTTCAGGAAAAACATTTACAGTTGCCAATGTGGTTGAAAAAATTCAACGCCCTACTTTAGTATTGGCACATAACAAAACCTTAGCAGCACAATTATATTCAGAGTTCAAGCAATTCTTTCCTGAAAATGCGGTAGAGTATTTTGTATCGTATTACGATTATTATCAGCCTGAAGCCTATATTCCGTCAAGCGGATTGTATATAGAAAAAGACTTATCTATCAATGATGATATAGAACGACTACGCTTGAGTACTACATCTTCCCTACTCTCGGGTCGTAAAGATGTATTGGTTGTGGCTTCAGTTTCATGTTTGTATGGTATTGGGAATCCTATAGAGTTTAAAAAGAATGTCATTACCATTGAAGTTGACCAAAAGATAGCCAGAACTAAGTTTTTACACCAACTCGTACAGAGCTTGTATTCCAGAACCGAATACGAAATTAAAAGCGGCACATTTAAAGTAAAAGGTGATACTATTACTGTTTTTCCTTCTTATGGAGATTATGGCTATCGTATTCATTTTTTTGGCGATGAAATTGAAGAAATAGAAAGCTTTGACATTGTCAATAATCGCGTTATTGAAAAATATGAACAACTGAATATCTATCCTGCCAATCTCTTTGTAACCTCACCTGATATATTGCAAAATGCCATTCATCAAATTCAGGAAGATATGGTAAAGCAAGTCGATTATTTTAAAGAGATCGGCAAACATTTAGAAGCAAAACGATTGAAAGAACGTACGGAATTTGATCTGGAAATGATTCGTGAATTGGGTTATTGTAGCGGTATAGAAAATTATTCGCGTTACCTTGATGGAAGAGCTCCCGGTACACGACCATTCTGTTTATTAGATTATTTTCCCAGTGATTTTTTAATGGTCATTGATGAAAGTCATGTTACCATTCCACAAACCCATGCCATGTATGGTGGTGACCGTTCACGTAAGGAAAACTTAGTGGAATATGGTTTTAGACTCCCTGCTGCAATGGATAATCGTCCTTTAAAATTTGAAGAATTTGAGGCTATACAACATCAGACACTGTTTGTAAGTGCCACTCCGGCAGATTATGAATTACAAAAAACAGAAGGTGTTTTTGTAGAACAGGTCATCCGCCCAACAGGATTATTAGATCCTCAAATTGAAGTACGCCCAAGTTTAAATCAGATCGATGACTTGATTGAAGAAATTCAAGTGCGTGTAGAAAAAGATGAACGTACTTTGGTGACTACTTTGACCAAACGTATGGCGGAAGAACTGACTAAATATTTAAGCAGAATACAAATCCGTTGCCGTTATATACATAGTGATGTTGATACCTTAGAACGTGTAGAAATTATGCAAGACCTCCGTAAAGGATTGTTTGATGTATTGAT